>JBKQIH010000244.1:0-3342 GCA_052148445.1 Rhodomicrobium sp.
GCCGCCGCCGCGGAACCGAAATTACCGAAACCCGCGTAGATGCCTTGCGCGATTCCGGTTTCCTTCGCCGGAAACCATTCCCCGATCATGCGAATCCCGACCACGAAACCCGCCCCGGCAAGGGCTAGAAAGAACCGCGAAAGCGCGAGCCCGGTAAAATCGTTCGCGAGCGCGAACGGTATGCAAAGGGCTCCGGAAAGGGCTAGCAGCAGCGAGAACATAAGGCGCGGGCCGAATTTATCGACCAGCATGCCGATGATGACGCGCCCCGGTATCGTCAGCGCCACGTTAAGGATCAGCAGCGCCGTAACTTCCTGTTTCGTTAAATGCAGCGATGTGCGGATCGACGCCATCAGCGGAGCATGGTTGAACCAAACATAGAAGCTTATGAAAAACGCCAGCCAAGTCAGATGCAGCGTGCTCATGCGCGGCGCTAGGCTAAAGAAATTGAAACGTCCTGGATTTTTCTCTGGCATGATACCCCCTTCAGGCGCGGTGTCACCCGGCCTTCGATGCACAATGGATCTGAATGATTTTTCGGATTTCGCTCCGGCACGAACCGCAATTCGTGCCGGCGCGGAGTTTTTTGCCGATTGCTTCGACATCGCCGCAGCGCCCCGACGTGACAGCCTCCGCGATTTGCTTAGCGCCTACTTCGAAGCACGAGCAGACGATGGCGCCGCGGTCCTCGCCACCTGCGGCGGTCCTTCCGGCGAGCAATTCCAGCCGGCCCCGCGGTTCGGACACCGTTTGACCGAGTTGACCGCACGCCCAGCTGCGCGACACAGAAACCGGATCGCGGGCGATATAGAGCGAGCCGATCGCACGGCCGTCTTCGAAAGCGGCAAACCGGTGCTGACCCGCCGCCGTGTCGTGATAGGCAAGCAGATCCCCGCTCTCATCGAGCGAGAGAACCGCACGGGCGAAAGCTGTCCAATCCACGACGGGCGATAGTCCCGCGAATTCGAGCCGGAAACCGCCCTTCGTCCGCGCGAGCGCCCAGTAATCCAGGCCTTCGCTATCCGGCATCCGCTTCGACACTGCAAAGCCGTGCCAAGCGGCGGGGTACGGCGCTACCGAAACAGGCGTGAACTTCAATTCGGGCTGGCCGGAAATTGGATCGGTGAGACCTGCGATCAGCGCATCGACGCGCCCCTTGCTGGCAAATCGATCGGTCCAATGCATGGGTACGAAGACCGATCCCGGCCTTTGCCCGCCCGGCACGCCCACACGCACCACCACCTCGGCGCGGGCGCTGCGAACGATGGCGAGGGCGCCTTCCCGAAGCCCGTAACGCGCCGCATCGGCCGGATGGACCTCTACGAACGGCTCGGACACATGGCTCATGAGGCGGGGCGATTTCGCGGTGCGGGTCATGGTGTGCCATTGATCGCGAACGCGCCCCGTATTCAGCGTCAGCGGAAAATCGCGCCCGGGAGAGGATTGCGGTGCCCGCCAAGGCGCAGCCACAAACCGCCCTTTTCCATCCGCTGTAAAGAAAGCGCCATTAGAGAAGTGCCTTGTTTCGCAGGCGGACCGGCCGGCGGGTTGCGGCCATTGGAAGGGCGCCAACTCATCGAAATCCTGGGCCGCGATCCCGGCATAGGCGCCGATGTCGAAAGCGCGCGAACCATCGTTTTCGAAACCGGAAAGTCCGGCATGCTCGGCGAAGATCTCCGCCGCGTTCTGGTAGGGAAATGCGGCGGCGAAACCTATGCGTTTTGCAACTTCCGCCATCTGCCACCAATCGGGCCGCGCCTCTCCCGGAGCCGGCAGGAACGGCCGCTGGCGGGAGATGCGCCGCTCGGAGTTGGTGACGGTCCCGTCCTTCTCGCCCCAGCCGGTGGATGGCAGCAACACATGCGCGTACGCCGCGGTATCGGTTTCGGCAGTGATATCGGAGACTACCACGAAGGGACAACGCTCAAGAGCGGCGCGCACCTCGTCGGCTTCCGGGAGGCTATCGACGGGATTGGTCGCCATGATCCACAAGGCTTTAATGCGTCCGCCGCCAACCGCGCGGAACAGGTCGACCGCTTTCAAGCCAGGTTCTGAAGCGATTCGAGGGGCGTTCCAGAAACGGCGCACGAGATCGCGATGGCCGCAATTGTCGAGATCCATATGCGCGGCGAGCATGTTGGCGAGCCCGCCCACCTCCCGTCCGCCCATGGCGTTGGGCTGACCCGTAACGGAGAACGGCCCCATGCCGGGACGCCCGATCCGGCCGGTCGCGAGATGGCAGTTGATGATCGCGTTGACCTTGTCCGTGCCCGCCGAAGACTGGTTCACGCCCTGACTGAATACGGTAACGGTGCGTTCGTGAGCCAAAACGAGGTTGTAGAACGCGAGCAGGTCCTTTTTAGCAAGCCCAGTGTGCCCAGCCACGTCTTCGAGGCTGCTTTCCCGCGCGCAGTTCAGCGCCTCCTGAAATCCAGAGGTGTGCCGTTCGACATAACCCGCATCCACGGCGCCGTTTGTGTCGAGATGTGCCAGAAGTCCGTTGAAGAGCATCACGTCGGAGCCCGGCGCCAACGGCAAATGAAGGCTGGCGCCGTCGGCGGTGGCGGTCGCGCGCGGGTCGATGACCACGATCTTCGTGCCGCGCTTCTCCTTGGCCGCAAGCAGGCGCTGGAACAGCACTGGGTGGCAAAAGGCGAGGTTCGAGCCCACCAGAACCACAAGATCGGCGAACTCTAGATCCTCGTACACGCCAGGCACGATATCGGCCCCGAACGCGCGCCGGTGGCCCGCGACCGACGAGGCCATGCAGAGACGCGAATTGGTGTCGATGTTCGCCGAACCGATGAAGCCCTTCATCAGCTTGTTGGCGGCGTAGTAGTCTTCGGTGAGCAACTGCCCCGAGACGTAAAAGGCGACGGAGTCCGGGCCGTGCTCTTCGATGGCGGATTTGAACCTGGACGCAACGAGATCCAGAGCTTCGCTCCACGCCGCGGGCCGGCCGCCGATCGAGGGCTGCAGCAGCCTCCCCTCAAGCGAAAGGGTCTCCCCAAGTGCCGTTCCTTTGGAGCACAGCCGTCCATAATTGGCCGGATGGTCCGGATCGCCTTTTACACCGGCGCTGCCATCGGGTCGGCGGCTTGCGAGCACGCCGCAACCGACGCCGCAGTAGGGACAGGTAGTGCGAATGGGCTCCCGCATCGCAGCTCCTCCGTTACTCGCCTCTGCCCAGCCAAAGCGCCTTCGCGTCGAGAAGAAGGCGCCCGCCTTCCCGCTTTAGCGGCACGGTTTTCACCGAGCCCTTATCGGCGCCCTGCGCTTCTCCCGTGGCGAGGCCGATCACCCAATTGTGCAGCGGGCAGGTCACCGAATGGCCGTGTACGA
>JBKQIH010000245.1:0-6744 GCA_052148445.1 Rhodomicrobium sp.
CAGCACTATTCGGCACGCTCGCCGCGGCCGTCGCCGATTTGCATTACGTCGCCGCGACGACCGCGCGGAGCCGGTTCTTGGCGAAGCCGGTGCTCGCCCCCGGCAGCGCCGCTCTTGTTATGTTCGAGCGCAGGGAGGAGGGCTGGCGCTGCGGCATCATGTTCGGCAAGGAGCGGACGGGATTGGAGAATTCCGATCTCGCCATCGCCGACGCGATCGTGACGGCGCCGGTCGATCCGGCGTTCGCATCGCTGAACCTCGCTCAATCGGTGCTGCTCTTTGCCTATGAATGGCGCAAGCTCACCGCTCCGGATTCGCTCGGCCGCCAGCTCCCGGATGCACCGCAAGGCGCCGGTCAGCGTTTCAAGGCGAGCCGGCCGGCCGAGCGGCACGAGCTTCTCGGCTTTTTCGAGCATCTGGAACGGGAACTCGACGAGTGCGGCTTTCTTTTTCCGCCCCAGAAGCGCGAGACGATGGTCAATAACATCCGGACCATGTTCGCCCGCATGGCCCCAACCGAGCAGGAGGTGCGCACGCTGAGGGGTATTATTGCCAATCTGCGGCGCGGTCCCTGGACGGGCTCGCATAATGTCTAAGCCCATGCGCCTAAGCTAGAGTGTTGCCCGGATTCTCCGGATGCGATAGCCTCCGGTTTGGCGTCGCGGCCCCCTGCGGCGCCATGGTTCATCGAGTAGGGCTTGCATGATTTTCCGGGCTTCACTTATTGCGCTCGCTTCGCTAGTGGCATCGATACCGGCGGCGGAAAGTCAAACTGTGCCCGCCGAGATCGGCGAGAGAACGCTGCAGACGCTTAAGGCGCTCGCGTGGCAATCGCTCCCCACCAAAATCGTGCAAAGCGACAGGAAAATTTTGGAGATCGATAAATCCGATCCTTCCAAAATCGTCGTGCCCGATGACGAGGCACGCGCAGTGATAGAGGCGGCGCGCCTTACCGCCCGGGCTCAAAAATGCGGACTGCAAGATCTTGTGATCGCGAACCGGGATGCGCTCCTTCTCAGGATGAGGAGGACAGGGAAATGGAACGAAAGCCAGCTCCTATACGTCAACGCGCTCCATCTCTTTACCGTTCAGCTTTTAGCTGGGAAGATAGAGCCGGAGATGGAAAAGCCGGAGACGGAAAAACCGGTGACTGCGGCCGGTGAGACGGCGCCCGCCCCTCGGGCTGAAAATATGGGGTGCAGCGAAGAGGAGAAGCAGGATATTTCCGCTGCCGTCGAGGCAAACGAAAAGCTGCCCGGCAAGTCCTGAGACTTTGGGGGCGAACTTTGCGGTTGTGCATATTTTATTGGGTTTTCGCCGTGTTGCTTGCACCGGAAGTGGCATCCGGAAGCTCCAAAATGCTTTCAGCCGGACAATCGAGGTGCCAGCGCAGCCCTTGCGGCGCGTAATTGAGCGCAACCTCGGCATCGAAGTTGCTGCGGGGGATATCCTCGATGAGCACCGTGCCAAAACCCGAGTACTCTGGAGGCACGACCTCCGGGCCGCCTCGTTCGGTCCAGGTCATTTCGAACCTTCGGTTCGCCGCCCCATCGGGGATAAGCCGCCACGCGATCTCAATCCCGCCGGTGCGATTGGAAAGAGCGCCATATTTGCCCCCATTGGTGGCCAGCTCGTGAAGCGCCATGCCCATGGTTAGGACTGCGGACGAGGAGAGGGTCAGCGGCGGCCCCTTGATTAAAATCCGCGTGCCGATCAGATCCTCGAAATGCGCAAGTTGCGAGCGTACCAGCGCATCGAGGTCCACCCCTGTCCAATTGCCGCTGACGAGCAGGTCTTGACCGGCGGCCATCGCCTCTATGCGCTCCCCAAAACGGACAGCGAAGTCTTCCGAACCCGAGGCCAGCGTCTGGCGCGCTACCGACTGCACGAGGGTGAGCAGGTTCTTGGAGCGATGTTTCATCTCGCTTAGGATCAGGCGGATTTCCTGATTTTGACGCTTGCTCTCGGTGATGTCGGTGATGAGTGCGATGATGCTAGCGGGCTTGTTCCCCGGCCCCCGCAGAGTGGAGACGTATTTTCGCACCCAAATGGGCTTGCCGCGCTTGCACAGATAACGATTCTCCAGCGCGTAAAACGGGATCTCTTGCCGGACGAGCCGGCGAAACTCCGCCATGTTCGCGTCGCGATCTTCGGGATGCACAATATCCCCGGCATTGAGCGCGCGAAGTTCTTCGCAAGTGTAGCCCAGCATCGCGGAATAAGCCGGATTGCAAGCTTGGAACCGTCCCTCCAGGCCCAGAATGCAAATGCCAGTATCTGCGTTCTCGAAAATGCCGCGGAACAGTTCCTCGCTCTGACGCAAGGCTTCCTCCGCGCTCTTCTGGGCCGTTATGTCCTGTACCGTACCCAAGCCGCCGAGGAGTTCGCCCGATGCATTGAATTTCAGCTCGGCTCGTGCACGAATCCACTTGGTCTCGTTGCCAACGATAATGCGGTACCCGGCGTCGAAGGGCGCCCCTTTCAGAGCGGCCTTCCATTGGCAGTCGACAACTGCGCGGTCGTCGGGATGGACCGAGGCCAGGAACCGCTCATGGGTCAGCGGGGTCCTCCGGGAAAAGCCGAAGATACGGGACATCTCGCCGGACACCTTCGTTTCGCTATCGCCCGGGACAAGCCGCCAGCTGCCGGTAAGGGTCATGGTTTGCGCTAGATTAAGATCGGCCTGAGTTTCGGCTAATGCCCGCTCGGCTAGAACCTTCTTCGTCACATCCTCGGTGAGAATGGAGATGCCGCCAATGCGGCCGGCCGCCGTGCGCCATGGCCACACGCTCCAATCCATCCAGTGGAGGCTGCCATCTGCCCGCTCGAAGCAATCCTGCTCCTCCCGTAAAGTCTCTCCGGCGAGACAGCAGCGGTGCACCTCCTTCCAGGACACTGGCGTTTCTGGAAAGACGTCGTAATGGGAGCGGCCAGCAAGGCTCGCCTCGCCGAGGCCATACTCGGCGTTCCAGCGGCGGCTTGCCGCAAGATAGCGCATTTCGCAGTCGAACATGGCGATGGCCACCGGTGCCTGCTCGACAAACAGACGCAGGGATTGTTCGGCCTCCGCTAAGGCCGGGATCGGCGTCGATGCCGGGTTTGCGAACGATCGCAGCTCCGCCGATTTCGCCTTTAACGATGCAATACCCTCGCGAATGTCGCGTAACGCACCCGCGACCCGCATATGCACGCTCAACCAATCTTCGGCCCCTTGGGCCATAAGGCCTACTCCGGTTAACCGCACCTCGCCTTTATGCTTGTATGCTTGCACTCTAATCGCTGCTTAAGCTGCCCTAGAGGTGTTTGCCCCGTCTCGCCGCTCGAAAATGTCAATGGCGGTCTTACGATATCCAAAATATCCAGCAGATGGAAAGTTGATCGTAACCTAGAACCAAGCCTCCGTGAACGGAAAAGCAGCAATTTCATATAAAAAAATATTTGGCTGCGTGGGTTCCGTGGTGTTTTTATGTGAAGCGGCTCGTGCGGACCGGGAACTGAAGGGGGCCGGGTGGTGCTTGCGCCCTGCTGAATCGCGCCCAACTACGGGGTGTGCGGCCAGCTTTAGCTAGGCCAACACTTTGAATTGGCATACTTTGTCGCAGCCGGCAGCCACATCATCAGCTTGACACCGGCCCCTCACTTAGTCACATTCAGATATGTTATCAGCAGGTCTTAGCCTGCCGGGCTGTCCACCACGGTCAGCTGTACCGCAAGCCTAATGCTACGGTTCCGGCTATGTCTGTAATAACGGAGTTTACCCCGGCGCTTCAAGGGCATGCGTTCTTGATGATCCGTGTACGGGTCGCATGGGCCATACGGCACACACCGTATGGAACAGGTATCCCGGCCTCAACGGCTGGTGACGGGGAGAAGGAGACGGAAGCTTCGCAGCAAGGCTCCGAAGCATTCTGCAATGGCGATAACGGGAGTAATTCTATGCATAAGCTTATCAAAGGTGCGGCAGTTGCATGCCTTCTCGGCATCAGCGCCGCTGCGCTCACATCCGGCAGCGCCAGCGCTTGGGGCTGGGGTCCATGGGACAACGGCTGGGGCAACAATGGCTGGAACAATAATGGCTGGGGCAACGGCAATGGCTGGGGCAACGGTACCGGCAGCATGAACTTCAGCATGGGCGGCTCGGGCTCCGGCTGGGGCGGCGGCAACGGCTACAACGGCTGGAACGGCAACAACGGCTGGGGCAACAACGGCTGGGGCGGAAATGGCCCATGGGGCTATCCCGGCGGCTACGGCTATGGTCCCGGCTACGGTCCCGGCTACGGCCCGTATGGCTACGCTCCGGTTGCTCCGGCTGCACCGGCTCCTGCTCCGGCAGCGAAGTAGTTCAGGCTGCGCAAACCGGCGGCGGCAGGTAACGTCAGTTGCCAACCGTCCGCTCTGAGCGCACTTAGGCCTCCGCGCTTGGGCCTATCCGTCTGCGAAGCGATTGCTTAGCGGCCGGACCGGTTCCAGCGCGGGGGCCAATTTACCTTTCAAAAAATGTGCCTGATTTTCGGCCTCGCAACCGAAGCTAAGCTGGACTTCCCTCCACTGTCATGGCCGGGCTGGACCCGGCTATCCAGATTGCCTTTGAAATATCTCGCTTTTTTCCTGGATGGCCGCATCGAGTGCGGCGATGGCAACGGCGCTCTATTACGCTCGCTTGAATGCCGGCGGCCTTAGCTACCGCCATGCCGCGCTTTTGCCAGCCCGTCGTATGCCAGCAGTTCCCGCAAAAGCGCCTCCATCGAGGACAAGGGCAGCATATTCGGACCGTCGGACGGCGCGCGATCTGGGTCTTGATGCGTTTCGATAAAAAGGGCGGCGACGCCCACAGCAACCGCGGCCCGCGCAAGCACCGGCACAAAACGCCGCTCGCCGCCGCTTTCGGTGCCGCGCCCGCCCGGCTGCTGTACCGAGTGGGTCGCGTCGAACACCACGGGGCAGCCCGTTTCAGCTAGAATCGGCAGCGCGCGCATGTCGGTGACGAGGGTATTATAGCCGAAGCTGACCCCACGCTCGGTGACGAGCACATTCGGATTCCCGGCCGACAGAACCTTTGCGACCACGTTCTTCATATCCCAGGGCGCCAGGAACTGGCCTTTCTTAATCTTCACCACGCGGCCGGTTTCGGCCGCCGCGATGAGAAGGTCCGTTTGCCGGCAAAGAAAAGCGGGGATTTGCAAAACATCCACAGCCTCGGCCACGCTCGCGCATTGCGATGCCTCGTGAACATCCGTCACCACGGGCAAGCCCAGCGCTTCGCGAATTTCCGCGAAAATGGGCAGCGCTGCCTTGAGCCCTAGCCCGCGCGCGCTCGCCGCGCTCGTGCGGTTCGCTTTGTCGAACGAGGTCTTATAGATAAGGCCGATGCCAAGCCGTGAGGCGATCTCCTTGAGCGCCGACGCCGTTTCAAGGGCATGCGCGCGGCTTTCGAGCTGGCACGGACCGGCGAACAGCGCGAGCTTCGCTTGCTGGGAGATGCGAACGCCGCGAATATCGATCGCGGCGTTCGGGGAAGCCGGCTGCAAAAACTGAGGGGTCATGGATTCTTTCTGTCCAACTCCGCGAGCGTGTCCTTCGCGGTCCGCACGCTGGCCTGTGTTGTTTCGGGACCTGAATATTCCTTGTAAATCGCTAGAAATAAAGGCTTCGCGTGAAGCACCGTGCTTGTAACGAGACTTGACATCAGCACGGTTTTGCCGCCGGCCCCCTTGGTGCCGACCAGCAGCGCCGCGTAGCAACCATGCGCGTCCTCGTCCACGACGCCGATATAGCTTGTGCTGGTGACGGCAATATTGGCTTGCAGCTCCTTCGCCTTCTGGGCGACGATGTCCTTCACTCCGGACAATACGGCATCGCCCTGTTTGCGCATATCGGCGCAGAGGCTCTTGCGCAGGCTCTGCGTTTCACCGGGCACTTTGGAATTAACGAAGTTGTCGGGCGTATAATACGCGGCGTAGTCTGTGATGTTGCTAAGGTCGCCGCTGCGGAGCCTAGCGCGGCGGCCGCATTCAGCCGTCGCGGCAATGAGCGTGTTCTTGGCCCCCTGAAAAAGCGTCCTGACCACGCGAATAAACTTGGCGTCTTGAGGGTTTCCATCCTCGAGAAGGCATTGGCCTTCCGGCAGGACGAAATTGTATCGCACGCCTCCTACAGTGCGCGCAACGGCATTTAAGGCGGCCTCGTCGTCGGTTGATGCATTCGCGCTTGGCATATTGCCTGCCGAATTGCCAGCGTGTGCGGAGACGGCCTGTAACGCAACGGCAAGAAGCAGCGTCAGAACTTTACGAGCGTGCATTGAAATCGTCTCCCAGTGCGATATTGGTGAAAAGATGCGGAGGCGTAGGACGCGTTTCCCGCAGAGTAAGGGATGATTTCCCGTGCGTACAAATCATTTTTAGTTTGTGCGCCACGAGGAGCGCTTGTTTCAGACGTGAAGCACCGCGCCGTCAGACGAGGCGGCTTTGGTTGACCGCCGCGCCCACGAAGGATGAGAAAAGCGGGTGCGGATCGAAAGGCCGGGATTTCAGCTCCGGATGAAACTGCACGCCAACAAACCACGGATGGCCGGGAATCTCGATAATTTCCGGCAGCTTTTTGTCCGGGGAGAGCCCTGAGAAACGCAACCCCGCCTGCTCCAAGCGCTCGACGTAGTTAACGTTGACCTCGTAGCGATGCCGGTGGCGCTCGCTGATGCGGCTCCGCCCGTAGATCCTTGCAACCTGGCTACCCTCGGCGAGAACC
>JBKQIH010000246.1:0-50739 GCA_052148445.1 Rhodomicrobium sp.
ACGACGCCGCGGCGGTCTTTTGCATCAAAACGTGGGCGAACTCGTCGCGCAGCTGGCGTTTTAGCAGCTTGCCCGTTGCGGTGTGAGGCAGCGACGTCACGAACAGCACCTCGTCGGGCAGCCACCATTTTGCGACCTTGCCTTCGAGGAAGGCGGTCATCTCCGCCTTCGTCACCTCATGCCCCTCTTTCTTGACCACGAGAAGCACAGGCCGCTCGTCCCACTTCGGATGCGGCGCCCCGATGACCGCGCACTCGGCGACTGCGGGATGCGAGACGCCAATATTCTCAAGCTCCACCGAGCTGATCCATTCGCCGCCCGATTTGATCACATCCTTGGAACGGTCCACGATATTCATCGTGCCGGTTTCGTCGACGGTCGCGACATCGCCGGTGTCGAACCAGCCATCCACCCAAGCGCTGCGGTCGTCATCCTTGTAATAACCGCTGGCGACCCACGGCCCGCGCACAAGCAGCCGGCCGAAGGCCTTGCCGTCTCGCGGCATTTCCTTGCCATCCGGGCCGAGTATTCTCAGCTCCACACCGAATACGGGCCGGCCCTGCTTCGACTGCAGCTTGCAGCGCTCATGAGGGGGTAGGCTCGCCATATGCGCGGTCATGCTGTTCGCCGTACCTATCGGCGACATCTCGGTCATGCCCCAGGCGTGGATCACAAACACATTATGTTTGTCCTGGAATTGACGGATCATCGATTCCGGCGCGGCCGAGCCGCCGATGACCGTGCGTTCCAGGTGTTCGAGTTTTACGTTCGCCCGATCGCAATAATGCAAAAGGCCGAGCCAAACAGTAGGCACGCCGAGCGATAAGGTGACTTTCTCGTCCGTCATAAGCTGGTAGAGCGAAGCGCCATCGAGCGCGGCTCCAGGCAACACAAGCTTGGCGCCCACCATGGTCGCGGAATAGGGGATGCCCCATGCATTGACATGGAACATCGGCACGACCGGCAAGATCGACCCCTGGCTCGACACCCCCAGCGCATCGGTGGCCATGCAGGTCATGGCGTGAAGAACGGTTGAACGGTGGCCATACAGCACACCCTTCGGATGGCCGGTGGTCCCCGAGGTATAGCAGAGAGCGGCGGCAAGGCCCTCATGGAGCACCGGCCAATCGAAGCTGTCGCTTTCCGCGGCGATCAAATCTTCATAGCAAAGCAGCGGCAGCGACGATTGCGGCATGTGCTCGCGGCTGACCATCGCAACGAAATGCTTCACGCTTGTCAGTTCGTCTTTGATCTTCTCGACGAGCGGCAGGAAGGTGATGTCGAAAAAGAGAACGGCGTCTTCGGCGTGGTTGACGATGTATACGATTTGCTCGGGGAAGAGCCTCGGATTCAACGTGTGCACGATCGCGCCCGAGCCTGAGATAGCGTAATACAGCTCGTAATGGCGGTGTGTGTTCCAGGCAAGGGTGCCCACCCGGTCTTGATGCTGCACGCCGAGCCGGGTGAGCGCATTGGCAAGCCGGCGGGCGCGCGAAGCTGCCGCTGCATAGGTGTAGCGCCACAGGCCGCCTTCCGGCAGCCTGCTGACGATCTCGTTATTGCCGTAGACCGTCTCGGCATGCCGCAAAATCGAAGACACGTTGAGCGGCATGTTCATCATTTGAGCTTGCATCGGCCCCTCCCGCTTTAGCTGGCAATTCTGCTCTGATTCCGCTTCAAAATAGCGCAGGCTTCAGCACGTGTCTCGCAGCTAAGTTGGGCACCTAAAAGAAAGCCGTTAAATCAGGCGATATGCTTCTTGCATTCCTCTGCGCAAGCCGCACAGCTTTCCGCGCACGCTTTGCATTCGGCATGTTCATTTTCGTGCTTGCGGCATTCCTTCTCGCATTCGAGGCACGTGGCGTGAGCAACCTTGGCAAGCTCTGGCAAATGCGCGGAATTTGCGGAGGCGAGGCGGGCAAGAGCTTCACAAATGGCCGTCATTTGGTAGACGCTTTTTGCGCAGGCTGCCACGGAGATGTCGCCCATAGCAAACAAGCCAAGGCAATGACTGACGCAAGCATCTCCGGCCGAGACGCAATTTCTCGCCGTCTCACTCAGCTTCGGGTGTCCCATGTGGGCCATATGGTTCATGTGGTCATGCTCGTCCGCCAGCGCTCCGTTTGACGCAAGTGCCAACGATGCTCCAGCAACGGCTACCCCTAAAAGCTCTCTGCGGTTCATGGACTCCTCCTGCTCCTTTTGCTGTGTGGCAACCGATAGGACAAGGCTCTGAAATCCCGGCGGATTATTAACATCTCGCCAACGCTTAACTATCTTCTCAGCCGGCGCCGCCCTTGCGTCAAGTGGCGTGCCGATCTTTAGACAGCCTTTTCACGCTACCCTGCCGCGCGAGTGACAAAGCTGTGCCTTATAATGCTCTTAAGCAAACGGCAGCTAAAGGGAAATCGCACAAAACCAAGAACGCCGCGGCAAATTTGCAAAGCACAGCTTGAGGCTTCCATGAAGCAGGACAGCACCATCATAAGCCGGCCCCGGCAGCGCGCCCTGCTTCGCCCGCTGATTGCGCTTGCCCTCCTTGCGGCTGTGCTAGCCGCTGCTTGGCGCGTGTCGCTTCCGCGCAGCGTCACCGTCGTGCGGGCGTTGCGCGGCCCAGCTATACAAGCGGTCTACGCGACGGGAACGGTCGAAGCGAGCGTGACAATCCGCGTGGCGCCGCAGGTTGCCGGCCGCATCATCGAATTGTGGGCCGATGAAGGCCAGCCGGTGAAAGCGGGCGATATTCTAGGCCGCCTCGACGACAACGATCTGCGGGCGTCCGTTGGCGAGCTAGAAGCCCGGTCCAAATATGCGGTGCAGCAGTTCGAACGCGCCGGCGTCCTCTTGAAGCAAGGCTGGGCAACGCAAGAAAAGTTCGATCAGGCCCGTTCCGAAATGGATGCGGCCCGGCAAGCAGCCCGGCGCGCGAACGAAACTCTGACTTTCATGTCTTTTCGCACGCCCTCGGACGGCCTCATTATCCGGCGCGACGGCGAGGTGGGCGATTACATTCCCATCAACCAGCCGGTGTTTTATCTGGCGAAGGCTGGCGTGCCCTTGCGCATCTCCGCGGACGTGGACGAGGAGGACATTCCTCTCGTGAAGGTTGGCCAGAGGGTGCTGATCCGGTCCGACGCATTCCCTGCGCGCGTCTTCACTGGCAATGTGGTCGAGATCACGCCCAAGGGCGATCCGGTGGCGCGCAGCTACCGCGTGCGCATCGAGCTGCCGGCCGGTACGGCTTTGATGATCGGCATGACAGCCGAAACCAACATTGTGACGCGCGAGAAGCAAGATGCGCTGTTAGTGCCGGCTTCCGCGGTTTCGGGATCGGCATTATGGCTTGTCCGCGAGGGAAAGCTTGTCCGCCTCCCTGCGCAAATCGGAATCAAGGGCCGCGAGCGCGTCGAAATCGCCGCCGGGCTTACGGAGAACGACCTCGTCGTGAACAATCCTTCGCAGAGCTTGGAAGCCGGCGAGACGGTGCGCGTGCGGCTCGAGCCGCAGGGCGCCGCCCCGAAGCCGGATCAAGGAGCCCAGCGATGAAGTTAGCGCTATCCATTGCGCTCAGCCATCTGCTTTCCCGGCGCCGCCAGACCCTCGTCTCCCTCCTCGGCATCACTTTGGGCGTAGCGTTTTTCCTCGCCACGTCCTCGCTGATGCAAGGGTCGGACGCCGATTTCATCAAGCGGCTCGTGGACAATTCTCCTCACGTCACGGTTTACGACGAATATCGCGATCCGCGCCCCCAGCCGGCAAGGCTCGCCTACCCGGACGCGCTCGTGGAAATCCGCAGCGTGAAGCCCCGCACCGAGGTGCGCGGCATCCGGCAATATAAGGAGAAGCAAGCCTTTATCGGGTCGATCCCGCATGTGCGCGTAGCGCCAGTGCTCGTTGGGCAGGTTATCGTCACCTTTGCGGGCAAGGATCTGGGCGCGACGGTGAACGGTGTCATCCCGGACCTGATGAAAAATGTGAGCACAATCGAGGCGCATCTCATTGCGGGTTCGCTTGACACGCTCGCCACCAATCCTGACGGCATTATTCTTGGAAGCGGGCTAACGGACAAATTCCGCATCGGCATGGGAAAGAACGTCACCGTTACCTCACCGGTTGGTGTCGTCCGTACCATGAAAATCGTCGGGGTGTTCAGGACCGGCAATGCGGCCTATGACGAGGGGCAGGTTTTCATCCTTTTAAAGCGCAGCCAAAACCTCCTCAACCGGCCGAATATTGCCAACCGCTTCATCCTGCAGCTCGACGACCCCGATAATTCGACCGAGGTCGCCAAGATCGTGGAAGCTGGGGTGGGATACAAATCGCAATCGTGGCAGGAAGCGAGCCAGGATTTGATAAGCCTGCTCAAGGTTCGAAGGACCATCACCTACGCGATAGTCGGCGCCATTTTGGTCGTGGCGTCGTTCGGCATTTACAACGTGATATCGACCGTGGTTTTGGAGAAAACGCGCGATATCGCGATCATGAAGTCCATGGGTTTTCACGCGCGGAACATCCTCTTCATCTTCCTGATCGAGGGCGCGATCGCCGGTGTGACCGGTAGCATTCTCGGGACCGCGCTCGGCCTTTCCATGATGGAGGGGCTCTCGTACATCCAGATCAAGACCCCCTTTAACACAGAGCCAACTTATATTCCGCTCGACTGGGGCTGGTCGCCCATCGCGCTCGGCATCGGATTCGCCATGGCGTCCTCCCTGGCAGCCGCTTATTTGCCCGCGCGGAAGGGCGCGCGGGTCCATCCCGTCGACATCCTGCGGGGCGCGGCATGAGCGTCGTGCTGCGCACCGAAGGCTTGACCCGCGTGCTGCCCGGAGACGTTCCGGCGACCCTCGTGGAGAATATCGATCTTGAGATCGGGCAGGGCGAATTCGTCGCGGTGATGGGGCCATCCGGCTCGGGCAAATCCTCGCTGCTCTATCTCCTCGGCTTGCTCGACATGCCGACTTCAGGCAAAATTTGGCTCAACGGCGCCGACACAGCGGGGCTGAGCGAGGACGGCCTCGCCAACATCCGGCTCAGCCAGCTCGGCTTCGTTTTCCAGTTCCATTTTCTTCTCGCCGAGTTTTCCGCGCTCGACAATGTGCTTCTGCCGGTCCGAAAGCTCGGGCTGCTTTCCGAAAGCGAAGCCGTCGCCAAAGGGCTTGAGCTGCTCGGTTCATTCGGCCTTGGCGATCAAGCGAAGAAGCTTCCGGGCCAGATGTCGGGCGGGCAGCGCCAGCGCGTGGCGGTCGCGCGCGCACTCGCCAACGATCCGCTCATTATCTTCGCCGACGAGCCGACCGGCGCGCTCGATACGAAGGCGAGCGAGAACCTGCGCACGATTTTTCAGGATTTGGCCCGCCACCAGAACCGCACCGTCGTGGTCGTGACACACGATCCGAACTTCGCGAAGGCGGCCGGCCGGGTGCTGTTCCTCGTGGATGGCAAGCTCCAGCCGCCGGAGCGGGCGGCGGAACTCTTCGCGCTGAGCATCCGCTAACATTTTCTGCGAAAGCGACGTCACTCTACGCCTCGGCGCAAGCAATGAGTCTGGGGGCTTTTGCTCGAAACGATTAAGTCATCGCTAAGCATATTTATTAATGCAGATAGCCTAGTGGGCATCGCTTTGTAAGGCTAGCGGAAGGAACTTTATGGAGTAGACCCCATGAAAGCGATTCTTGGTATATCCGCGATCGCTCTTCTTCTCGGTATCTCCGCAGGTGCTGGCGCCGAACAGCGGGCCGCCGGTAGCAATCTAGTGCCTGTCGCCGAAAAGAATGCGTATTACTACGGAAGACGCCGGTGGACGAGGACGAGATATGGCTGGAGACGAGGCCGATACCTTCATGGAGATCGCCTGATAGGGCACGGTCCATATCCGGACCGGCTGACCCCAGGCGGGGTGCTAACCGGTCCGATCCCTCGCTCCGCCCACGGCGGATAATCGCGCACCGAACGGCGCAGGCTTCAGGTGCCGGCGCCTCGCGGCTTACGCAAGCGAAAATACCACGCCTTTCCAAGGCCGATGGCATACCAGACCAGCACGAGCGCGGCGAATGAGCGGATGGCTAGCGTGGTTATGCCGGTTATGCGGCTACTCTGGTCTGGCGCGCAGGCTGCGGCCGGTAGCGGCAGGTATTTGGCAGCGAACTCGACGGCGCCTTTCGCCATGGCGCCCCACACGAAGAGCGAGACGTCCCGCTGGCTGATCTTATCGCACCCGCTTTCAAACAGCGGCGCATCGAACTTCAGAACTAAGATTTGCACGGTGGAGGCAAAAAATAGAAAGCTTATGAAGACGATGCCGGTGAGCAGAAAGATGTGCCAGGCCAGATTGCCGATTACCGTTGAATGATTGAATGCATAGGGCGAACGGCTGTGAAATCTGGCCGCCGCGATGAAGATAACGATGCCCATGATCGCGATGAGTCCGAAGACGACGGTAAATTTGAGATCGAAGCGAATGGGATCTTCGTTCAAGCCGGTGCCGATCATACCGGCCCACATGAAGCAATATAAGACTACAAACGGCCATCGGGCGTCCTTGCCTGTTTTTTCGTTCATGCGCTTCAGCCTTATCACCCTTGGCGAACGCCCGCTTTACTTAGACTTGGCCGTAAGCGGCAAGGAAAACCCTCACCGCGCTATTGAGATTGCGCTCTATCTCCTCGCGCGCCGGCGGCTCGCGATCCCCAAGCATCATACGCAAATGGATGCCCGTCTTGCACATATCGAGGAACTGGCGCGCTGCAAGCTTCGGGTCGTCCACCCGCAACAAACCCTGTGCGGTCAAGCGCTCAAGGTAGCAGCCAAGCCGAGTTGTGCCGTAGCACGGGCCTGCGTCGAAATAGGCCTTGCCGATCGCCGGGAACTTAGCCGCAGCCCCGATGACGATGCGCAGGAAGTCGAGCGACGAGGGCGCTAGGAGCATATCGAGGAAAGTCTGGCCAAGCCGCCTCAGGACCCGCGCAACATCGCGGTCGTTCTCATCGAGCGCGAAAAGCACTTCGGCCTGCTTGCGCCGGTCTTCGATCACCAGCGCCTCGAACAATTTTTCCTTGCCTGGAAAATAGGCGTAGAGCGTTCCTTTGGAGACACCCGCCGCGCGGACGATATCGCCGATACTCGCGCCGTCGAAGCCGTCTTGCAGAAAGATGCGGCGCGCGCCTTCCATGATTTGCTGCCGCTTGGCCGAATCGCAGCCAAGGGCCCCGGCCAGCTCCGTTTGGTCTTCTTTCATGCGCGCTTCCGGCATCGGCCCTCGCGGTTGTAGCTTGCCCACATAATAAGCCAGTTATATTGGCAGGTATTCATAACTTCAATCGATTCAGCTCTTGACCAGGTCAGCATCTTCGCTTATTTCCGACCGAACCGAACCGAACGGTTCGGTTTAACGTAAGTGCATCCTTCCGGCGGGAGCGTCAAGAGCAAGAACCGATGGAAACGCAAGAAATGGCCCCACGCAGCACCGGAAGTGTTTCGCATTTCGACGGCGAACTGCTGGAGTTGGAGGACACCCTTCCCCCGGCGTCCTTCCCGATGGAAGCAAGGACTGGGCAGTCAGAAGCGGCCGGAAGCCTGCCCACGGCTTTGCTGGACCGGGGTGAGCCCAAAGCGAAGCGGTCCAAGCGGCGCATATTGTTGCTCGCCTTGTTGTTTGCTGCCCTTGCGGGCGGCGGCTACTACGGCAATTATTGGTGGACCGAGGGACGCTTCCTTGTCTCGACCGACGACGCTTATGTGAAGGCCGACATGTCCGTCATCTCCGCCAAAGTCCCGGGGTACATCACCGCGGTTCCCATCAAGGAGAACATGAGCGTCCAAGCCGGAGACACGCTCGCCCAAATCGACGACCGCGACTATCAGATTGCGGCGGCAGCGGCGCGCAACAAGCTTGCAACCGAGGACGCCACCATTCAAAGGCTCCGGCAGCAAACCGTTGCACAACAGGCTCTGATCGAACAGGCCAAAGCGCAGCTGCTTTCGGCGAAGGCAAGCCAGGTTCGCGCCATCGCCGATTTCGGCCGCGCTCAAAGCCTCGCACGGCAGGAGTTCGGCAGCCTGCAAAAGCTCGATCTCGCGCAAGCCGAGCGCGACCAAGCCCAAGCAGGCGTAAAGGCGGCGGAAGCCGCGCAACTTTCCGCCGAGGCCAATCTTTCGGTGCTGAGCGCTCAGGTGAAGGAAGCCGAAGGCGTGCGCGCGGAACTTCAGACGAGCCTTGGCAAGGCGCTGCTCGATCTCAGCTACACCGCCGTGAAAGCCCCCTTCGCGGGCATCATCGGCAACAAAGCCGTGCAGCTCGGCCAATATGTGCAACCCGGCACGCGGCTGCTTGCGCTGGTCCCGCTCGACACGGCCTACATCGAAGCGAATTATAAAGAAACTCAGCTCGACCGCATCCGGCCGGGTCAGCCCGCCGATGTCGCCGTAGACGCCGCCAATGGCCGCGTCTTTCATGGCGTCGTCGAGAGCATCGCGCCTGCATCGGGCGCGCAATATTCGCTATTGCCGCCGGAGAACGCCACGGGCAATTTCACGAAGATCGTACAGCGCGTGCCCGTGCGCATCCGCGTCGATGGCGGAGCCATTCGAGAAGGGATTTTGCGGCCCGGACTTTCGGTCGTAACCTATGTCGACACCAAAGGCGACGCACACGCCGGCGGGGCTCAGGCTGCCTCGCGGGCGGACTAACGAGGTTGACCGCGCCCGCCGGGCGCGGCGATCAAGCGAGGCGATCCCCACAATCGTCCTCGCTAGGCGGCCCCAGACCGCCGCGATCCGGGATGCCCGTAGATGCTCGCATTTGCGGCTCCCGGATCGATTTGGCGCCCTGGCACTAGGAATGGGCGTTTGCGCCCAAGAGGCATCGCATGGCCATATCCTCGCAAACCGTTCCAGCTGCTGGCGGATTGGTGCCCAACGCTGCGCCGCTCGCAGCAGCCGAACCCCAAATCGGCACGCGCCGGATCGTGGCGTTCATCGTCATGGTCTTCGGCATGTTCATGGCGATCCTCGACATTCAGATCGTCTCGGCCTCGCTTTCCGAAATTCAAGCGGGCATCTCCGCCAGCGCCGACGAAATCCCTTGGGTGCAGACGAGTTACCTCATTGCCGAGGTCATTATGATCCCGCTGTCGGGATTTTTGTCGCGCGCCATTTCGACCCGCTATCTGTTCGTGATCTCGGCGGCAGGCTTCACGCTGATGAGCGTCCTGTGCTCGACCGCGAGTTCCATCGAGGAAATGATCGTGTGGCGCGCAGCTCAGGGCTTCATCGGCGGCGGCATGATCCCGACCGTTTTTGCGTCTGCATTCACGATCTTCCCGAAGAGCAAGCAAGCCATAATCTCACCGCTGATCGGGCTTGTTGCCACGCTCGCGCCAACGATCGGCCCGACGGTCGGCGGCTATCTGACCGATCTCTATTCTTGGCACTGGCTATTTCTCGTCAATGTGCTGCCGGGTATCGCGGTCACAACCGTTTCCTGGTTCCTGATCGATTTCGACAAACCCAATTTCAAGCTGCTGCGCGAGTTCGACTGGCCGGGTTTTCTGACCATGGCCGGCTTTCTTGGCGCGCTTGAGTATATTCTGGAGGAGGGGCCGACCGACAACTGGTTCGACAGTGACGCCATCGCCGCTGGAACCGCCGTTTCCGCCATCAGCGCGGTGCTTTTCTTCTGGCGCGTACTCACCGCCAAGTCTCCGGTCGTCGATCTATCCGCATTCAAAGACCGCAACTTCTGGACGGGCTCGCTCTTTTCCTTCGTGCTGGGCGTCGGGCTTTACGGACTGACCTATCTTTACCCAGTTTATCTCGCCCGCGTGCGCGGCTATTCGGCGCTGCAAATCGGCGAGACCATGTTCATCACCGGGCTTTGCATGTTCTTCATGGCGCCGGTGTCCGGCATTCTCATGCGCCGCGGCGCCGACCCGCGCGTCATGATGGCACTTGGCTTCGCCGGCTTCGCGGTGGGCACTTATCAGGCCTCGCTTCTGACAAAGGACTGGGATTTCAATGAACTACTGATCCCGCAAATCCTGCGCGGCGTTTCACTGATGCTGATCATGATCCCGGTCACGAACACCGCGCTTGGCACGACGGCGCCGCAAAAGCTGAAAAACGCCTCCGGCCTATTCAACCTCACGCGCAATCTCGGCGGCGCTGTTGGGCTTGCCATGATCAATACGCTTTTGAACAAGCGGCTGGACTTGCATTTGGCCCGTCTCCACGAGCAAGTCGCCTGGGGACGCACCGCCGCCGAGGAAGCGCTCGCCAAGCTGACGGAGCAAATGGCGCGCTTCGGCTCGGACGCGCAGCTCTCCGCCACCAAGAAGCTTGCGCAGCTCGTGCGCACTGAAGCCACCGTGATGGCCATCGCCGATGTCTTCACGGCGCTGACCTTTCTGTTCCTCTTCATCGCGCTGCTGACGCCCATCATGCGCCGCCCCAACGCGGGCGCGGGAGGCGGCGGAGGGCATTAGCTTCGACCGCCGTTTCGGCGGTTTCCACGTCCAGGCGCTGGAGCGTTATGACGGGTCCGGTTGAATGCTTCCGCGTCATCCATCCGTCAGAGCGCGCAAGCTTGACTGCCCGAGCAGGTAGTCTCTGAGGGCGGCGGCGTTGTTGCGCTCCTCGTCGCGGGCGGCGTAGAGCAGCGTCACGTCCCTTTCCCGCAGCCGGCCGAGCAGCGCTTCCGCGGCGCTCCGCGCGGGTTCGGCCGCAAGCTCCCGCGCGTAAGCGGCGTTGAATTCATCCCATAGCGCCGGATTGCCATGAAACCGCGCCCGCAAATCGTTGCTCGGCGCGATTTCCTTCAGCCACAGATCGATGCGCGCCTTCTCCTTCGTCAGCCCGCGCGGCCAGAGCCGGTCCACCAGCACACGCAGCCCATCCCCTGCGTCCGCGACTGCGTAAACCCGCTTGATCTGCAGAGCGTGAAACCTCATTCGCCCGCCCCCTCGCTACGATTGCGCCGCGCTCATGACGAGCAGTGTCGACGTGCCATGCGCGAGGACGCGTCCGTCCGGCCCAAGCACCCGCGCTTCGGTGGAAATGATCTGCCGGCCCTGGCTGACGGCGCGGGCCTCGGCGCGCACGCGGCCGGTGTCCGGCTTGATCGGGCGGGAGAAATTGGCTTTGGTCTCGACGGTCGTATAGCGGCTGCCCGCGGGCAGAAGGGTCTGCCCGGCGCAGCCCGTCGCGCTGTCGATGAGGGTGAGCGCCCAGCCGCCGTGGACCGTGCCCATCGGGTTGAGCAGCCGCGCGCTGGTCTCGCCCGCAAAGGCGGCGAAACCCTCGCCAATCTCGGTAAGCCAGAAGCCGAGCGTTTCGGCGATTGGCGGCGCGGGCAGCTTACCGTCCATGATGGCCTGGAGAATTTGCCGGCCGGTCATGCCGGCGACGTCTTGAGGGGTTGCAACGCCGTATTGGGACGCGGGGAGGGTTGACATGCTGCCGTTCCTTGCATATACAAAGCTTGCATATACATATACCCATGACCAAGAAATCGCAAGCCCCAGAAAAAACGCTCGTCGCCGAGGTAAGAGCGGCCATCGAAGCCTGCGCCGGCTGGAACTCCCGGCTGGCGGCGCGGCGCATCACGCAGTTTCTCGACAAGCGGATGGCGCCGTCTGGATTAAGCATCGCGCAGTTCGGCCTCATGGCGCAGATCGCCGCTGCGCGCGACGACACGCTTGGCGCGCTCGCGCTTAGGACCGGACTCGATCAATCGACGCTCTCGCGCAATCTGCGCGGCCTGGAGCGGGACGGTCTCGTCGAGATCGCCATCGTGGAAGGGGACCTGCGCAGGCGTGCCGTTTGGCTCACCGAAAAAGGCGCGACAATCCTCGAATCTGCGCTTCCGGTTTATAGGCGGGCGCACGCCGCTTTGGCAGAGCTGGTCGACCTTGAGCTTGCGCGCCGCCTGGCCCATGAGACGCAGGCGCTAACGGTAGAGTAGACCGGCGCGGGCAAAATTGCAGGCGTTCCCGCGGAACCGCGACCGTTAGGCGGTTGACGAGTGCATGTTTTATCTGAAAAAGTCCCGGCGGGGCAGCACAGAGGGACAAACATGCTCGGCTTCACAGCGGAACTCTTCTCAGGCATAGCGGTGGTGGTTTCGGGCTACAGCCTGTGGCAAACATCGCTCAGGGGGCCGGCCTTGCGCGTTTTCGTGCCGCCGCTCATCCGCTATTCATCGCCTTACACTAACAGCAATTTCGAGATATTCGAAATCCCGCTCACGGTCACAAACGAGGGCGCCAGGACCGGGACGGTGGTTTCGCTCGATCTCGAAGTGACCAATCCACGCAACGGCGCCTTGAAGAAATTCTACAGTGCCGGGCTCGGCCCGTGGAGCTTGGGAAAGGTCCGCGGCGAAGGCCTCGTCCCGTTCACGCCATTTTCGTTGCCCGGGCGCAGCTCGCAATCCGAGACGGTTTTGTTTTACGCCCGCGAGGATTCGCGTGTTCTCCAAGTCGCCGAAGGGCCCGGAAATTACAGGTTTGCCTTGAGCCTCCTCTCGGAGAGCCGCAAGGAATCGAAGCCGATGAATTTCGAGATGAACCTTCCCTATGTGGACGCGCGGGCCTTCACGAGCGGAGCCGGCACACTCGCCCTGCATCATCCGGAGTGGCGCGCGGTGGTAAGCGACCGCTGAAGCAAGGCTAGGAAAACCTTAGGCCTCCGCTCGCTTCGCAGTTCCGGACCCGCAGACAAACCCCGCCCGATGACGGACGGATCCTGCGCATCGTGTGCGTTTTGAACCGGCTTCTTGCGAAACTCTGCCACGAATATTGTCCGGCACTTTCGTCCATCATCGTGCGCCGCGCACTGGCTGGCTGCCTATCGTGCAGCCAGTACCGCAGGAGGGATGCTAAAGCGCAACTATGGACGGGTTTCTGCGCGAGTGAGCCAAAAAAGGGGAGCCAAACCGGCAGAGTTAAGACACTGTCCGCGGCACGGCGATCGGGCGAGGGGGCACTATGCTTGGATCTAAAACGGCAGCGTCGGCGATTGCGTTTCTTGGCCTGTCGTTGGGCTGCGCTCAGGCCGCGGATATTTCGAGCGATTCCACAATATCCTACAAGGACATACCGGGAAACTACTGGGTTGTAACTCTGGGCGGTTATGCCGGGAGCGTGCCAGAATTCCCGGGATCGAAGAAACTCAGCTTCGACTTCCGGCCGTCCATCGATATCCATCGGGATGGCGACGAGGAATGGCTCACTCTACCCAACGATGCGGCCAGCATCACCCTCTACCACACCGCTAACTTCCGGATCGGTGCGGCGGGCGATCTTTTGCTGGACCGCAACCGGAGCGACGATAGCGCGCTCGCTGGGATGCATAACATCGACTACACCTTGGAGTTCGGCGCGTTCGCGGAATACTATCCGGCGCCGTATCTCAGGACGCGCGTCGAGCTGCTTCAGGGCGTGACGGGAGCGGAAGGCTTAGCCGCCAACTTCATGGCGGACTACGTATATCGGCCAGATCCGAATTGGCTGCTCACAGTTGGGCCTCGCCTGCAATTTGTGAACAACCAGTATGAGTCGGCCTTCTTTTCTATCAGCGGCGCGGAAGCTGCCCTATCTGGGCTTGCGCCATACAACGCGTCGGGAGGCATCAACACCTTCGGCATCGATGCGACCGCCCGCTATTATGTGAGCGATCATCTATCGTTCCGGGGCTTCTTCGAATGGGATCGGCTGGTTGGCGACGGCGCGGATAGTCCTCTCGTCAAGATGCGCGGCTCGGAAGACCAATACGAGTTCGGCGCCGGTGCGGCTTACAGGTTCACCTACGGCCGCTAAGCGGTCGATACAAATGGCCCTGCTTCACTACGGAGGCAGGGCTTAACCTTTTTGGCCGGCTGCCATAATTTTGCACCAGAACGACCATATTAACCTTAATTAATGTGGGGCTGGAGATAACTTATTTATTATGGTGCTCAGAGCGCTCGTTCTTCTAATTTTCAGTGCAGGATTCCCATCGGCGTTTGCCCAGCAAGCGTCCTGCGATACTGTGGCGTTCCGGGATGCCGTTGCGAACGCTAGCGCATCGATCAAGACCCTTCACGAGCAGAACGGCAAACTGTTTCAAGAGAAGCTGCAAAAGCTGCGCGTTCAGAGCAATTGGCAGGACGCGGAATATGTCGCAAATGCCACCCCCTTCGTGAAGGATGAAACTACAGCCGCTCTCGACGCTGCAAATCGAGCGCTCCTCTCCAAAGTGCAATCGCTTGAAGGAGCCAACGCGCAGACCGAAGCGGGGCGCTGCGCGATGCTGAGCGAGGTGCAAACGGTTATGCAGCAGGTTGTCGCGAACACAGCGGCGAAGTGGGAACACATGCTAACCAAGGTCGCCCGCGCCTCTTCTCAGCCGATCCAGGCGGGCTTTGCACAATAGAGCCGATCCCGATTCGAACGAATCGGGTGAATCGGCTCTACACTTTGAGTGAGAGCGGTTCTCGTCCGAAAACCGCGTAACTTTTTGGGAACCGCTCTAGTCCGCGCTTTTGCGGCCACCATTCCCTGACGGTTTCGCTCCCGGCGCAGTATCACCCCCTTTGCGACGAGGGCGCGCCCGATTAAACGCACGATCCTTTCGCGCGTCCTACGCTCCCCGCCGCACCCAGCCCGCGGAGGTCAGATGCTCCTGCGGCGTAAAGCGGGTTTTGTAGGCCATCTTGCGCGAGCCCGCGATCCAATAGCCGAGATACACGTAGGGCAGCCCGCGCGAGCGGGCAAACGCCACTTGTTCCATAATGATATAATTGCCAAGGCCTCTCTCGGGCATATCGGGTTCGTAAAAGCTGTAAACCAGCGAAATACCGTCGCTGAGACGGTCGCATAATACAGCAGCAACCAGCGGATTATCGTTGGCGTTCACGCCTTCGGGAGGCCGCCGCCGGTATTCGGTCAAAGAGGTTTCAACCGTACTGTCCTGGATCATCATCGAATAATCCAGGAGCGACATGTCGGCCATGCCGCCTTTTGCGTGGCGGGCCTCGATATAGGCCCGGAATAGGGCATATTGCTCGATTGTCGGCTTACCGGCAACGCGGCGCGGCTCTAGATCCGCGTTCATTTTCCAAATCTTAGCGAGCGTTCGCTTCGGCTCGAACTCGTTTACCACGATCCGGACGGGCACACAGGCCGCGCAGTGGTCGCAGTAGGGCATGTAAGCGATATTCTGGCTGCGCCGGAACCCGCCCTTTAGAAGGTTATCGACAAGCGCGCGCGGGCGGTCGGGCGAAAGATGAGTAAAAATCTTGCGCTCATGCCGGCCTGGGAGATAGGGGCAAGGTTGAGGCGCGGTGACGTAGAACTCAGGGAAGCGTCTTTTTTGGTCCACAACGATCCATGGCTTTGCGCATCGGGATTAGTAGTGTGCCAAAAAATCCGCGATAAGGCGAGAGCCAGATGTGCGATGCACAATCTTAAAGATCGCTACCGAAGCGATGCAACTCTGCGCCGTGCGCCTTTAGCCAAATCCGCGCCTTTTGCATAGGCGGAACGGCTTCCCTCACGAGGCGCCAGAAGCGGGGGCCGTGGTTCATCTCGCGCAGATGGGCCACTTCGTGCGCTGCGACGTAATCCAAAACAAATGGCGGCGCAAAGATGAGCCGCCATGAGAAAGAAAGTGTACCGCTGGTCGAGCAGGAGCCCCATCGCGTTGCTTGATCGCGCACTGCGATCCGCTTGGGGGCGCATTCGAGCGCTTTAGCATGTTTGGATACGCTCACCGCGATGTCTCTGCGCACCTCGGCGCGAAGCCAATCCGAAAGCCGGCGGGGTGCATGGTCCTTTTCGCCGCTGACGCAAATTTGGGGGATGGAAAGTTCTGTATTCGAGCAGCACTGGCTGCGCCAGGCTGGCAGCATGGCGAACGCGGAGGCGTCCTGCGCTTGCGAACTCTTGCCGAGGACCGACACGACGCCGCTATTTCGCAAGGCGCCCATGAATTTGAGGCAGTGAAACTCACCTCTCAGAGGAATGAGTGCGCCATCGGCGAACGGGACGGGCTCGGGTAGGCGCTCGAGCTGTTTCCTGAGCCAGTCGGCGTGCCGGGCGAGAAAGGCGGTTGCATCTTCGACCCGCCCCCTGTTTGGAAGCGTTAAGATTGCCGCGCGCTCGGTATGGCTGACCTTAAGGGAGAACCGCTTCGCTCGCGAAGACCGTCGCAACTCCACGTTGCATCCCACGTCGGGCATGCGAAGGATTGGAGTGTGCTCGAGGGCAATAACAGATGTGGCTAGCATGAGACTTTCGTCAATGCTTCAACGCGGTTTCGATTTGTAAGCGACTCTTGTAGAGTCTAGCAGGTCACTGCCCATCAATCTGCGGTTTTTATGCAACAGATTGCGGAAGAAATAACCATTATAGCGGTTTTTCAACACCGATGCTACAGCCTTATCCCCACAATGCATCAAATCATACCACCTTTCTCCCGGCTACGTTCTAGCTTTTTGGCAACAGGCTGAACAAAGTTGCAAATTTTATAGAGATTTCAGCACTTCCCTAATTATTTCGCAAGTGCGAAATGGATATTGCTACTCTTTGACCCACACTTCGACCCGCCGGTTCCGGTCTTTTCCCGCTTCGGTTGCATTGCAGCCTGCCGGAAGCAAGCTGCCATAGGCTTTCACAACGATCCGCTCCGCGGGGATACCCTCCGCGGCTAATGCGGCTTTGAAGCTTGCGGCCCGGCTAAACGATATCGCGCGGTTGCCTTCGAAGGAGCCGGTGCTATCGGCGAACCCAAGCAGCAAGATTTCTTTGAAGTTAGCGGCGCCGCTCTTCAAGAAACGCGCAAGCCGCGGAATATCCTGCCTGGCCTTTTCGTCCACCGCAGACGAGTTCCGTTGAAAGCGAAAGTTCACCGACAAGCGCCGCCCCCCCTTAACCGTGCTCACGTAATCGCGCATTTGTGCGAGCTTGAAATCCTTATCGGGCACAAGCAGAGCTGGCGCCAGCCGGGCGGTTTGCTGCGCAAATGTCTGAAAATCCACGCGCTGATTTACAAATCCGGCCTCCGAAACGGTGTCTTGCGCCTTATCGGAGAGGGCATAGTCCAAGAGCCGCGTGCCGATTGCCGGTACCGAGCCGGTGCGATAAAGGAAAAGCCGGCGCGAAAGCGGGTATTCTTCGGTCTTTACCGAGAAGACGTCCGGCGCGGACACAATTCCGCAGGACGACGATATCGCGAGCGGTTTGGCGTTCCGGACATAGGCAAACCCCACAAATCCGATCCCGTCGGGGTTCCGGGCCACTTCGTCGGAAAGCTCGGGGCTGGATTCGAACCTCTTCGCCTCCGCTGCAATCTTCAGTTTCTTCGGCTTGAGCACAAGATTATCGAAAGTGTCGTAAGTTCCGGACTTTGCATCGCGTCCGTAAAGAATAATCTTGCCGGGACTTCTGCCAACCTCGCTCCAATCCTTGATCTCGCCAGAGAAAATCTTTGCGATTTGATCCAAATCGAGCGCCGGGACGGGGTTCTGGGGCGACACCAATACAACGATGCCGTCCAAGGCGAAGACGCTCGTTGTCAGCGTCATTCCCGCGTCCGTTATCGACTTTATTTCTTCTGGTTTTATCGGCCGCGACATCTCGCCGATCTGCGCTTTTCCCGCGAGCAAATCCGGAGGCGCGGTGTTGCTGCCGTGAGATTGCAAATCGATGGAGCCCAAGTCTTTGCCATCGCCGGATGAAAGCTTGTATTGCACTGCCTCGGGGTCGGATCCGGTGATTTTCTCAAGCAAGTAGCCTTCCTGCTCGGCGAACCTTTCGATTGTGTTCGGCATCAACTGCGCCCCGATCGTATTGGAGCCGTGAATCCCAAGTTTGCTGGACGTTGTGAGCGCAGCCCGCTTGGGGCATGCCGCTCCGGAGCACTCGAATTTGGAAGATTCAAGCGCCATGACGCCGAATTTCTGCGACTTAATGACAAAAGAGTTCGCGTCCGACGCCACGATCTCGCCGATGACGGTTAAGCCGCCCCCGCGTAAAGTTAACGTCACTTCTCCGGCATGGGCCGCCGTGAGCAGCGCCATACACAGGCCAACGGGCAGGATGGATCGGAACAACATAGTCTCTCCTCGCGCGAAGAAGGATTGGATAGAATTGGCGGCAGGCTGCACCTCAGCGCGCTAAAAACAGCTGCGGAAGCGTTTTCGAGCTGTAGCGATCGAACTGGCCCGCCGGTTGATTGCATTCGAGCGGCGCAAACGCGCCCCGGCTGCGGGAAACGCGTCCGCCGGGGTGCCAGACGGTCACCCTATATTCGAGGTCGGCATAAAGGCCGGTGCCGCAAGTGTCCTGATCTTGCGGGCGGCGGGCGCGGCTTTCATAATCCAAAGCCAGCGTTACGGCGCCAGAATTTTGGTTCGCCTCATGCACGAAAGTGTACACTTCAAGCTGGCCGCTCTCGTTCGTGCCGTCGCTCGCAAAACTGATGAAGCCATGGCCGCGATTGTCGCGCCTCTTTCGCTCCTCCGCTTGCCAGCGGCTGGAAGGGGCACCCGCCCAGACATGGTTTTCATCCGATAGTCTGGCCGCATATTCGAACGCGTGCAGATCGAGGTTGACGCTTCCCTTCCAGCTCACCGCAATCATGGTGATCCGGTCTAGATCGAGTGTCTGCAACTGAACGGGAATAGAAGGGCCGTCTTGAACGTTAACCGTCAGTGGCACTTTGTCGCCCAAGAAACAGTCGAAAAGCATGCTCAAGCGGCCATTTCCGTCTAAAGTCCGAACGAGTTCCAGGCTGTCGTAGTGCAGCCGGAGTTTTTGACCTGGAAAACACGGCGCAGCAATATTGAGGCGCGCAAGTCCCGCACTCATTGGCTCAACGTCAATAGAAGATACACACTCGGCCATCGCCGGTGCGGCGCAGATCAATAAAAAGATGCATACGGCTATGTCAAGACGGGCATGGATTGCAAAGTAGTCTTTCATTTATGAGACATGCCTCGCGCAATCACTGCCATGCAGTGCATCAGTCATGGCTATTCTGCACGTGTTCTTGGCATAATTTAGCCACACCTAAGTTACAGCATTAAGACACTGCAAGCTCATGATTTTTCGTTCGCAATCGGGGTTGGACGCGTCCGTGGCGGCATTTTCTCGCTCTCCTGCTGTCCGGAGGCCGTAATTCTGCCGCCTTCAACTGGCCTCTTTCTGCCCATGCGCCGGCATGATACAAGCCTGGCGTGCCCCTATTCGAATGGAAGGGAGATTGCCTGCGATGACGGTTACCGCCTCCGGTAATTAACCGCGCGAGCATCATCGCGAAGTCAGCGCTTCGCTTCGCCGCGCCAATCCAAGCCCACAATTGCGAGCGAAGCCATGCTGTCCTGGTTCGAAAAACTTATCGACCCCTATAAACAAGTTCCCATCGAGCAGCCGCCCTCGAAGCTGAGCGCCTTCTACTGGCATTATCTGCGCCATGTCTGGTGGGCTTACCTGCTCGTCATGGGGTTCGGACTGATCGGGGCGCTGATCGAAGTCTCCCTCTTCGCGTTCGTCGGCAGGATCGTCGATCTCGCCAGGTCGTCGGCGACGCCTGCTTCATTTTTCGAAGAGCATGGACGCACGCTTTTGTGGATGGCTGCGGTCGCGCTGATAGCGCGGCCCCTGGCGTTTGGCGTGCACGCGCTCGTCATCAACCAGACCATCAATGCCAACGTGCCAAGCATGGTCCGCTGGCTTCAGCACCGTTACATCCTGCGCCATAGCCTTGCGTTCTTTCAGAACGACTTCGCGGGCCGGATTGCCAATAAGATTATGCAGACAGGCCACGCGCTGCGGCAGACCGTGGTTGAAATCGTCGACGCGCTTTGGTTTGTTGCCATCTATTGGGCCAGCGCGGCGGTTATCTTCTTCGAACTCGACGCACGGCTGTTAGCACCGCTCTTGATCTGGCTTGGCGCATTCTTGGCCATGGTCTGGTATTTCGTTCCAAGGCTTATCGATCGCGCGACGATTGTGTCGGATGCGCGCTCGACGCTGACCGGCCGCATCGTCGACAGCTACACCAACATCCTCACCGTCAAGCTTTTCGCTCACACCGAAGGCGAGGACGCCTACGCCAAAGAGGCCATCTCCGACCATCTGCAAAAGCTCAAGAGGCAGATGCGCCTCATCACGGCCTTCGAAATGGCCCAGTGGGTTCTCACCGGCCTTTTGATCACGGCAACGACCGGCTTGGCCCTGTGGCTCTGGAGCCGGGGTTCGATCACGCTTGGCGATATTGCCCTCATCACCGGCCTTGTGATCCGGATCAACAACATGGCCGGCTGGATCATGTGGGTCATTACCGGCATCTTCGAGAATATCGGCACTGTGCAAGAGGGCATGGAAGCCATCTCAAAGCCATGGTTGGTGGTGGATGCACCTGCCTCGAAGCCCTTATGCGTCACGCGCGGCGAGATCCGCTACGAGCATGCCGTTTTTCATTACGGCCGGGACAGCGGCCTGATCGAAAACCTGAACTTGATCATCAAGCCCGGCGAGAAAGTCGGGCTGGTCGGACCCTCGGGCGCCGGCAAGTCCACGCTGATCAATATTCTTCTCCGCTTCCACGATCTGGAAGGCGGGCGCATCCTCGTCGACGGCCAGAATATCGCAAGCATCTCCCAGGACAGCTTGCGCGCGCAAATCGGACTTGTGACGCAAGACACATCGCTTCTCCACCGCTCGGTGCTCGATAACATCCGCTATGGAAAGCCGGACGCCAGTGCGGAGGACGTCATCGCCGCCGCCAGGAAGGCGCACGCCCATGAGTTCATTCTCGACCTTGAGGACTATAAGGGCCGGCGCGCCTACGAGGCGCAAGTTGGCGAGCGCGGCGTAAAGCTATCGGGTGGCCAGCGTCAGCGCATTGCCATTGCGCGCGTGCTTCTGAAGGATGCGCCGATCCTGATCCTCGACGAGGCGACATCCGCGCTCGATTCCGAGGTCGAAGCGGCCATTCAGGAGCAGCTCTATAATCTCATGGAAAACAAGACCGTGATCGCCATCGCACACCGGCTTTCTACCATTTCCCAGATGGACCGGCTCATCATCATGGACAAGGGCCGCATCGTGGAGGACGGCAGCCATGATGAACTCCTGCGGCAGGGCGGCCTTTATGCGAGCCTTTGGGCGCGGCAGTCGGGCGGATTCTTGTTCGAGGATCACAAATCGTCCGACCCAATTATCGAGCCGGAGAAGTACGTGGAGATGCAGAACGCGGAGTAATGCCAACAGCGGCCTTTGCGGTCAGCTTGCCAGCATAATTGCATGCGCTTCAGCCGAACGGCTTGGCCGCGGGGTTCTTCCGGTCGTCATCTGCAAGAACTGGCACCTTCGGCAGGCGGGCGAGAAGATCGGCCTTCGCCTTTGCGAGACTTGCACCGTCGGTGGAGCGCAAGACGAGGTTAGTGCCGTAGTTCCCTTCCTCAAAAAACGGATAGCTTCCCATCGCAACATCTGGAAATGCACGCTGGCATTCGGCGAGCGGCACCGCGACCCAGCCTTCTGGGACGCCGAGCCTGACGGTGTCGGAAAGCAGCTTCGCCCCCGTTCTCAAGCTGGGCGTTACCGCGAGCAGCATCGCTTGCATGATGACGGGAACGCCAGCCATGACGATCACGTTTCCGATCATGAAGCCCGGTGCCTTGGAGACCGAATTTTCGATTAGCGCCGCGCCGGCTGGAATGCGCGCCATGCGCAACCTCGTTGGCGTCAGATCGGCTTCGGCATAGCGCTCGCGAAGCAGCGCGACGGCGCGCGCATCGATATCGATCGGAACGCCGAATGCCCGCGCGATGGAGTCGGCCGTAATGTCGTCATGGGTCGGGCCGATTCCCCCTGTCGTAAACAGATAGCTGTAGCCCTGGCGCAAGGCGGTCACCGCCATAACGATGGCGTCCTCGGCGTCGGGGACTACCCGGACTTCCTTTAAGCGGATGCCAATTTGCGTGCAGTGCGCCGCGATGAAGCCGATATTTTTATCCTGAGTCCGGCCGGAGAGAATTTCGTCGCCAATGACAAGAAGTGCTGCTGTGATTTCCTCCGGGGAGGTGCCGGTGACTGCCATTGTGGTCTCGCTTGCGGTCTGGGGTTTAAACACCGCTGATATCGTCTCGAACGGCCCGCTGAGCTTAGGCTGAAGCTTCCGGAGAATAGGCTTCGGCGGGAGTTGAGACTTAGCATAATAGCTGCCATATTCCGCGATTAGGAACGATATCGCAGCGCCGCCCGGATTTTTCCAGAAAAGCCGCGCATAACGTAACCGGCAACCCCAAAGAAGCGCGCCGCGCACAGAACTCACAGCCATGCATGGATCGGAATACGGCGCGCCGCTGAGGCTCGCAAACGAGAGTAAGATTAGGCTCTACGGACCGGAAGGGTTCGAAGGCATGCGCCGGGCAGGCCAGCTCGCGGCGGCGGCGCTCGATCTTGCCGCGGAGTTCGTGCGCCCGGGCATTACCACGGAGGCTATCGACCGGCTCATGTTCAGCTTTGCCATGGAGCACGGGGCCGTGCCGGCAACCCTGAATTACCGGGGATACCCCAAATCGTGCTGCACTTCCCTCAATCACGTGGTTTGCCACGGCATCCCCGGGCAGCGCGTGCTGGCCGAAGGCGATGTGCTCAATTTAGACGTCACCTTTATTCTTAACGGCTGGCACGGGGACTCGAGCCGCATGTACGCCGTGGGCCACATCTCGCGGAAAGCCGAGCGCCTCATCGAGGTGACCCACGAATCGATGATGCGCGGCATTGCCGTCATCAAGCCCGGCGCGACCGTTGGCGATATCGGCCATGCAATCCAGCGATTCGCCGAAGCCGAGCGCTGCAGCGTGGTGCGCGATTTCTGCGGCCATGGCGTCGGCCTCGTTTTCCACGATAAGCCGAACATCCTGCATTACGGCAATCCTGGCGAAGGCCCCGTGCTGGAGGCGGGGATGATCTTCACCGTGGAGCCCATGATCAATCTTGGCAAGCCGCACGTGAAGATGCTTTCGGATGGCTGGACGGCCGTCACGCGCGACCGCTCGCTGTCGGCGCAATTCGAGCACACCGTGGGCGTCACACCCACGGGCGCCGAGGTCTTCACCTATAGCCCGCGCGGGTGGCACAAGCCGCCTTATCCGCCTCAATTGTAGCTTTTCTTTTCGCGGCAACGGTGCTTATCATAAACGTTGAGAGTAACGGCGCGGGTTTGCGCTGGGCGTTTTGTTTTGCGTATGGACCGGTTCTGCCATGGTGGATAGTTTTGAAGAAAGCCCGTTGTTCGAGTTGCTGACGCTTGAGTCGGGCACCAATGCTCCGCTCCCGCAGCCGCCGCGGCCGATTCCGCACTATTGGGGCCACCGCGACCGGCTTCGCAAGCGCTTCCGCGAAGGCGGGGCCGAGGCGATTCCCGATTACGAGCTGATGGAGCTGATCCTTTTCAGGGCGATTGCCCGCCGCGACGTGAAGCCTCTGGCCAAGGAGATTTTAGCGCGTTTCGGCTCTTTCGCCGAAGCCGTCGCCGCCAGCCCCGAGCGGCTCATGGAGATCGAAGGCGTGACCGATTCCGTCGTGACCGAGATCAAGGTCGTGCAGGCGGCGGCTTTGAGAACTTCGCAAAGTCAGGTGAAGCAGCGGCCCGTGCTGGCGGCCATGTCGACGGTGCTGGCCTACCTACGCTCGGCGATGGCCTTCGAGGACCGCGAGCAATTCCGTATCCTGTTCCTGGACCGGCGCAACAAGCTGATCGCGGACGAGGTGCAAACGCGCGGCACCATCGATCACACGCCGGTTTACACGCGCGAGGTGCTGAAGCGGGCACTGGAGCTGTCTGCCTCCGCGATCATCCTTGCGCATAATCACCCGTCCGGCGATCCGACGCCGTCGAAAGCCGATATCGACATGACAAAGCAAATCGTGGACGTGTCGGCGAAGCTCGGCGTGACCGTGCACGACCACATCATCCTTGGCCGCGATGGGCATCTCAGCATGAAGTCGGCGGGGATTTTCTAGCACCCTTTCTGTCGCCGCCGGGGGCACCGTTCCGGGGGACGCACCGTTTGACAATTGCACAATGTTATACCATTACATTGACAAGCGTCTTATGGGGGCTCCAAATGGCACGGTTCGCAAATTTCTTGAGCGTTTTTTTGCTGCTAGTTGCCGCGGGCGTACTGCCGGCGTTGGGCGCTCCTCTACGCGGCGCGCCGCGCGTCGTGGTTACGATCAAACCCGTTCATTCGCTCGCGGCGGCTATCCTCGACGGCGTTGCGGAACCGAAGCTGCTTCTCGGCGGGGCAGCCTCTCCCCATTCCTACGCGCTTAAGCCCTCCGATGCCCAAGCCATCGGCGAAGCCGATGCCGTCGTTTTCGTCTCGAAGAACCTCGAAGTTTTTCTTGCCAAGACCATCGGGACGCTTCCCGCCCATGCCCGCGCGATCGAGCTGGAACGCACGCCCGGCCTTACGCTATTGCCGGTTCGCGATCCTAGCGAAGGCGGCGCGGACCATGACGGCCATCGCCATGCGGAGGGCGGCTTCGATGTCCACTTCTGGCTCGACCCCATGAATGCGATTGCGATGACGCGCAACCTCGCCCAGCAGTTCGCCGAGATGGATCCTGAGCATGCTGGGCAGTACCGGGCCAATGCTCTCAAGCTTGAGGCGAGGCTCATTGCGCTCGATGCCGAGCTGAAAGCCAAGCTCGCGGGGCTTTCCGGCAAGCCCTTCATCGTTTTTCACGATGTGACCCAATATTTCGAGGCGCGCTATGGCCTTCATGGCCTCGGCGCGATCACGCTCAGCCCGGAACGGGCGCCCGGCGCGAAAAGGCTCGCCGCGGTGCGGGCCAGGATCGAGGAAACGAACGCGATCTGCGTATTCTCGGAGCCCGAATTTCCGCCCAAGCTGGTGCAGACCCTGACGATGGGCACAATGGCGAAACGGGGCGTTTTGGACGAGGTTGGCGCGGCTATTCCCCCAGGTCCCGATCATTACTTCGCGTTGATGCGCGCCGATGCCGGAAGCCTCGCGGCCTGCCTTGGCTCTTAGGGCGAACATCCTGGCCGGTAGATGCGTAAAAGCATTATGGCGATGTTCTCTGCACGTTAAGCCCAAACGGAAAAGGGCTTCCGAGCCAGGGCGCGGTCGATCGAAGTTATAGAATCGTGGCTTACACTGGCGCAGCGGGCGGCGCGGGATCGTGGAGCCATGGCCAAGTGAGAAAACAATCGCAAAACTTTACCCAATTTCTTCAGGATAGCCCAACTTTCCTCTTCCCCGGTGGCATGGGCACCGAGCTTCAGCGCAGGGGGTATGCGAGCGCGCTACCGCTTTGGTCGGCGGCGGCCAATCTCGACGCCCCCGATCTGGTGGAGCGGATCCACGCCGATTATTTCGTTGCCGGGGCCGATGCCGCCATCGCCAACACATTCAGGACCACGCCGAGGACCTTCCGGAAATTGGGCCGGGAGCGCGAGGCGGAGGGCGCACTGAAAGAGGCCGTGGCCATAGCGCTTCGAGCCAAGGAAAAGGCTGGACGGCAAGTCTTTGTTGGCGGCTCGTTCGCTCCGCTTGAGGATTGCTACCGGCCCGATCTTGTGCCCCCGGAGCAGGAACTGCGCAAGGAGCACGGGCGCCTGGCGGCTTGGCTGGCGGAGGCGGGCGCAGATTTTCTTTTGCCCGAAACAGTCAACGCCAAGCTGGAAGCGCAAATCATGGCGGAGGCGGCTTCGGAGGCAGGGCTGCCTTTTATCGTCAGTTTCATCGTCGATTCCGATGCCAAGCTTCTTGACGGAACGCCTCTCCATGAGGCCATCCAAACCACGAACCTGCCCGGCCGCGTGGGCATTGCGCTGAATTGCAGACCCATCGGCACGATCGATGCCGCTTTCAGGCAATTGCCTCGGAGCCGCGATTGTGCGATCGGGCTTTATCCTAACGGCGCGGGCCACCCGCATTGCGGCATGGGCTGGTGCTTCGAAGCAGAAGGAGACGGGATCGATACATTCGTCGCGGCTGCCTTGCGATGGAAGAAGGCAGGCGCCAAGATAATCGGCGGATGCTGCGGCACCACGCCTGACTATATAAGCGCGCTTCACGGGCGATTGCGGAACGATGTGCGCCGCAGGCGCCGCCCCCATTCCCGCGCCGCGCAGAAACGGCCGCCAATCGGACCGGTTCAAGACCGGGCTTAGAGAATCGTTCGCTTTATCGGACGCGCCCGTCATCGCGAGGCGGCATTTGCCGCCGTGGCGACCCAGAACAGCCGCCGTGGCCTTGCGCCGGATTGCTTTACTTCGCCAGCAATAACAGCAATTCCGGATGAGATCGCGACGCTCTAGTTGCCCGCGCCATGCGGCAATCTTTATGATTTCCGGAAACATTAACGGTGCTATCATGGGTGCATAACAAACGGGAGGAAAGGCAAAAGCCATGATCCGCATCGGTGCAAACGATTTCCAGTGGGCCTTCGACGCCATAACCGATATGGCCGAGAGAGACCCCGTCGCTATCACAAAAGAAGGGTGCGACCGCTTGGTCGTCATGTCGGCAGACGAATATCTGCGGCTAAAGCGCCGTGACCGGCAAGCCTGCCGTACGGCCGTTCCCGGAGAACTCCGGGGATTCGCAGCCGAGACCGAACTTCCCAGCGAGATCCGGGAGGGGACCACGCGAACGGCCCATTGACCGGTTATACCAAGCGCCAGAATTGACCACGAAGGCCCCCTAACCTTGTCCCTCTCTCACCATCCGAATACGCTCGCGGACGCGGACACTCTGAGTTGCAAGCTCGCCAAGGCGAGCTTGGCGGGAGAGAGCTGGGGTGAGGGGTGAGCCAGCCATTCGGCTGGTTGGCATTAGCTGTCACGGCTGCTGCCGCTGCAACTGGCGTCAATACGGGCCGGGCTTGCCACGCAGGTTAGCGAGGCTTACTTCGCGCCTTTGATCCGCGTCAGGTAACCGGCAATAGCTTCGGCATCGTCTGGCGATATCGGCGCCTTGTAGGCCTCTATCATTTTGTGAACCACCTCTTCCCACGCTTCCTTCGGCAGGGAGGGTTGATTCATAACGTGATCGGCGGAATGGCAGGCGATGCAATTATTGTTGGCGGCATCCGCTTCAGGGCCTTCCGGGAACGTCATGCGGGTCGAGGGAACATCGAGCTTGAGCGAATGCAGCTCAGTTATCTTTCCCGCATGAGCGGGCAGCGGCAGCGCGGCAGCAAGCATCGCGGCGGCAAGCAAATGAGCGTGGCGCATTGAATCCCCTTCAGGCCGCCAAGACGTGCGTCGACTCGATGGCGTGCTGCATATAGCCGCCGGGATTCCAAACAGGATCGCCCGGCTGGCTCTCGCCATTCTCGTTGGTGCAGCGGACCATGAGCGTATGTTCGCCGCGCCCCGCGAGCGTAAACTGCGTTTGCCACCGGCGGAAACTGTACTTGCCTTCGTCTTTTCCGAGCTGAACCGGTTGCCAGCTCCTGCCTGCGTCGATGGAGAGATCCACGCGCGCCACCCCGCAATCCCCGCCAAAAGCGATGCCCCGCGCTAGCGCCGGCGAGCCGGCCGTAACCGAATCGCCCGTGCGGATGTTGGTGATGAAGGACCTCGGCAACAACCGGGTGATTGGCACGAGTTTCACGCCCGCTTCACCGGGCCGGACGGTTGCGTGCGGCGTATCGGGAATGCGATAGGCCTTCGCGGTCCAATAGTTGGTGTCGGGCCGGTCCAAGACTTCGATATCGTTCAGCATCTTGATCCAATAGGCCGCGCACCAGCCAGGAACCACGAGTTTGAGCGGGAACCCGTTCAGCAGGGGTAGCTGCTCGCCATTCATACCGAACGCGATCATGACCTCCTCATCGCGGGCGTGATCGATGCCGAGCGATCTTACGAATTTCGGCCCGTCTCCAAGGGGCTGGTCCAAGCCGGCGAACCGCACCTGCACAGCTCCGGCCTTGACGCCTGCGAGGTCCAGGATGTCACTCAGCCGGACACCCGTCCAGATCGCGTTGCCCATGGAGCCATATCCCCATTGGGCGCCAGGGACACGCGGGCGCATGTAAATCCGCGAATTCCCCGCGCACACGCTGACGGCGGCGAGTTCCACCTGCGGCAGGCCTAAGATATCGTCGAGCGAAAGCGACAGCGCCCGATTGACATGCCCGCGCACGCTCAGCCGGAACGTCCCGGCATCGATTTCACTCGGAAAATCTGACCAGTGCCAGCTCACATAATGGCGGCCGTTCGGAGTGAAAACGCCCTGGTCGAAAACCTCGAAAGGGGTCTCAAGCCACGGAGGCGCCATCCGTTGCAGGATCATCGGCCCCTTTTGCGGAAAAGCCGAAGTGATTGGCCGGGTGCTGGGGCCGCCTGGCACTTTGAAGTCGATCGTCGTCTGCGCTGCGACTCTAGCGGTTAGTAAAGCCAAACCGCCCATGGTTCCCGCGCTCAGTACACGCCTTCGCGTGATTCTGTGGTTGAACAACCCCCGACTTTCCATGCTGGCTCCTAAACGCGCGACAACCACCCTCCATGCAAGCGTTGGGATGGAAGCTCCTCTTTTCGGTCTGTTATACTGGGTAGAGTGGGCTGCTCGCTACCCTGCACAGTATGGCGATGGTTTGGTTTGGCATCCCGATTGGCGAGATGCAATAGACCGTAACGGTTCCGGTGTTCCTGGCGGAGTATTTTTCAGGAACCGGAGCCTTCCCCGCCTCGGCTAAAGCCTGCCTTTTCGCCGGCGGAAAGTTCGCGCGTACCCAACGCATCGGCGAGCCGCGCTGCGGCCGAACCCGGCTTTAGGGGCTTTTGCTGGCTTTCATGCGGAGCCCAGCCGCAAAGGTAGAGGATTTCGAACGTCGCGCGCACGCGCCCGTCCGGCTCGCCGAAGCGCTCAGAGTAAAGGGCGCAGGCGCGGGCGAGCGTGTCCCGGCGCAGCGGCTTTTTCGACCGCGCCGCCAAGGGGTTGGCAGCGCCCATGGCTTTCAGCTCGCGCATGAGCGCCAGCGGACCGGCATAGGTCACGGTGAGGCGCTCCGAGTCGGCGACCGGCAAAGCGAAGCCCGCGCGCTGCAGCAGGCCGCCCATATCGCGCACATCGGCTGTTGGGAACACGCGCGGCGAAACGCCGCCAGCCGTCTCCGTCTCGGCTATCATGAAGACTTGGCGCAGCTCGACGAGGCTATCGCCGCCAAGCAGCGCGCCGAGGAACAAGCCGTCGGGGCGCAGCGCGCGCCGGATTTGAATGAGCGCGCCCGGCAGGTCGTTGGCGAGGTGCAGCGACAGCGCGGAAGCGATCAGGTCGAACGCGCCCTCCTTCAGCGGCAGCGCCTCCTCGCTCGCCACGGCGCACGGCGCGGGGCAGGCTCCGGCGAGGGCCGGTGAGGCGCTCAGCGAGACGACGCTCATGCCGCCGAAGCGTTCTTGCAGAGCGCGTGCCATGGTGCCTCGATAGGAACCGGTATCGGCGGCGAGCCCGAAGCTGCGCTTGATCCCGCCAATACGGCCCGCGATCTCCTCCGCCGCATGCCGCGCCAGAAAATCCACTTCGTGCAGCGCAGGCGCCGCGCGCTCCAAATTCCGGCGGATTTGCCGGCGGTCGAAGATCTCGGGGCTAGTCAACGCTCTCGCCTTCCATTAGGTTTTTCACGTTACTCGTCATCCGTGCGCGGTATGAAGCGGTGCCTGTATAGACCGTCATCCCGGAAGCCGCTTGCGGCAGCATCTAAAGCACCCGTAAAGATCCCGGATAAGCGCTGAGGCGCTTTCCGGGACGGCGAGAGCGGGTGCGAAGGGCGCCGTTCGGGGATGACGCCAGCGGGAAAGTCACAAATGCTCCAGCGCGTCATCGGTCTTGCGTCCTCAAGTTTGCGCTACTCCGCCGATCTTATTCTGCCCCCGGTTTGCGTCTCCTGCGGGATCCTTATCACCCGTCATAATCTGCTGTGCCCGAAATGCTGGCCGGGCCTGCACCTCATCACGCCGCCGCTTTGCAACCGCATCGGCATTCCGCTGGCTGGATATGAGGGGCCCGGTCCGCATATCTCAGTGCAGGCCATGGCCAACCCGCCGGTTTTTTCACGCGCGCGCGCGGCGGCGCATTATAGCGGGATCATGCGCCGGCTTATCGTGCGGTTCAAATTCGAAGATAAGCACGAGCCGCTGCCACTCTTTATCAAGCTGATGCGCGAGGCGGGCCGCGAGCTTCTCGCCGATGCCGATTTGCTTGTGCCGGTGCCGCTACACCGCTTGCGCTTGCTGCAGCGCCGCTTCAATCAGTCGGCGCTGCTCGCCAAGGGGCTCAGCGGTGCCACGGGCGTCCCGGCCGCAGTGACGGCCTTGCAGCGCACGCGGCGGACGGCGGCTCAGGTCGGGCTGACACAGGAGGCGCGTCAGGCGAACGTCGCCAAAGCGTTCGGCGTGAGCCGGAGCGGGCGCAAAGCGGTGCGGGGGAAAAAGGTCGTTCTTATAGACGACGTGATAACCACCGGAGCCACAGCCAATGCCTGTGCCGCGGCTCTTCTCGCCGCCGGCGCGGTCCGCGCCGATGTGCTCGCCATCGCGCTCGTCGCTCACGGCCTAGCAGAGTTCGAGGACACAAAGGAGCATTAAGCCGCAGCATCTGGGACTAGACTGCGGCGCGCGGCGCTCCCATCTTCGGCGCGACACGAAGCAAGAGGATGGTCCATGCCGCCAGTCACGATCTACACAACGCCCACATGCCCTTATTGCGTCCGCGCAAAAGGCCTTTTGAAGTATAAGGGTGTCGCGTTCGAAGAGATCGATGTCTCAAGGTCGCCGGAGCTGCGCCAAGCGATGATCGAGCGCTCGGGCGGTTACACCGTCCCGCAGATTTTAATCGGCGGCCGGCCTATCGGCGGCTGCGACGACCTTCACGCTCTCGATGCGAAAGGAGAACTTGATCGGTTGCTGCAAAACTGAGCACAATGGTTGCGTCGATCAGGGAGCAGGCGCAGCGATGGCGGACACGAAGGATAAGTTTCGCATTGGCCTCGTTCAAATGCGAGCGGGCAAGGACGTTCAAGAAAATCTTCACCAAGCGGTAAGCTTTATCCGCGAAGCGGCGAGCCGGGGCGCGCGGTACATTCAAACCCCGGAAAACACCCTTGTCATGGAGGCGGACTCCACCCGGCTGCTTGAGAAAATTTTCCCGGAGGAGGAGACCGAAGGGGTGGGGCACTTTTCGCGCCTCGCGCGCGAACTCGGCATCTGGCTGCATATCGGTTCGCTGGCGGTCAAGGCCGGGGCCGGACGCGCCGCGAACCGGGCGTTTCTGTTCGCGCCGGACGGAAGGGCGGTCTGCCGCTACGATAAGATCCATATGTTCGACGTCGATCTGCCCTCCGGCGAATCGTACAGGGAATCGGCGACCTTCATTCCCGGCGCCTGCGCCTTCGTGGCTGAGCTTCCTTGGGGCGGTCTTGGCGTCACGACCTGCTACGACATTCGCTTTCCAGAGCAATACAAAGCGCTCGCCCGGGCCGGCGCCAAATTTCTGACGGCGCCCTCGGCCTTTACCAAAGTCACCGGCGAAGCGCATTGGCACATCTTGCTGCGCGCGCGCGCCATCGAAAACGGATGCTTCATGTTCGCAGCGGCCCAGGGCGGCCGGCACGCCAACGGACGCACCACCTTCGGCCATAGCATCGCGATTTCACCGTGGGGTGAGATCCTTGCCGAGGCCGGCACCGAACCGGGCGTCATCATAGCCGATATCGACGCAACCGAAGTGGACCGGGTGCGCGCGCGCATCCCAGCGCTTTCTCATACGCGCGAGTTTCAGGTGGACGTTGTGCCGCTGCCGGATTTTGCCATGGAGGCGGCTGGATGATCGGTTTGCCGTTGTTTTCCAAGCGGAAACGGGATGAGACCGCCGGCAAGCCAGCCGTTCCCGCGCAGCCGGCCGCGCCCAAACAGCGGCCGGAAAAGCCCCCGCGTTTCATGGGCGGCGTCCCCGAGCGGACCCAAGATTTTCTGGGCCGGCAGGACGGGGAGAGGATCGGCTTCCGCAAACCCGTCGAAGGCTAAACGGCGGTTTTGCCGGGACGCCGGGCTTGGACGAATATCGCGTCACCGGACAGCCGCGGGGATGCCTGCATTGGCGCTAACTTAAGCTGCGCCGTCATCGCGAGGCGCCGAAGGCGCCGCGGCGATCCACGGAAAAAGACGCAACGTTTGCACTTGTTGTTCCTGGATTGCCACGGGGCTTTGCCCCTCGCAATGACGGTGCCGCGTATGTTCAGGCCTTAAGTTAGCGCGTATTGGGGATGCCCGGCCATGCCGGACGTGCCGCCTCACTTCGGCTGGCGCTCCCGGATCAGGCCCTCCTGCGCCACCGATGCGACGAGGCGGCCGTCGCGCGAGAAGATGCTGCCCCGGCAGAAGCCCCGCCCTGCTTGCGCGCTCGGACTGTCCTGCGCGTAAAGCAGCCACTCGTCGGCGCGGAACGGGCGGTGAAACCACACGGCGTGGTCGAGGCTCGCGAGCATCAGGCGCGGATCGAACAGCACGCGCCCGTGCGCAATCAGAGCGGTATCCAAGAGCGAAAAATCGGAGGCATAGGCGAGCGCGCATTGATGCAGGCGAAAATCGTCCGGCAGCGGCCCGCACGTTCTAATCCACATATATTGCTTCGGCTCCGCTTTGGCGGGCGAGAAGAAGCGCGACAGATCGACCGGGCGGAGTTCGATGGGCAGTTCGCGCTCCCAGTAGCTGCGCACGGCCTCGGGCAGGTTCGGCAAGAGGCGCGCTTTCAGTTCCGCCTCGGAAGTAAGCTCTTCCGGCGCCGGCACATCGGGCATCGGAATTTGGTGGTCGAAGCCGGGCTCGGGCTTATGGAAGGAGACGGCCATGGAAAAGATTGCCTGCCCGTGCTGGATGGCGATGACCCGGCGCGTCGTGAAGCTGCCGCCGTCGCGGATGCGGTCCACTTCGTATATAATCGGCACTTTCGGATCGCCCGCCAGCAGGAAATAGGCATGGAGCGAATGGGTGAGCCGCCCCTTATCTTCAACCGTGCGGTCTGCCGCAACGAGCGCCTGGCCCACAACCTGCCCGCCAAAAACGCGCTGCCAGCCGTTTTGCGGGCTGCGGCCGCGGAACAGATTGTGTTCTAGCTGCTCTAGGTCGAGGATGGTAAGAAGTTGGTCGACGGCGGACATGGGCGCTCCTTGGTCTGTATGAAAAGTAACGGGCGTTCAGGACGCGCTGTCAAGCCGGCACTCGAGCCTATCCGCTTTCGATGGAATCGAAAGCTGGCCATAAGTATTTGTTTTTCCGTGCTTATTATCGGAAAACCGCTTCACACTTTTCCGGAAGCACTCTAGAATTAGAAGGAACGCCGCCGTGAACGTAAATGAGGCAAATCGTTTCGACATCGTCATCTGCGGCGGAAGCTTCGTGGGGCTTGCGCTGGCGCGCGCTCTGACCGCCATGGCGCCGGGCGGCTATCGCGTTGCCGTCGTCGAACAGCGACCGCTCGAACTGGCCCATGCGGGCGCTGGCGACGGGCGCACGGTGGCGCTGACCTCGGCGGTGAAAGCGATGCTCGAATCGATTGGCGTTTGGCCTGCGCTTGCGGAACGCGCGCAGCCGATCCTTCGCATCGAGCTCACCGATTCGGCTTTGGAGGCGCCGGTCCGCCCTTCCCTGATCGGGCTCGATTCGAGCGAGGCGCCCGGCGGCGAGCCCACCGCTTATATTGTCGAGAACGCCGATCTCTTGCCCGCGCTGCTAGCTTCGCTCGCCGATGACCCGGACACGGTTTTGTTCGCGCCCGATAGCGTGGCGGCGTTCGACACGGGGCAGGGCGAGGTGACGGTGCGGCTTGGCTCGGGCGCCACGCTTAGCGCGAAGCTGCTTGCGGCGGCGGATGGACGCAATTCGAAGCTCAGAGAGCTGGCCGGCATCAAAACCACGGTCTGGCCGTCGCAGAAAGTTGGCATCGCCGCCACCGTTGGCATCGAGCTGCCGCACAATGGCACGGCGCGCCAGCATTTCTTGCCCGCCGGCCCCTTCGCGATTCTGCCGATGATGGGCAACCGCGTCTCCGTCGTCTGGACCGAGCATGCGGACGTGGCCAAGACCATCCTGGCGCAAGATCGCGAGGCGGTGCTTGGCGAACTGTCGCGGCGATTCGGCACCGGGCTTGGCGCGCTGACGCTGCTTTCGGAACCGAAGGCCTATCCGCTGACCATGACCTTCGCCCGCGATTTCGTGGCCCCGCGCTTTGCGCTTCTTGGCGATGCCGCGCATGGGCTGCATTGGATCGCCGGCCAAGGGCTCAATCATGGGCTAAAGGACGTTGCCGCGCTCGCCGAAACGCTGATCGACGCGAGCCGCCTCGGCCTCGACATCGGCAGCCTTAGCGTGCTGAAACGCTACGAGCGCTGGCGGCGGTTCGACAGCGTGACATCCGCCATGTCCGCGGTTGCCATCAACACGCTGTTTGCAAACGACAACATGGCGCTGCGCATGCTGCGCAGCTCGGGGCTGCGCACCGTGGACCGGCTGGGCCCGCTCAAGGGCTTCTTCATGAAAGAGGCGGCGGGGCTAACCGGGGAGGTCCCGAAGCTGCTCAGAGGCCAGGCGGTTTAAGCTGCCGGCCCGGTCTAAGCCTGAAGCCCCCCTCACCCCGACCCTCTCCCCAAGGGGAGAGGGGGAAGAAGCTGCGGCCTTCTCCCCAAGGGGAGAGGGAGTTTCGGGCGTCCCCTCGCCCCAGCGGGGAGAGGGACAGGGTGAGGGGGCCTTCCTATTGCTATCGCTCGCTTACGCAGCGCCGCCCGGCGCCTCATCGGAGAGCTGGCGCGCCTCTTCCGGCAGCATGATCGGGATCCCCTTGCGCACGGGATAGGCAAGCCCCGCGGCCTTGCTGATCAGCTCTTGCGCCTCGCGGTCGTAAAAAAGCGGCTGTTTCGTCACCGGGCAAACCAGGATCTGCAGCAGCGCCGGATCCACTTCTTCTTTCGCATCCATTGAACCGAACCTCGTCTCGCGATCTCGAACCGTGCGCCCGAGCCGGCCGCTCACGCGCGGAAAATGCATACGCGGTAACATGCGGATTGCCAATCGGAATGCAGCCGGTGCATCGCCGGCAGCGACGCAGGGGCCTGCCGCGTTCTAGCCTTAGCATGTACGTCTCAACGGCATCAAATCTTAGTGCGTGGCCGCAGCCTTCACTCCGCCGCCGAATGCGACGGTCCGGTATTTGCATGCACAATACCACCATTCTTTAACTATTCAGCGAGGAGCGATCATGCCCGGCGCCGTATCGCCACACAGTCTGTCCCCCTTGGCGCTCTCCAGCCGTGCCCGCTGGCTGCAGCTGCTAATGGGCTTCATCGTGATGATGACCATCTCCAGCCCGCAATATGTCTGGACTTTGTTCACCGGCGCCTTCCAGAAAACCACCGGTTCGATGCTGTCCGAGGTGCAATGGACCATCACCATCCTCATTGTGCTGCAAACCTGGCTTTCGCCGTTTCAAGGATGGCTCGTGGACCGGTTCGGCCCGCGGCTTCTCGTCGGTGCGGGCGCTCTGCTCAGCGGCGCCGGCTGGATCGCTGCATCACGCGTCACGACACTGCCCGCTCTGTATGCGACGTACGGCCTGCTCTGCGGCATCGGAACCGGCGTCGTGTATATCGGCATTGTCGGCTTGATGGTAAAATGGTTTCCGAACCGGCGCGGTTTTGCCACCGGCGTCGTCGCGGCGGGCTATGGTTTCGGCGCGATGCTGACGACATTTCCTATCGATGCCACGATCAAGTCGGCCGGCTACGAGCACACCCTCGTTATTTTCGGCATCCTGTTCGGCGCGGTGGGGTTCCTCGCGGCGCTGCCCTTGCGCCTTCCAGCTAGCGCTGAGGTTGAGGCAATGCCGGTTGCGCTGTCAACGGCCGCCACGCGCGACTACGGGCCGCGCGAAATGCTGAAAACGCCGGTGTTCTGGCTCATGTTTCTGATGATGGGCATGATGTCGACCGGCGGCCTCATGGTCATCACCCAGTTCAAGAGCTTCACCAAATCCTTCGGTATTACCGATGCAGCCACGGTTACCCTGCTTGGCGTGACCATGGCCGCCATCCCCGCCGCGCTCACCTTCGACCGCATCACCAACGGCCTCACGCGGCCGTTCTTCGGCTGGGTCTCCGATATTATCGGCCGTGAGAACACCATGGCCATCGCCTTTATTCTCGAAGGCTGCGCCATATGGCTGATGCTGCAATACCGGACGGACCCCCTCCTGCTTGTGCTGCTCTCGGGACTGGTGTTTTTCGGCTGGGGCGAGATTTTTTCGCTGTTCCCCTCGACGCTCACCGATACGTTCGGCGCCAGGAACGCCACCACCAATTACGGCTTCCTTTACATGGCGCAAGGTGTGGGCTCGGTCCTCGGCGCCCCGGTCGCCGCGATGATTTATGAATCGACGGCGAGCTGGATGCCGGTGTTCGGGCTCATCATCGCCATGGACATCCTGACGGGGCTGCTGGCGCTTTTTGTGCTGAAACCCATGCGGCGCAAGTTGATTTCCTCTCCGCGGTAAGGGACAGAGCGAGGAGAAGCCAACGATTGAACCGCCCTTCCTTCCCTTAGGCTCCCGGCCGCGTATCTTCCGCATGGCTGGGACCCCAGAGCCGCCTTGCGAACCAGATACGGACGTCATCGAGGTAAAGATAAACCACCGGCGTCGTGTAGAGCGTAAGCAACTGGCTAATAAGGAGGCCGCCCACTATGGCGATCCCCAGGGGACGGCGGATCTCTCCGCCTTCTCCGAAGCTGAGCGCGAGGGGAACGGCGCCGAACATCGCGGCCAACGTCGTCATCAGGATCGGCCGGAAACGGAGTAGGCAAGCCCGGAAGATCGCGTCGCGAGCCGGCATGCCTCGATGACGGGTGGCGTCGATGGCAAAATCGATCATCAGAATCGCGTTCTTTTTCACGATGCCAATCAGCAAGATCACCCCGATGAGCGTAATAATGCTGAATTCGATCCGGAACATAAACAGCGCCAGCACCGCTCCTATTCCAGCCGATGGCAGAGTCGAGAGAATGGTTACCGGGTGGATATAGCTTTCATAAAGAATACCGAGCACGAGATAAACCGCAACGAGTGCGGCTATGACGAGCTGTTCTTCGCTTGCGAGGGATTTTTCAAACTCCCGCGCCGTTCCCTGAAGGCTGCCGCGTATCGCGGACGGCATGTGGATGGCCTCCTTCACCCTTTGCAGCTCGGCGATGGCGTCGCTGAGCGATGCGGAGGGCTGCAGATTGAACGAGATCGTCGCCGCCACAAACACGCCCTGGTGGTTGACGACGATGGGCGCAGTCGTGTCCGTATAGTGCGCCATGACATTGAGCGGCACCATGGTTTCCACATTCGTGCTGACCGCGGCTCCGGCGGAGGTGCCGCTCACGCTTGAACTCGCCAGGGCGTTCGTTTGGGAATTACGCGCGGAGTTGTTCAGCTGAGCGCTTGCGCCGCTCGATGCCGAGGAGAAAGAGGAAGATGACGTTAGCGGCGCCACGGGCGCCGGCACCGAATTGATCTGCGGCGTCAGCGAATTCGAGACCGGGGTTGCTTGCGGGGTGCTGCTGGATACGGTGCCCGAAGGCAGGGCGGTCGTCGATGTGCCGCTCGGATTTGCGCCCGCCGTGCTGACATAAATCATGTTCAGGGTTTGCGGCGATTGCCAAAAGCGCGGCGCCGCCTCCATGACCACATGGTATTGATTGATTTCGCCATAGATCACCGAAACCTGGCGCTGGCCGAACGCATCGTAAAGCGTATTGTCGATCTGTTCCGGCGTGAGATTGAGCCGCGAGGCGGTGTCGCGGTCGATGACGACATTGCGCGAAAGCCCCTTTTGCTGCTGGTCGGTGTTGACGTCGGTCAGGATCGGGCTTTGCTGCAGGGCCTCCAAGAACTTCTTCGACCATTCGTAAAGCAGCGGCGTATTGTCCGCCTGCAGCGTGTATTGATATTCCGCGGCGCTCGACCGCGCGCCGACTCGGATGTCTTGCACCGGGAAAAACAACAGGCGCGCGCCCGGCACTTGCGCCGCTTCACGCCTCAGCCGGGCGACGACCTGACCCACGCCTGGCCGCTCCGACAGCGGCTTGAGCGCGATATAGATATTGGCAGTATTGGTTTGCGTATTCCCGCCGCCCCCGCCGCCGGTAAAGCCCACGACATTATCGACGGCCGCATCGTGCTGCACGATGGACATGAGCTGCGCCAGTTTTTTCTCCATCAACTGAAACGATATGGCTTGATCGGCCTGGATGGTGCCGATGATGCGGCCGGTGTCCTGCTCCGGAAAGAATCCCTTCGGAATTTTTATGAACAACACGATGTTGAGGGCGAAGGCTGTAATGAGAGAGCAAAGCACCAGCAGGCGGTGGTCCAACGCCCAGGCAAGGCTGTGTTCGTAGCCCCAGAGCACATGGTGGAAAATGCCTCGCTGCCGCTCTGCCGCGGTATGCCGGGGCGCGCGCAGAAAAATCGCCGAAATCATCGGCGTGGTGGTCAGCGAAATCACGAGCGACAGCATGATCGCCACCGAGAGCGTGAGCGCAAATTCGCGGAACAGCCGGCCGAGAAAGCCGCTCATGAACAGGATCGGGATGAAGACGGCCACCAGCGAAACGCTGATGGACAGCACGGTAAAGCCGATTTCGGCCGCGCCACGCAAAGCGGCTTCGCGGCGCGGCATGCCTTCTTCGATGTACCGCGCAATATTCTCGACGACCACGATGGCGTCGTCGACGACAAAGCCGGTCGCGACGGTAAGCGCCATGAGCGAGAGATTGTTGAGGCTGAAATTCAGCAAATACATTACGCCGAAGGTGCCGACAATAGAAACGGGCACCGCGATTGCCGGGACGATGGTCGCGCGCACGTCGCGCAGGAACAGAAACACGATCAGCGTGACCAGCGCCATCGCGATGACGAGGGTGAGTTCGGTGTCTTGCAACGAGGCGCGGATGGTGGTCGTGCGGTCGGCGGCGAGCCCGATGTCGATATCGGCCGGCATCGACTCCTTGAGGCGCGGCAGCTCCGCTTTCACGCGCTCCACCGTCGAGATGATATTGGCGCCGGGCTCGCGCCAGATGATGACGAGCACCGAAGGCTTGCCATTGGCGAGGCCGGCGTTGCGCAAATCCTCGACCGAATCCTCAACCTCGGCCACATCGGTGAGCCGGACGGCCGCGTTATTGCGATAGGCGACCACCAGCGGGCGGTAATCGGCGGCGTGGCTAGCCTGGTCGTTGGTGTAGAGCTGATAATGCTTGCCCCCATCCTCGATGGCGCCTTTCGGACTGTTGGCATTGGCCGATGCCAAGGCCGCGCGGACATCCTCAAGGCCGATGCCATATTGGAACAGCGCGTTCGGGTTCAGTTCGACGCGCACGGCAGGCAGAGCCGCGCCGCCGATGATGACTTGGCCCACGCCGCGCAGCTGCGAGATCCTTTGCTGCAGTACGTTGGTGGCCGCGTCGTAAAGCTGGCCGCGGGTCAGCGTTTGCGAGGTCATCGACAGGATCAAAATAGGCGCGTCGGCTGGATTCACCTTGCGGTAGGTCGGGTTTTGCTTGAGCGCGAAGGGCAAATCCGCATGCGCCGCGTTAATGCCGGCCTGCACGTCCCGGGCAGCGCCATTGATATCGCGTCTGAGGTTGAATTGCAGCACGATCCGGGTCGCGCCGAGCGCGCTGGCGGAGGTCATCTCCGTGACATCGGCGATCGTGCCGAGGTGGCGCTCCAGCGGCTCGGCCACGCTGGTTGCCACCGTGCCGGGACTGGCGCCGGGCAGCACCGCTTGCACGAAAATGGTGGGGAAGTCGACCTGAGGGAGCGGGGCGACAGGCAGCTTCGGAAAGGCGAGCGCTCCCGCCAGAGCGATACCGGCGGTAATCAGCGTCGTCGCCACGGGCCGTGCAATGAAAGGCGACGATATGCTCATCGCGCAGGCTCCTGCGCCGGCGCCTCGCCCGGACGCCGGCCGGAGAGCCGCCTAGCCAGCCGGTCGAAATAGAGATAGATCACCGGCGTGGTGAAGAGCGTAAGAACCTGGCTTACGATCAGGCCGCCGACAATGGCCACGCCGAGCGGCTGACGCAATTCCGAGCCAGTCCCTGTGCCCAGCATCAAGGGCAAGGCGCCGAGGATCGCGGCCATGGTCGTCATCAAAATCGGCCGGAAACGCAGCAAGCAGGCTTGGAAAATAGCCTCGCGCGGCGGCAGCCCCTGATTGCGCTCCGCATCGAGGGCGAAGTCGACCATCATGATGGCGTTCTTTTTGACGATGCCGATCAAGAGGATGATGCCAATGATGGCAATCACGTCCAGCTCCTCGCCGGACATCATCAACCCGAGCAAGGCGCCGACGCCTGCCGAAGGCAGCGTGGACAGGATCGTGACCGGGTGGATGAAGCTCTCATAAAGCACTCCCAGCACGATATACATCGTCACGATGGCGGCGACGATGAGCATCAGCTCGTTGCTCATCGACGATTGAAAGGTGCCGGCCGCGCCTTGCATCACGGTCAAAAAACTGCCGGGCAGACCGATATCCTTCTCCGCCTTGCCGACGGCGTTGACAGCGGCCTCCAGCGAAGAGCCGGACGCCACGTTGAACGACATCGTTGTCGCGGGGAATTGTCCGAAATGGGTGATGAGCAGCGGGCCGGCGCGCTCTTTCGTCTTTACGAGCGCCAGGAGCGGAACTTGACCGTTCGTGGTGGAGGACGAGGACGGTAGATAGAGCGAGGAGAGGCTTGTCAGCGTCTGCTGCAGAGACGGGGTCACCTCCAAAATGACGCGATACTGGTTCGACTGGGTGTAGATGGTGGAAACGATCCGCTGGCCGAAAGCATCGTAAAGCGCGTTGTCGACGGTCGCTGGCGTGATCCCGAAGCGGGACGCGGTTTCCCGGTCGATGGTCACGTCCAAGGCCAGCCCGTTCTGTGCCAGGTTGTTGGCCACATCGGCAAGCTCCGGCGCCTCGCCCAATCGCTGCATGAGCTTCGGAATCCAGGTTTGAAATGCGGAAGGGACCGGGTTCTCAAGCACAAAGCTATACTGCGCGCGGTTGACGCTGGTATCGATGGTGAGATCCTGAACGGGCTGCATGTATAAGGAAATGCCGGGGATACCCGATACTTCTTCGCGTATCCTGCGAATGATTTCCGTAGCGGTTTGCTGCCTCGCATCGTGAGGCTTCAGGTTAATCAGCATACGCCCGTTGTTGAGGGTGAGGTTGGTGCCATCCACGCCAACGAAGGAAGTTAAGCCCTCGACATCGGGGTCTTTCAGAACGGCATCGGCGAGCTGGCCTTGCAGCTGGACCATGGCGTCGAAGGAAATGCTTTGCGATGCTTCCGTTATTCCTTGGATCATGCCCGTGTCCTGGACGGGAAAGAAGCCCTTCGGGATAATGATATAGAGATAGACCGTAAGGCCGAGCGTGGCGATTGCGACAAGAAGGGTCGCGGGCTGGCGATTGAGAACCCATTCCAGCGCCCGGCCATACTGAGCGATGATCCAATTGAAACTTCTCTCCGCCACCCGCTCAAAGCGGCTGCGTTGCGCTTCGGGAACATGGCGGATCAGCCTGGCGCTCATCATGGGCACAAGCGTCAGCGCCACGATTGCCGAAATCACGATGGTCACCGCGAGAGTAACGGCAAACTCGTGAAACAGCCGGCCCGCAACGCCTCCCATGAAGAGGAGCGGTATCAGCACCGCGATCAAGGAAATGGTCAGCGATATGATCGTGAAGCCGATTTGCTCCGATCCCTTCAGGGCCGCTTCCAGGGGTGGATCGCCGCCCTCGACGAAGCGGGCTATATTCTCGATCATGACGATGGCGTCATCGACCACGAAGCCAGTCGAAATCGTGAGCGCCATCAAGGACAGATTGTCGAGGCTGTATCCCAACAGGTACATAACCCCGAAGGTCCCGATCAAAGACAATGGGACCGAAAGGCTCGGAATAACGGTCGCGGGCAAGTTGCGCAGGAAGACGAAAATGACAAGGACAACCAAAACGACCGCTAAGCCCAGCTCAAACTCGACGTCGGCTACCGATGCGCGGATCGTTGTGGTCCGGTCGCCCACAACATCGACGTTAATTCCCTCCGAAAGGCCCTCCTTCAGGCTCGGCAGCAAGGCCTTGATACTATCGACAACCTGAATGACATTGGCACCGGGCTGTCTTTGAATACTGAGAACGATCGCAGGGGTTTTGTTAATCCACGCCCCAAGCTTAGTGTTTTCAGGTCCGCTGACGATCGAAGCCACATCGGACAGCCGGACCGGACCATTATTGCGATAGGCCAGGATCACGCTTCCATAGCCTTTGGCGCTCGTGAGCTGGTCGTTGGCGTTGATGGTTGAACTTTGCCTTGGTCCGTCGAAGCTGCCTTTTGGCAGATTCACGTTCACATTCGTAATCGTCGTCCGGACGTCGTCGATGTTCAGCCCATAGGCGGCAAGGGCGGCGGGGTTAAGCTGGACGCGCACGGCCGGCCGATGGCCGCCGCTGACCGTGACAAGCCCGACACCGGCGAGTTGCGAGATTTTTTGTGCAAGCCGGGTCTCGCTTATGTCTTCGAGGTTGATAAGCGGCTCGGTGCTGGACGTAACGGCGAGCGTCAGCACGGGCGCATCGGCGGGATTGACCTTCGCGTAAATGGGGGGTGCTGGAAGGTCGGTGGGCAACAGGTTCTGGGCCGCGTTGATCGCCGCCTGCACCTCCTGCTCGGCCACATCGAGGCTGAGATTGAGGCTGAACTGCAGTGTGATCACCGATGCGCCGGCAGAGCTCGCCGATATCATCTGATTGAGGCCCGGCATCTCGCCGAACTGACGCTCCAGCGGGGCGGTTACCGACGAAGTCATGACTTCCGGGCTGGCACCGGGATAAAATGTCTGAACTTGGATCGTCGGGTAATCGACTTCGGGCAATGCGGACAAGGGCAGCCCGGTGAAGGCGAACCCGCCAGAGAGCAGGATCGCCGCCATAAGCAGCGTCGTAGCGACCGGCCTTAATATGAAAATCCGCGATGGACCCATATAAAGATCTCCAACCTGCTCTCCGCCGCGCGTCCTCTCTTCGCTTAAACGCTATGGCGGATTAGAACCCGGATTTGTTCCGCCAGGAGGCGAAGTTGCTGCGCCCGATTGAACGATGGACACCTTCGCTCCGTTCCGGAGTCTGTCGGCGCCATCGATAACAACGCGTTCGCCGGCGGCAAGGCCCGAAACAACTTCGGCCTTGTCCCCATCTGTGGGCCCGAGCTTGATTGCGCGGACTGAAACTGTGCCGTCTGAGTTGATAACGTAAACGTAGGTTCCGGGAGCGCCCCGTTGGACCGCCGCCACGGGGACGGTGACCACGTCATGCAGCGTCTTGATGAGAAGCTTTGCGTTCACGAACTGATTGGGGAATAGTTTCAAATCCGCGTTGCTGAACTCGGCACGCAGCTTCAGCGTGCCGGTTGTAGTGTCGATTTGGCTATCGATGTTCGTGACTTTGCCAACATCGAGCTGACGGACATCCGCCCGGTCGAACACGGTGACCTGTAAGGTGTGGCCAGCGCCGAGCTGGGTCATGATCTCGGGAATATCGTCTTCGGGAACGGGAAGAATGACAGACATCGGCTGCAGCTGCGTGACAACCGCGATTCCTGTGTCGGTCGTCTGCACGTAATTACCTGGGTCCACCAATCGCAAGCCGACCCGGCCGTCGACCGGCGAGACGATATGGCAATAGATGAGGTTCAATTTCTCGGTATCGATAAGAGCCTGATCGGTTTTCACCGTTCCTTCGTCTTGCTTGACGAGATAGACTTGATCTTCATAGATTTGGGCGGATATAGCCTTCGTTCTGGCCAAGGCTTGATAGCGGATCATGTCCGTTTTCGCTTCGTTCAGTAGGCCCTGGTCATGTACCAGTTGCCCTTCATACTGTGCCAGCAAGAGCTGGTAGGGGCGTGGATCGATCTGCGCCAGGAAGTCACCTTTCTTGACGAGTTGGCCTTCCTTGAAGCCGACGGTGGTGAGCTGGCCGTTGATCTGAGTTTTAACCGTCACCGTGGCGAGCGGTGTGACTGTGCCGAGCGCGTTCACGACGATGCGGATGTCGCCCTTCGCTGCCGCGCCCGCACCCACAGGCTGTGGAGGCGGCTGCGCAGGTTTCCCGGCGGGTTGGGGGGAGTTGGAGGGGTGCAGGTACCGGTAGACACCGAAAATGAGCAGGCCGCCAATTATTAACCCGAGAATAGGCCATAGCCCTCGCCCGTGGCGGCCCGGCGGTGCCGAAGGGCTGGCAGGCTTCGCCTCATGGACGCCGGGTTCCTTTTCAGGCCGCTGCGGCCCCGGCGGACGCTCCGATCGAATTCTGACTTCGTCCATGTTCCCATAGACCGCGCGTTAACCCTACAAGGGTTTGAAACGCTGCGTTGGCTAAACCGATCCCAGGCGTCTGTAATCTTTCGTGCCGGGTTGAGAATCTGGAAAACCGCGCGACAGGATTCTAGGGCCATGCAGAGGATCGCCGCAGGCCGCCGCACCGGGAATCGGCCATGCCGACGCCTTCGGGAGAAACTGGCATGCGAGGTAAAGACCGTATTAGTGCAGACTCGAGCCGGAGCCGTTGTCCGGCGCGGCGATCTCCATCTCCGCGAGCGCCATCAGAACTTCCGCCCGCGTCTTGAGATCGGGCGCTTCGAGCAGGGCTTGCTTCTCCTCCGGCCCGTAAGGGCTGATCATGGAGAGTGTGTTAATGAGCACCTCGGTGGGCGAGCGCTGGATGCTGTCCCAATCGGCGCTGAGCTTGCGCGCTTCGAGATACGCTTTGAGAACCGCGAGAAAGCGCGGCCAATCCACCGCGCTCTGGCCGTGCCCGCGCACGAGGTCCTTGAGGTACGGGCGATAATCGGCATCGCAAATCCGGTATGGCTTCGCGGTCGGGATCTCACCCGCGATATCGAAACGGCAGATGCCGGTGAGGGTGATGAGAAGCCGCCCGTCGTCTGTTTCGGAGAAGGCGGAAAGGCGCCCCGCACAGCCCGTCTGCCGCAAGGGATGACCCTTGGATTGCGGCGATTCCTCTTCCGCGCCAAGGGGTTGCACGATACCGACGATGCGGTTGCCTGCGATGATATCGTCGATCATGGCAAGATAGCGCGGCTCGAAGATGTTGAGCGGCAGGCTCGACCGCGGCAGCAGGATGCAGCCTTGCAGCGGGAACACCGGCAGGCTTGCCGGAAGATCGGCGGCCGAACGATATCTGTCGGTGATACCCAAGATTGCCTCCCCGCCGCGACCGGCGCTCAAGCGAACAAGATCGACGACAAGCGCTGCCGCCCCGACTGCGTCAGCGGGTCTTTCGGCCCCCAAGCCTCGAACAGCTCGATCAGCTGCTTTCTGGCCGCGTCGTCGTTCCAGGCGCGATCTTTGCGAACGATTTCAAAGAGATGATCCATCGCCTCTTGCCGCTGGCGCTTCGCGTTCAGCGCAATCGCGAGCTTGAAACGCGCCTCCCAATCGCGCGGATTGGCCGCCACGGCTTGCTCCAGCCCCTTGATATCGGGCTTCGCGCCGGCCTTTTTCGCCAGCTCCAGCGCCGCCTTGGCGCCAAGATACGCCTCGGCATTCTGCTTTGCCGGGGGCACGAGCGCGAGCGTCTGCCCGGCGTGGTCGAAGTCCCCTGTAGCGATGTAGCACTTCGTCAGCCCCGCAACTGCCTCCACATTCTCGGGATCGGCTTGCATGAGCTGCGCAAATTGCGCCGCCGCGCCGCCGATGTCGCCCGCCTCGAACGCCGCGACGGCCTCTTCGATGCCCGCAGCCTCCCCGGCGCCCGCCTCCCCGGCAATGCGCTGAATAAACGCTTTCACCTGGCTTTCCGGCAGCGCCCCCATGAACCCATCGACCGGCTGGCCGTTCTTGAACGCGAACACCGCCGGGATCGACTGCACGCCAAGCTGGCCCGCCACCTCGGGGTGCTCGTCGATGTTCATCTTGACGAGCCGCACCGCGCCGCGCGCGGCCTTCACCACCTTCTCCAGCACGGGAGTGAGCTGCTTGCAGGGCCCGCACCAGGGCGCCCAGAAATCGACGATCACCGGCACCTTGCGCGACGCCTCGATCACGTCCGCGACAAAGGTGTGCGTCGTCGTGTCCTTGATGAGATCGGAGGCGGGTTCCGGTTTTTTGGCGGAAGCGCCGCCGAAGAGTGAGATGGCCATGTGTCGTGTCACCTAGATATGCGCAGTGAGGAAACGCTTGAGAGCAATGCGCGTCCGCGAGTGCTAAAAAATCCCTCCGCAGAAATGGGTTTTGTGGCGCGATCAAGCAAGCGGAAAAATAATTTGCTCCCGCTTTACCCGCGAAGCGGTGCGCGCCGGTTTGCAAATCCCCGGTATCGAGGCGAGGGATGCCGCCAGGATAAGCCGCTGGACTGGGCACGCCATCTCGATTGCGCTTGAAGAGTTGGCGCAGGCCGTCCGGGACGAGGGATTGTATTGGGCTGGCCGCAGCTAACGGGATTAGGGCTAGAGTGCTTCTGGAGAAGTGTGAAGCGGTTTTCCGATAAGAAGCACGGGAAAACAAAAACTTAGAGCCCGGTTTTGATTCCATCGAAAGCGGAAGGGCTCTAATTCATTTTTTGCCGTGCGCCTTGCGGGAAAAACCGCTCACACCCACAGGCTGTGCGCTCAAGTGGCGCGCCGCTAAAGAGCCCGGGGGTATACTTTTTCCGGACGCACTCTATAAGCGCTGCCGATGCACGAAAATGGCGGAGGAAGCTTACGCTGCGGCAAACCCGTAAAGCCGGCGGGGGTTCTCCACGAAGAGCTTCTGCCGCGCCGCCTCGTCCGGTACCCAATCGGCAACGAGATCGAGCAGCTCGGCGAGCTTAGGCATGCGCCGATAATGCGCCAGATGCGGCCAATCCGATCCCCACAGGCACCGGTCCGGCGCAGCCTCGTTTAACGTCCGCGCGAATGGGATGGTGTCCGCGTAAGGGGCGCCTTGCACCGAAGTCCGGAACGCGCCGGAGAGGCGCACCCAGGCGCCGTCGCGCACCAGGCTCACCAGGGTTTGAAAGCCGGGATGGCCGGTGCCTTCGCTGGCGGGCATGTGGCCCATGTGGTCGACGAGGTAGTCCACGGGCAGTTTCGAAAGCCGCGAGGCCAGCCCGGGAAGCTGGCGCGCATCGAGCAAGAGCTGCAAATGCCAATCCATATCGCGGCAAAGCGCGCCATATCGTTCCAGGGCGCTGACGCCGATGCCGCCTCCGAATAGCGTGTTCAGCCGCAGAGCGGCCACGCCGGCACTTTTCAACGCCGCCAGCTCGCGCTCGGGTGTCGTGGCTTCCGCAACGGCGACACCGCGCAGGCGCCCCGCTCCGGCTTGCAGCGCCTCAATGAGGAGGCGGTTATCGGTGCCGTACACGCTAACCTGCGTCAGCCCGCCAAACGTCATGCCAGTGGCGTCGAGCATGGCGAGGTATTTTTCCAGCGGCGCCTCCGGTGGCGTGTAAGCGCGGTTGGCAATGAAGGGATAGCGCGGCGGCAGCCCGATCACATGCGCATGCGTGTCCGCCGAACCCTCCGGCAGTTTATAGCGCGTTGGCCCGCGCGGATCGGGATCGGGGGGCGGACAGATGGGCAGTTCGCCGGGAGCATGTTCCTCAGGCATCGGGGCGCAGCACTTTTCCGCGCGTTTCCGGCAACGCCAGCGCGCAGACGAAGAACAGGCTATAGGCAACAAAAGCGAATATGGCGATGGCGTTGGCAAGAGATATGAACGCGGAGATGTAGCCGGCCAGCATCGGAAAGAGCGCGCCTACGCCGCGGCCGAAATTGTAGCAAAAGCCCTGGCCGGAGCCGCGCAGCCGCGTCGGGAACAGCTCGGTGAGAAACGGGCCCATGCCGGAGAAATAGCCCGAGGCGAAGAAGCCCAGCGGAAAGCCGAGAAACCACAGGATGTTGTTGGACAAGGGCGCTTGCGTATAGGTGACAGCCGCGGCAATGGCGCCGGCTGAATAGATGAGAAACAGGTTGCGGCGGCCGATTTTGTCTGAGAGCCAGGCGCCCGTGAGATAGCCGGCGAACGAGCCGAAGATGAGCACCGAGAGAGGAAGCGCAGAGCCAGTGATCGAAAGGCCGCGCTCGTTCGTTAAAAACTTGGGAATCCAAGTCGTGATTGCGTAATAGCCGCCTTGCGCGCCGGTTGACATCAGCGCCGCCAGCATGGTCGTGCGCAAAATGCCGGGACGGAAAATCTCCCATATGGCGGGAAGGGTGTTGTTCGCCTTCTCGCGTGCCCTGGCTTCCGCCGAAACGGCCGGCTCCTTCACGCCTCGCCTTATGTAGAAAATGAGCAAGGCAGGCAGCGCACCGGCGGCGAACATGTAGCGCCAAGCTTCGCTTGCCGGAAAATACGAAAACAGCAGCGCCTGCATGAGTACGGCCATGCCCCAGCCGATGGCCCAGCCCGATTGCACGGCGCCTACCGCGCGGCCGCGATACTGCGCGCGGACGGTCTCGCCCATCAGCACCGCGCCCGCCGCCCATTCGCCGCCGAACCCAAAACCCAAAATCGCGCGCGCGATGAGGAGCTGGCTGAAATTTTGCGCGAAGGCGCACAAGAGGCTGAACAGCGAGAACCAGAGGATGGTGATCTGCAGCGTCCTCACGCGCCCGATCCGGTCGGAGACAAAGCCCGCCAGCCAGCCCCCGAATGCCGAAGCCAAAAGCGTAGCCGTAACCGCGAGGCCGGCGCGTCCATTATCGACGTCCCACATTTTGGTGATGGTGCCGATCACCAGGGGGTAGATCATGAAATCCATGCCGTCGAGGCCCCAGCCCGCGGCGCAAGCCCAAAAAGTGCGCTTCTCGGGCGCGCGCATACTGGCGTAGAAGCCGGTAAAGCTCGTATCCTCGACCGCTGCAATTTCCGCCGCCGCCTGCGGGTTTGACGCGGACATGATTCTCGCCCTCTCGCGCTCGCTCCGTGCTCGAAGCATATCACCATGCGCGTGCCGGCGAGTCTACGTAGTCCTATGGATGACCGGATGGCGTAAGGAATAATGAGGCGTCACCCTCTCCTTGTCCCTTTGCAACATGAGTCACGCATCCCTGTAGTTTCTATCCATATTTCATGAGGATTAAGCGGGCAACCGGTAAGGGCTGCCGTTGGCCCAATGCACGCATCGGCCGCCGGGCCGCTTCCGCGGTGAAGCTGCCGGACAGTGCGTATGGCTGCGCTCAATCGTGAACGGAGGGTGAAGCCCGAAGTACAACCGGGCGCGGTTAACGCCGGCGCGGTTAATGGCAACCAGGCATGTTTTTTCCCCGCCATTTTTTGCGTAATTTTTGCCGATTCCGCGCCCAAAAGTGCGATTCAAAAAGTCCGTTAAATATATTCGCGGGGAGAAATTAACCGTGAGACGGTGCATCCGGCCGGGCGCGGCGGGGTGAGTCAAGGGGGGATTGGGGTTTTATGGTTAAGGCCTCCCCCTGTCATCCCGGAAACGCGCATGGCGCGTTATCCGGGATCTTAACGGACACCGCGCCGCGTTTTTTAAGATCCCGGATACCGGCGATGCCGGTTCCGGGATGACAAAGGGCGCGCGTTCCGGGACGGCGAGGGAGGCTGCGCCGGCGCATCTCCGGCTTGGCGGGGGCACCGCACCGTGCTCTTGAAGATCCCGGATAGCCGCAAGCGGCTTCCGGGATGACAAGGAAGGCTGGCGGCTGCGAAAACCGGCAAACTACAGCTAGCCAAGCGCCAAAACCGCATGTATATCTGGCGGGACAACCAACTCGCTTGGACCGTGCCTCTTCGGGACCCTTGGCCCGAAGAGCGCGCGGCGTTGCATTTTATCCGGAGTTCGACTGACATGGCAGTCCCCAAGAGAAAAACCTCGCCGATGAAGCGCGGCTTTCGCCGTTCCGCCGACGCGCTCGCCGCGCCGACCTATGTCGAGGATAAAGAGTCCGGCGAGCTGCGCCGTCCGCATCATATCGACCTGAAATCCGGCAAATATCGCGGCCGTCAGATTCTTCCGGCGAAGGAAGATTTGGCCTAGCGAGCCCGATGGCGGCGCGTGTGCGGCGCCGGTGCTTGCCTGTCTGCCGGAGACTTCAAGATAAGCCTTTCGGAGTTGGTCATCGCCTCGATCGAAGCGGACATCACAGCGTTTGAGGAGCCGGCGGCGAACGCCGTCGCGGTCGAGATCGGGTTGAATGCGGCCATCGTCTCGATGATCGCGGGCGAGCCGCAGATCCTCACCGTTTCCGCCGCGGGCGCCCGTTCGCCGGGGCCTGCGCCCGCGCTGCCCTTCGGTTTGTTCACGCCGCTCAAGCACCGGACGCTGGAAATCGGCCTTAGGGACTGGGTGAAGGATCAAACCGGCCTCGATCTCGGCTATGCCGAGCAGCTCTATACGTTCGGCGACCGCGGCCGTCACGCCCGGCCGGGCGACGAGGGGCTGCATGTCGTTTCGATCGGTTATCTCGCGCTGACGAGAACCGAGGAGGTTTCGCTTGGCCGCGGCGTCCAGTGGAGCGCATGGTACGCGCATTTCCCATGGGAGGATTGGCGGGACGGTAAACCGGCGATCTTGAGCGGGGAGATCGAGCCGCGCCTCGAGGCTTGGGCGAGCCGGCCAGAGGCTCCGTGCGCGCCGCGCCGGCCGC
>JBKQIH010000247.1:0-3460 GCA_052148445.1 Rhodomicrobium sp.
CAGGAACCTACCGTGTACGGCAGTATCCCGGACGAGGATTTTTATTTCAAGCCGGCGCGGTGATCGTCCGTTTGCTGCCGTCATCCCGGAAGCCGCTTGCGGCTATCCGGGATCTTTCAGCAACGAAGAGCGCGTAAAGATCCCGGATAAGCGCCAGGGCGCTTTCCGGGACGACAAGGGAGGGCGCGAAGTGCGCCGTTCCGTGATGCCATCCCCAATTAGCGCAGGAGCGGTTTCCTGGGATGGCGCCGATGCTAAATAAACCCGGCAGCAGTGCTCAGTTTGAAGGAAACTGCCGGTAGAAATGCGGGAGCGGCCCCGCGCCAGCGCCGATTTGCAGGCTGTCCGCCCGCTCAAGGGCGCCCTGCAAATAGGCCTTGGCCTCCGCGATGGCCTCTTCCATCGGTAGCCCCTTGACGAGGAAAGCGGCAATTGCCGAAGCAAGCGTGCAGCCGGTGCCATGGGTGTTCTTGGTTACGATCCTCGGCGCGGCGTAGGTGCGGATTTTCGAGCCGTCATAGTAGAGATCGGCTGCGCTAGCGCCGTCAGCGTGCCCGCCTTTGAGTAACACCGCCCGCGGCCCAAGCGCGAGCAGCCGCTCCGCCTGGGCAGCGGCTTCGCTTTCGCTTGCCGCTACGGGCGAACCCAGTAGCGCCGCGGCCTCCGCCAAGTTCGGCGTGATGAGCGCCGCCAGCGGAAGGAGTTTTGCGGCCAGCGCGGACTCGGCGTTCTTCTGAAGTAGGCGGCTGCCGGTCGTAGAGACCATGACCGGGTCCACGACGATTGGGATGGCTTGGGCCCATCGTTCAAGACCACTCGCCACCGCCAGCACGGCGTCTTCGTTTCCAAGCATGCCGGTTTCGACCGCGCCAATCGAAAGGTCGGAGAACACGGCTTCGATTTGCGCCAAAACCATGCTGGCAGGGACAAAGTGGATGTCTGTTACGCCGAGAGTATTTTGCGCGGTGACCGCGGTAATAACTGTCGCCCCGTAAACCCCGAGCGCCGAAAAGGTCTTGAGGCCGGCCTGAATTCCCGCGCCCGCCGACGAATCCGAGCCCGCTACGATGAGCGCGGCGCGAGTTACCGAGGTCACGGCCGGACGCCAGGCGCCGTGATGGGCAGGTCATTGCCCCGCCAATTGAGATAAAGCTCAAGCGCAACATAATCTGGAGAATTCACCGGCTGCGGCTCGGCGCGCGCGAGCAGATTGCACATGCGCAGCCGCTCGTGCAGCGAAATCATGCGGCGCTCGCCTAAGCTATAAACCGGATAGGCAAGCGCGTGCCCCTGAGTTAGCGTATCGGCTCCGAACTTTTGCCCGAACCTCTGAGTATGGCACTGGCCGCAAGAGAGCTGCAGAAGGCCGGTTTTCGTGGAATAGAGTCCGGCCCCTCTCTCAAACGCAGCAGCGGCCGGGCCGGTCACATCCACCGCCGATGGCAGTCCCCGCGCGAGCCAGCGAAGATAGGCGGTCAAGGCAACCATTTGCTCGGAGCCGTCCGGCCAAGGAGTGGCATGAAGGCCGTTTTTCCGGCAAAGGTTGATCCGAGTCTGAAGAGATATGGTTTGTTGCACATCGGGCGCGTATTTCGGGTAGCTTGCAGCGGCGTGCCGGACCGAGTTTTTCGGGCCGGCGCCGTGACAATCCCGGCAAGATTTACCGTCCGTACCCTCCGGCCTGCTCCAAGCGGCTTCTCCAGCTTCCACGTACGGGTAGGCGGGGTTGTCGAAATCGTCCGCCTGTTGCGCGCGCATGGAGGGGGGAAGAAACTCCTCGCCGGGGATGACGCGGCTGAGGGCGGCGGCGGTCACTGAGGGCGCTTGAGTCCGCGCATCGGTTTGCGCGCTCGCGGAACCGCCGTAAAGGATGGCTGCGAGGAAAATAACGAGTGAAATGCCGGCTATCGGCTGCACTGAAAGGCCTCCAAGCCCGCTATTTCAACGTCTTAAGGAACGCAACGAGATCCTCGATTTCGGCCGCGGTCAGTACCGAGGCCCCGGCGGCCGGCCCCCTATAATAGGAAGGCATGATCGTGTCGGGGAAAAGGTCCTTGGGCTCGAGCAATATCTTCCGGAGCTGCGGATCGCTAAACTTGGCGCCAACACCATCGAGCGCAGGGCCAATGCCGCCCTGCCCGGCGATGGACGAAAGCGAAGTAACTTGGTGGCAGCTCAGGCAGTCGCCCCTTTGGCGGCTGACGAGAACCTCGCGCCCGCGCTCGGCATTTCCCGCCGTCCCGGTCAAGGTGCCGGGAAGGCTTTGAAGGGAAGCGGAAAGCCTGCGGACCCCGTTGGCATTGGTATCCTCAAGGTAAAAGCCGGCTGTCTTCCGTTTACATTCGGCGCCATGGGCGTTGCCTGGCCCAAGCGCCAACATCGCGCCGGCCACGCATGAAGTCACCGCAAGCAAAGTGCAAATTCGCAGTCCAGTCATGCCTCGGTCTCCGGCAGGCCCATGGCCTGCCTCATCGCCTGCTGCACTGCCTACCATACCTCGCCCGTGACGATAATGCGGTTTCGGAATCCGTCAACACATAGTTTCGGCGGCAAAGCCCCGTGCGCGGGTGGCACGGCTTCCGCGCCAGTTTTGACGGGCACGCCTAACTTGAGCTTCGAAGCCTTCCCAAGCAATCCGGCAGGTCTCTGAATCGGCCGATCACGGCGCCGGCGCCAAGATCTTCGGCTGGGATTTGGCTATAGCCGAAATTCACCGCGACCGATACTACGCCCGCGGCCTTTGCGCAACCAACGTCGGCCGCGCTATCGCCAACCATCACGGTGTTATCCGGGCGTGCCCCAAGCGCGGCAAGGACCGCCAGCAGAGGGGCCGCGTCCGGCTTTTTCGGCTGACCCGGGCGTTCTCCAGCCACGGCGGAAAAATACTTCGCGATACCGAGCCGGTTGAGAATCTCGACGGTTAGATCGTGCTGTTTGTTCGTGCAGAGCCCGAGCCGCCGGCCTTCGCCTTTCAGGCGATCGAGAAGCTCGCGCGCGCCTTCATACAGGGTCGTGCGGGTTGTGAGGTTCTCGCGGTAAAATTGGACAAAATCGGCCGCGAGGGGTAGCAGTTCGACGTCGGAGACGCCATGAGCGAGGAGCGCCCGCTCCACGAGTTTGGGCACGCCGCCGCCGACCATCTCCGTCACGCGGTCCACTGAGAACGGCGCAAGGTTGCGCGTGCCGAGCGCCAAGTTCAACGCGTGCGCGATATCGGCGGCGCTGTCGATGAGAGTTCCGTCGAGATCGAAAACCACCGCAAGCGGCCAATCCTCGGGTTTGCGCTTCATACCGTCTCCGCCCGTCGCTTCCCGGCACCCCGCGCAATGCTGCGCGCTATACGATGCCGCTTCGGAGCCCAAAAATGCATTTGTTTCCCGCGCACAGAGCATTGTGCGCGGGACGATAAAAAACGCCCGCGAGGCAAAGAGCGGCCTCAGGCTAAGCGATTCTTGGATCC
>JBKQIH010000248.1:0-3120 GCA_052148445.1 Rhodomicrobium sp.
CGAACACCCAGTCGCGAACGGCGTCGTTGGCGATGTGATGGCCCAGCGATTGCGACACGCCGCGGAAACCTTCGCAGCGGACGGGCACGATAGTCTTGCCGCCATATTCTTTCGACTTCACCTTGGAAACGGCTTCGATGTCGTCGCCGATGAGGCCGATCGGGCATTCGGACTGAACCGTGATGCCTTTGTTGAGCGGGAACAGCTCTTGGATCTCGTCCATGATCTTGTGGAGCTTTTTGTCGCCGCCGAAGACGATATCCTTCTCCTGGAAGTCGGAGGTGAACTGCATCGTCCCGTAAGAGTCGACGCCGGTCGTGCCGATATAGTAGTTGCGGCGCGAGGCCCAGGAATATTGACCGCAGCCCACGGGGCCGTGGCTGATATGGATCATGTCCTTGATCGGGCCCCAGACCACGCCCTTCGAACCTGCATAAGCGCAGCCGCGGATCGTCATAACGCCGGGGATCGACTTGATGTTGGACTTAACGCCGCAATCGGGCTTGCCTTCCTGGAACGTACCCAGGTGCTTGGCTCGGCGCTTGGCTGTCTTGTCCGGATAGACTTTCAGAACTTCATCGATAAGTTCTTTGTTTCTTGCCTTGATTTCTTCAACGTTTTCCGCGAGTGCCAGGCTCATGGAGTTAGCCTTTCCAGCTTGAATTAGTGTTCCCGCTTTTGAGCGTTCGAAGAAATCGAACCCAGCCACCGTAACGGTCCGCAGCGCCATTCCCGCGCAGGCGGGAATCCATGTTTACCGTTCCAAGTGTGCCCTGATGGATCCCCGCCTTCGCGGGGATGGCCGCTGGGCGGGACGCATGGCCATCCGGTGACCTAGCCGACTTCTTCGCTGACACCCCTTCGCAGGAATGACGGGCTTGGTGATTTCCCCGCCGGCTCCTTTTCCAAGGCCCGGCGGGATTGTTTTTTAGGCCGCTACAGCTTCCGCAGCCAACTCGGCGGCGGTCTTGCCGACGATCGCTTCATCGACCGCCTTCAGGATGCCGTGCTCCATCAGCATGTCTTCGAGTTCGTCCATGGTGATCGGGGTCGGGATGGTGCCGTTGCCCGCATTGACATGGATCTTCTCAGCGAGATTGCGGTAATGCTGAGCCTGCTGGGAGTCCGGTGCGTATTCGAGCACCGTCATGCGGCGCAGCTCGGCATGCTGCACGATGTTATCGCGTGGCACGAAGTAGATGAGCTTGCTGCCGAGCTTCTGAGCAAGGTTCTCGGCGAGTTCGAGTTCCTTGTCGGTCTGACGCTCATTGCAAACCAGGCCGCCTAAACGAACCCCGCCGGAGTTGGCGTATTTCAAGATGCCCTTGGAGATGTTGTTGGCCGCGTACATGGCCATCATCTCGCCGGACATGACGATGTAGATTTCCTGAGCCTTGTTCTCGCGGATGGGCATGGCGAAGCCGCCGCACACCACGTCGCCGAGCACGTCGTAGGATACATAGTCGATGTCGTCGTAAGCGCCGTTCTCCTCGAGGAAGTTGATCGAGGTGATAACGCCGCGGCCGGCGCAGCCAACTCCCGGCTCAGGGCCACCGGATTCCACGCACTTGATGTCGCGGTAGCCGATCTTCATAACGTCCTCGAGCTCGAGGTCCTCGACGCTGCCTTGCTCTGCGGCGAGGCTCAGGATAGTATCCTGGGCCTTGGCGTGGAGGATGAGGCGGGTCGAGTCGGCCTTGGGGTCGCAGCCCACGATGAGGATTCTATTCCCCATCTGGGCGAGCGCCGCCAGCGTGTTCTGGGAAGTGGTGGACTTGCCGATGCCCCCCTTCCCGTAGAATGCGATCTGTCGCAATGCCATGCAGGTCTCCTTCGTAATCGTAACCTCGCGGTCTAGCCGGCAGGCCAGGCGCGTTCTTCGCCGGCGGTCATCGAAGCGCCCTGGGGCGCCGCCGGTAACCGCTAGATGCGGGGGGTTCTGCTCATCCTCGAAGGGCGGAGCACTTGGCAATCCTTTGCCCGCAGCACCATTAGAGCAAGGCGCGTGCCAACGCGGTAACGCATTGAGCAGAAATGAGAATTATTGTTTTTTGTGGAACTTTCCGGTTCGCTTTCCCGTGTTTCAAAGCCGACACGGGAGCGCCGCTTGTCCGAAAGCGGACAGGCCACGGCAAACTTGCTTGGCCTCATGCACGGATGAGCTAACGGCTACGGTCCGATACGCGCCTACCGGGGATAGCGGTATTGTGAGTCGAAGCCCAACTCGATTTCCGCGTGCGGCCGCTCAACTCCCGCATGCAGAACTACCCCAACAAAAGCGGCAAGCCGCGAGATACAAGTGGGGGCGGGACGAGACGAAACAGCACGTCAATATCATTGGGCTTCGTCCCGTAGACTTGCTAGCGAATTAATTGACCGCTTTCTGGTCTCGGTACTAAACCTGGGGCCACCCCTTTCGCAGTCGGATTTCAGTAGCCAGAGTCCTCTCTGGACGCCTCAACATCATCAGTTAAGGAGAGTACCGTGCAACGTGACACGGAAATTATCCCATATGGGTACGTATATAAGGTCACATTTCCAAATGGAAAAATATATGTTGGGCGTGATACCGCAGAGACAGCTGAATATGATTACTATAAATACATGGGTTCACCAATTCTAAAAGCCAAGAAGCTGATGCACGCCGATATGTCCTCCTTGCTTAATACTTGCCGGACACTCACGCTAACCAAAGAGGTGCTTTACGAGGCTCGTGAATGTACCGTTGCCCACATCAAGCAAAAGGAACGTGATTTCATCGTTTTGTTGAAATCCACGGATCGCGCGATTGGCTACAACATGTAGCATGTGTTTAATACCAAAGGTCAAAGTCGTTGAAGGCTCCGCAGCGTCGCCCTCGCGTAGGCGCTGCGGCGGCTTGTTTTCGTGAGTGCAGCTTGCTCCCCAGCAAAGTAAACTCTTCTTCCGAACCCGCCTCTGCCGGTCGCAGCCGCTTCCCTGAACCTCCGCAACAGCCGTAGTCCGTTGGATCGACTGACGGTGCCTGCCTCGGCGCGAATACCGGCCCGGAAATTGCAGGACAGCGCTTCGAACTTAGGGCAGGCCGCGCGCAAATATTCTGGAGGCTTAAATGCAAATCGGCGTCGAAACGTCCCGGGC
>JBKQIH010000249.1:0-13475 GCA_052148445.1 Rhodomicrobium sp.
TGGGGCACGATCGCCTTGATCGCGTTGAATGTGGCGTCCACCGGGCCGTCGCCCTTCGCCTCGGCGGTCTGGTGCTTGCCATCCACCTCAAGTGTGATGGTGGCCTTTTGGTTGCCGCCCGTGCCGGCGATCACCGTGAGGGATAGCACCTTGATGCGGTCGCGCGAAGAAGCGATCTCCTGATCGACGAGCGTTTCGATATCTTCGTCGAACACATGCTTCTTGCGGTCGGCCAAATCCTTGAAGCGCAGGAATGCGTCCTCGAAGGCGTTGTCGCCAAGATCGTAGCCCAAATCCCGCAGCTTCTCGCGGAAAGCGTGCCGGCCCGAATGCTTTCCCATCACCAGCGAGCTTGCGCGCACGCCGACGCTTTCCGGTGTCATGATCTCGTAGGTCTGCGCGTTTTTCAGCACGCCGTCCTGATGGATACCGGACTCGTGCGCGAAGGCGTTCTGGCCGACGATGGCTTTGTTATATTGGACCGGGAATGCGCTCACGGCCGAAACCAGCCGCGACGCGCGCATGATCATGGTGGTGTCCACGCCCGTCCAATAGGGCATGACGTCGGCGCGGGTTTTGATCGCCATCACGACTTCTTCCAGCGCCGCGTTGCCCGCGCGCTCGCCGAGCCCGTTGATGGTGCATTCGATCTGGCGCGCGCCGCCCCTGAGGCCCGCCAGGCTATTGGCGACCGCTAGCCCCAAATCGTTGTGGCAATGCGTCGAGAACACGGCTTTATCCGCGTTCGGCACGCGCTCGCGCAGCATCTTGATCATCTCGTAGAACTCGTCCGGCACGGTGTAGCCCACCGTGTCTGGCACGTTGATCGTCGTGGCGCCGGCCTTGATCGCGGCCTCGACGCAGCGGCACAGGAAATCCGGCTCGGTGCGCGTCGCGTCCATCGCCGACCATTCCACATCGCTCGTATGCGAGCGGGCCCGCGTCACCGAGGCGACCACGATCTCGTAGACCTGATCCGCGTTCATCTGTAGCTGATATTGCCGGTGGATCGGCGAAGTGCCGATGAAGGTGTGGATACGGCCCTGCTTGGCGCTGCGCACCGCTTCGCCCGCCCGGTCGATGTCCCTCGTATTGCCGCGCGCGAGCCCGCACACCACCGCGTTCTTCACCAGCTTCGAAATCTCCGCCACGGCCTCGAAATCGCCGTTCGATGCCGCCGGGAAGCCTGCCTCGATGATATCGACGCCCATCGCGTCGAGCAGCTGTGCGACCTCCAGCTTCTCGTCATGCGTCATGGTGGCGCCGGGCGATTGCTCGCCGTCGCGCAGCGTGGTGTCGAAGATCAGCACGCGGTCTTTTTCGGGTCGGGGCGCTTCGGCGGGCTCGTTGGCCGCTTCAGAATGGGGGAATTCGGTCATACTCAAAGGTTCCTTGCCTGGGTGTGTGGACGATAGCACAAACCGGGCAAGGCCTCTATGGAGCGCCCGGGCTTTAACCCCCAAGCGCTCGCCCGCATGCCGGGCAGCCAGCGCTCAGGGGCGAATAAGGATAAGAAGCAGGCCGCGCGACGCATTCGCCGCCGCCGCTGGGACGCGGGCGGAGATAGGGGCGAAGGCTGTGTTGTGCGCGATGGCCATGGGTGTTCCGTTTGCTTCGGGACGGTTACAGCATATTTTTGCGGGTTGGGCAAGATGCCGGTACGCGGCGCTGAAAGAGAAAGCTCGGCGCCGGCCTACACCGCATTGGAGTTTTCCGCCTGCTTGATCAGGCTCTCAGCCGGGCCGCGCAGATCGAGTGCATAATGTTTACGCTCGTAGGCGTCGATCAATGTGACAAGCGCATCGAGCCGCTCCCCCTCGGGCGAGTGCGGTGCGGCCATCATCAGCGCCTCGGCCTCTTTCAAAGCCGCCTGGTAATCGGCGTCGCTCTTAATCGGTCTGATCTCCAAAGCGTGCCTCCATCGCTAGAGCCGATCTCACACGTCCGGCGGCAGCGTCGCGAACGGGTCGTGAGCCGGAACGCCAAGGCGGCCGAACTCGCTCATATTATGCGTGAGCACAATCAGCCCATGCCGCACCGCGGTCGCCGCGATAATGAGATCGGGCATCGCCACCGGCTGCCGGTAAGACGCCGCGCCAAGCCGCGCTACATGGCGGGCGGTCTCGATATCCATCGGTAGAACCCGGTCGCCGAAATCGGTCAGGATCGCGCTCACGAGGCTCGCGATCTCATCCGCCCGCGCGGTCTTTCCCTCGCGCCGCAGTTTCAACACACCCGTATCCATCTCAGCGATGGTCATAACTGACAGGAACAGGCTCGCTCCGTTACGCTCCAGCCAGTCAATCAGGCCCGGAGCGTGCTCATGCCGCCTTGGATCGAGCATCGAGACAATATTGGTGTCGAGCAGATACATCTCAGCTGAAGTCCAGGCCGAGTTCGCGCTCCTTCCACGGCCGGTCTGTCATATCCTCAGAGAACGCGCCGGCGCGGGCGTGCCGCGCAAGGAGCGCCCCGAGCGTCGGCGCCGAACGCGAGCGCGCGCGCCACTCTTCCTCGGAGACGATAATGACGGCCTCCTTGCCGTAGCGCGTCACGCGCTGAGGCTCGCCCGCCAAGGCCCGCTCGACGAGCTTCGAGAGATCGGCGCGCGCCTCGTTGATGGGGTATGTCTTCATAGGGCACCTCACTTTGTGCGAGATTGTACAACATTGGCGTATGTTGCACAACATCAGTTCGCTCAAAGGAGCTCGCGGCCCATTTCCACATCCCGCTCGGCACGCCAGGGCAAGAGCGAGCCGGACACCTGCGGGCGCGCCTATCTCAAGGAGATCGGGCTCAATCCGAAAGCCGTCACCGAGGCGCTGGAACGCGCGCCTCGATCACTCCACCGGCAGCCCGGGATTTTTGCCCGCGCGCTTGGCGGCAAGCCAGCCTTTCCAGGCTTGCGTGCGATACGGCCATTTGCTCATCTCGATGCACCAGGACGGCGGCTCGGCGGAAAAATAAAATGCCTTGCGCTGGGGTTCCGTAAGGCAACGTAATAAGCGGGATTTCGCGTAATCGATGAGGGCTTGGCCGGACTTCACATCCCAGAGGCGAGCGGTATTGTCCCACGAACCGGTGAGGACGCGCGCACCATCCGGGCTGAAGGCGGCACTTAAGACGCGCGCCGTGTGGCCCTTGAGTTCGGCAAGCTGCACTCCGGATTTCGCGTCCCAGAGGCGCGCGGTGTTATCGCCTGGGCGGCCGAGGACAGCCCCCGAACTCGTAATAAAGCGCGAGCCATCGGGACTGAAAGCGACGCTTGCGATACCTTCTGCGTGCGCTTTGACACGCATCAGCTCCAGCCCTGTTTTCGCATCCCAGAGGCGCGCGGTGTTGTCGTTCGACCCGGTAAGGATTCGCCCGCCATCCGGGCTGACAGCGACGCTTGCGACAGCGCCTTCATGACCCTTGAGCAGCGCGAGTTCCGTTCCGGCCGTTGCATCCCAGAGGCGCGCGGTCCTGTCGTCTGAGCCGGTGAGAATGCGCGTGCCGCTGGGACTGAAGGCGACGCTTTTGACAGCGCCCGCGTGGCCCGTGAGTTGCACAAACTCCGCTCCCGTCTTTGCATCCCAAACGCGCGCGGTGTTGTCATAGGAGCCAGTAGCGAGACGCTCGCCACTCGGGCTGAAGGCGACGCTCGTGATCTCGCCGGTATGGCCCTTAAGCTGGACGAGTTCCACCCCCGTTTTCGCATCCCAAAGGCGCGCGGTCTTGTCCGCCGAGCCGGTGACGAGGCGCGAGCCATCGGGGCTGAAAGCAACGGCGTGGACACCGCCCGAATGCCCCTTCAGCTGCGCGAGTTCCGCACGCGTGTTTGTATCCCAAAGGCGGGCGATTTCATCCATCGAACCGGTGAGGATGCGCGCTCCATCGGGGCTAAAGGCAACGGACCAGACGATGTCTTTGTGGTTAAGCTGGGCGAGTTCCGATCCCGTCTTTGCAACCCAGAGCCGAGCGGTCCTGTCCCCGGCCCCGCTCAGGAGGAGCCCGCCATCGCGGCTGAATGCGACACTTTCGACTTCGCCTTCATGGCCCCTGATTACGGCCAGCTCCACCCCTGTCTTTGCGTCCCAGAGGCGTACTGTCTTGTCCGCCGAACCGGTGAGGATGCGCCCGCCATCGGGGCTGAAAGCGACGCTCAAAACGTGGTCCGTATGGCCCTTGAGTTGAGCGAGTTCGTGTCCCGTTTTTATATCCCAAAGGCGCGCGGTTCTGTCGTGCGAGCCAGTAAGCAGGCGAGTGCCATCCGGGCTGAAAGCGACGCTCCTGACGATGTTTGTATGGCCCTTGAGCTGAGTGAGTTCCACCCCGGTTTTCGCGTCCCAGACGCGCGCGGTGAAGTCGACAGACCCAGTCAGGAGGCGCGTCCCGTCAAAACTGAAGGCGACGCTTTCGATCCCATCTGTGTGCCCTTTCAATTGAGACAGTTCGGCACCTGTTTTCGAATTCCATAGGCGCGCGGTCCGGTCATAGGAGCCAGTAAGAATCCTGGCGCCATCTGGGCTGAACGCGACGCTTTTGACGGCGTCTTTATGGCCCTCGAGCAGGGCCAGCTCCGCCCCCGTCGCCACATCCCAAAGGCGTACCGTATTGTCATCGGAGCCAGTGAGGATGCGCGCACCGCCGGGGCTGAAGGCTACACTCGTGACGCGGTTCCGATGGCCCTTGAACACGGCCAGCTCCGCACCGGTTTTCGCATCCCAAAGGCGTGCGGTGTTGTCGTCAGAACCCGTAAGGATGCGGGCGCCATCTGGGCTCCAGACGGCAGCCCGGACGCCAGCTGTATGGCCTGTAAGAATCCGATGCTCCCGATAGGTTTCGAGCGCGCGATTGAGCCTTGCTTCAGCGCCCGCCCAAAGCGGCCGCGTTTTGCTCGTTTCATCGCCGCTCGCTCTGTCGGGAAGAACCTCTAGCACAAGGGCCGCCGCTGTCCCCGCGTCTTGGCTCTCGGACAACCCGGTGATCAACTGCGACTGCTGAAGGAGCGCCGCGTCGCGCACGCTTCGTGCATGATCGCGTTGCTGCTGTGCTTCCTCTCTTTCATTGTTTGCCTCGTCACGCTGTTCGCTCGCTTCCATTCCGCGCTCATAGGCAAGATATCCCAGCGAGGCGGCGATAATTGCGATGACCGCCAAACAGCCGGCGCCGCCATAGGCCGTGCGAAGCGCGCGCCGCTGCTGGCGGACCTCCTGCGACATCAAATCTTCCTTCGGCACGCCGCGGATGGTCGAGGAAAGGTCTGCCGCAAGGCCGAGAAAGGCGTCGTCAGCCTTGCGCCGTTCCTCGTCAGCCAAGCGGAAGGCGCGGAAATCTGTCCATTTCGGCTCGTGGACGAAAGCCCCCTTGAAAGCCGGCGGCAGGGGCGTCGCCTCATCCCAGACGAAATCGTTCGCCGCCCGGTCCCATCGCAGCTCGCCCGCCGTCACCGCGATCAGAATCGTGTCCCGGCTCTTATGCGTGAGCCACCAGCGCGCCTCCTCATTCACCCAATGCGAGGCGGCGGCCTCGGGCGACGCGCAGACGATGAGATAGCGGGACGCCGCGAGCGCCCGCTCGATGGCGGGCCACATTTCCGGCGTCGCGGAGAGGCTAGACTCGTCGCGGAAAACGCGGACGGCTCGCCGTTGCCACCAGGCTTTGCCGAGGTTCTGCAATTGCCGCTGCAGCCGGCGCACGAAGGGCGTGTCGAGTTTTTGATTGTAGGAGATGAAGGCGTCGTAAAGAAAATCGGCGGGCATTCAATTCTCCGCAATCTCAGGGAGGCCGGCACGCCGGCTCAGGCAGCAGCGGCGCATGATTGCACGGGGAGGGGCAGATAAAAAGGCCCGGCGTGCGTGCGCGACGCATCGCGCCGGAGCCGGCTTCGTGGCGCCAAGGCCATTTTCGTTGAGCCGGAGTATGGTTAAGCTGAGGATGGTTAATGGGCGTAGCTTTTAATAACTTCCCGCCGCAAAAGTCGCGAATTTTCGCGTTTTCGCCTGCGAATCCTGCATCCAGAAAGTCCGTTAAATATATTTCCAGTTCCGCGTTAACCATAAACAAGCGCATACGGCTTAAGGCGCGCCCCATCGCTGCGCATCTTTTTTCTCTGTATTATCAGTGTACTAAGTCTCTTGCCGCCGCAACTTAAAGCTTTAGCAAGGCGCCTTCAGTAATATGGCGTCTTAATGAAACGGACGGAGCAGCCATGGTTTTGCACGGCAATTGTTAACAGCGCGCCCGTTCGCGATTTGCAGCGAAGCCCGTTAAGGGCGGCGCCCTGCCCGGCAAAGCGAGCAAGGCGCCGCGACGCGGTTAGCCTATGAAGTTACCCGGCTTGGGCTTTGCCCATGCCTTCATGCCGTTCTTGTGTAGATCCCGCTGGAACACGCGTTCCTGGGTCGGGGTCAATTGCAACGGCGCGAGGCTCTTCTCCATGCGAGCGGTACCTTGGTCCGGGGCCGGGTTCGGCTGCTGGGCCATCGCCGGCGCGGATAGGGCGGCGGCGGTGAATAGAACGGCGATGGTTCTTTTCATTTTATTCTGCCTTTCCGGGGATAGAGTTTGTTAGGGAAACCCGGGCAGGCAGCCGTTGTTTCAACTCTTTATTTTCACGTGCTTCTTATCGGAAAACCGCTTCACACTTTTCCGGAAGCACTTTAATCCAGCCGCTGCCCCAGCCGGCCCGCCAAATCCTGGATATACTGCCACGCCACCCGCCCCGAGCGCGAGCCGCGCGTCATCGCCCATTCGAGTGCCTCGGCGCGCAGGCGTTCCGGCGCGAGCTTGAGACCGTAATGGCTGGCATAGCCCTGCACCATGTCGAGATACTCGGCCTGGCTGCAATTATGGAAGCCGATCCAGAGGCCGAACCGGTCCGACAGCGAGACCTTCTCCTCGACCGCCTCGCCCGGATTGATCGCAGTCGCGCGCTCATTGTCCATCATCTCGCGCGGCATCAGGTGGCGGCGGTTCGAGGTGGCATAGAATACGACATTGCCCGGCCGGCCCTCGATCCCGCCTTCCAGCACGGCTTTGAGCGACTTATAAGAGGTGTCGTCGGCATCGAACGACAGGTCGTCGCAATAGACGATGAAGCGCACGGGGCGCTCGCGCAGGTGCGATAGGCAGCGCGGCAGGCTGGCGATGTCCTCGCGATGAATTTCGACAAGCTTGAGCGGCAGCCCTTGCCCCTCGCGCTGGCGCTCCGCGACTTCGGCATGGATGGCTTTGACCAGCGAGCTCTTGCCCATGCCGCGCGAGCCCCAAAGCAGCGCATTGTTGGCGGGAAGCCCGCGCGCGAAGTTCTCCGTGTTCGCGAGCAGGGTGTCGCGCATCCGGTCCACGGATTTCAAAAGCGCGATGGGCACCCGGTTCACACGGGCCACGCCGAGAAAACGGTTGTCCTCGGCAAGCCAGGTGAAGGCATCCGCTGCGGCAAAATCGGGAGCGGGCGGCAGTGGCGGCGACAAGCGCTCCAGCGCTTCGGCAATGCGGAGGAGGGCGGCATCGAGCGTCGGCGGGAAGTTTTTCATCGAGGGGGCTTGAACTGTGGTGAGACGAAAAAGCGCGGCAAACCGGCATGGCCTGGAAGATGGCGGCATAATGGCCTATTTTACCATCGGCGCAACTGCCGCCGCGAAAAGTTGCGAACTTCAAACAAGACGCTATAAGACTAGCACGCTCACGCGCCGCCTTAAGCCGCGCCAAACCTTACCGCACAACACGGGTGCTCTCGATGGAACAGTTTATCGGCATTCTTCCGATCTTTCTTGTTTTTGGCATTTTCTATCTGCTCGTATTCCGGCCGCAGCAGAAGAAAGTGAAGGATCACCAGGCGATGATCGAAGCGGTTAAGCGCGGCGACACCGTGGTGACTGCGGGCGGGCTCGTCGGGAAGGTCGTGCGCGTCGGAAACGACGGCGAGCTGAAGGTCGAGATCGCAGATAACGTCCAGGTCCGCGTGATCAAGGGCACCATCACGGAGGTGCGCGGTAAGGGCGAGCCCATCAGGGAAAAAGCGAGGGCCGAGCCGCAGACGGGCGGGGACGGAAACAGTTCGCAGCCCAACGCCTAACTCAGAAGGCGCATCGGAAAGCACTGCATAAAGGATTGGGGTCTCAATGTTCGGATTCTCGTTGCATTTTTCGCGCGCGGGTGCGCTTGCAACACTTCTCGCTTCGGTTGCGTTCTTGGCGTTCGCCATGCCGAATGTGATTCCTCTGTCCACCTATGAAAGCTTGCCTAACTGGGTGCAGCAAGTTTGGAAGCGCATGCCCCTGGGCCTCGACCTGCGCGGCGGAACTTCCCTGCTTTATCAAATCGACACCGCACAGCTCAAGAAGGATTGGCTGCAGTCTCTGCGGGACGATGCGCGCCGCATCTTGAGAGAAGAGAGGATCGGGCATAACGGCGTGGTCATCGCTGGTAATCAAGTCCGCGTGAATTTGAAGGACCCGAGCCAGATGGATCTGGTGCTGCCACGGCTCAAGAGGCTGGCGCAGCCTGTGTCTGCTTCGCTCTTCGGGGGCAGGGGCGGCGGTTCAGGCCTCGACTTGACTGTGGCCGCGGGCGAGAACGGCGTTATTACTCTTGAGCCGACGCCACCAGGATTGCAGCACAGGGTTGAGAACGCCATATCGCGATCGATCGAAGTCATCCGTATGCGCATCGATCCCAACGGCACAACGGAAGCCACCATCCAGGCGCAGGGCCAAGACCGCATCCTGATACAAGTTCCGGGGCTTGCACCTGCGGAAGTCAAAAAGCTTGTCGGTACAACGGCAAAGCTGACGTTCCAGCTCGTCGATCTGTCGATGACGCCCGAGGAGGCGCAGGCCGGCGGCGTTCCACCGGACGACTTGCTGCTGCCGGACGCCGAGCATGCCGGCAGAATGGTGCTTGTGCATAAGGAAGTGATCGTCAGCGGCGACGATCTTGAGGAAGCGAGCGCCGGTTACGACAACCGGCCAGGCGGACTTGGCGAGCGTGCGGTCAATTTTGTGTTCAATACGAAGGGTGCGGTTGCATTCGCGCGCGTCACACGCGAAAATATCGGCAAGCCATTCGCAATCGTTCTCGACAATAAGGTTGTCTCAGCGCCGGTGATCCGTTCGGAAATTCCTGGCGGGCGCGGGCAAATCACCGGCAATTTCAGCCAGGAGGAAGTCGACAGGCTTGCGCTGATGCTACGCTCCGGCGCGCTTCCGGCCGCGCTGTCGATCATCGAGGAACGCTCCGTGGGACCGAGCCTCGGCGCCGATTCTATCCAGTCCGGCAAGATCGCCGCTATCGTCGGGTTCACGGCTGTATCGCTGCTTATGGTGGCGGCCTACGGTCTCTTCGGACTGTTCTCGGTGATGGCGCTTGTGGTGAACATCGCGATCATCGTCGCTTGCCTCTCGCTGTTTCACGCGACGCTGACCTTGCCCGGCATTGCCGGCATCGTTCTGACCATGGGCGTGGCGGTGGATGCCAACGTTCTGATCTACGAGCGAATACGCGAAGAGATGAAAGGCGGGCGAGGGATCATCTCGTCCATCGAAGCGGGGTTTGACCGGGCGTACGGGACCATTATCGACTCGCATTTGACCGGGCTTTTGGCCGCGCTCATTCTTTACGCCTTCGGCTCCGGCACGGTTCGCGGCTTCGCCGTGACGCTGATATTCGGCATTACCAGCTCGCTTTTCACCGCTATCACGGTCACACGCCTGATGGTCTCGACATGGCTGCGCAAAACGCGGCCTACCGTCCTAGAAATTTAGCCGGCCAGAGGATCGAGCCATGATGCTAAAGCCGCTTTTCCGTCTGCCGCAGAAGATGAATCTGCGCTTTGTGAAATATTTCAAACTGTGCCTGGGGCTGTCGATTTTCGCTATCCTCGGGACCATCGTGCTGCTCTCGACCGTGGGCTTGAACTTCGGCATCGATTTCAAGGGCGGGACCTTGATGCAGATCGAAACCCCCGGCTCAGCCGATGTGGGCGCGCTCCGCACCAAACTCTCCAGCCTTGGGCTTGGCGAGGTTCAGCTGCAAACCTTCGGGCAGTCCAACGAAATTCTGATCCGCTTTCCCGAGCAATCCGGCGGCCCCAACGCTCAGAAGGCGGCTGCGGAAAATGTGCTTAAGGCTCTCCCCTCCGGTAGCAAGGAGCTCCGGCGCGAACAAGTCGGCAGCACTGTCTCGAAGGAGCTGATCAACTCGGCGATCTGGGCGCTGGTCTGCACCAATATCGTGATCTTTATCTATGTCTGGTTCCGCTTCGAGTGGCAGTTCGCTCTCGGCGCAATCGTGTCGATGATCCACGACGTGATGTTCACGATTGGCGTGTTCTCGCTGTTCCGGCTCGATTTCGACCTGACCACCGTTGCGGCGCTTCTCACCATTCTCGGCTATTCGATCAACGATACGGTCGTCATTTACGACCGGATTCGAGAAAACTTGAGGCGTTACAAGCGCATGCCGCTTGGCGAACTCCTCGACCTTTCGGTCAACGAGACGATGTCGCGCACAATCATGACGGTCGGCACGGTGTTCATGGCGCTGCTCGCACTGTACTTCTTCGGCGGCGAGGTGATCCGGGGCTTCACGTTCGCCATGCTGTTCGGGGTGCTGGTCGGCACGTATTCGTCGGTCTTTATCGCCGCGCCGTTCCTGATTCTGATCGGCGTCTCGCGCGATTGGAGCGGCGTGGAGAAGTCCAAGGGCGTCAAGCCCGGCGCGAGGCCCGCAGCTGTTGCCCGCGAGGATGCGGCCGTGCCGGACTTCGAAGGCGATGAGGATGAAAATATCGCGGCGATGGATGCGGACGGAACGACGGGCGCTCAGGCCCAAGCATCCAAGGCCGCGCTGGCCTCGGTCTCCGCGCGCAAATCGAACGCGGGGGGACGCACGCCTCCCGGCCGCGGAAAGAGCCACGCCAAGGCGCGCGGCGGCCGGTCCAAGAAACGCTAAACGGCGGCGGTATTTCTTGCCGCCGTCCCATTATTGTGATGCGGAGCGCCCTTGCAACGATTCTGCCAAGTCGTTGATGGCTACCAGCGGCGCTAAAGCGTCTTTGGCGAAAGCGGAGTAGCCGCCGTTGCGAGCGGTGCTAAGCGATCCAGGGTTAAATCTCTGAGGCCGCTGGGATTGCACCGGCGGCAAATGCTGCCTCGCGATGACGGATGAACGCACATAGTATGAATTTGCTCTAGGCAGCATGGGAGCGCGCCGTGCTATCGCTCGAGAACGAAGCCGCTGCAAATCTGGTCAGGGAACGCGACCGCGAGCGGTATTGGAGCGCACTCTTCGCTCCGGAGCCCAAGCGGGCAGGGCTTATTGCGCTTTACGCCTTCAATGCCGAGCTTCAGCATATCGCGGCAGCGGCTCACGAGCCCATGGTGGGGCAAATCCGCCTGCAATGGTGGCGGGACGCCATCGATCTGGCGGCTCCGGGCACAAAAACCGGAAACCCGGTTGCCGATGCGCTGGCCGCCGCAATTCTGGAGCACAACCTCCCCAAAAATCGGCTGTTCGACATGGCCGACGCGCGTGTCCCGGAAATCTTCGGCGATCCGCCCGCGGATATCCAGGCCATGATCTCGTCGCTTCAGGCGATAGACGGCGCCGTTTTCGAAATCGCAGCCTTTATCCTCGGGGATCGGAGCGAGGCTGCCAAGAAGGCCGCCGGGCACGCTGGCCTCGCCTATGGCCTGACGCACGCGCTTCGCACCGTGCCGCTGCAGGCATCGCGGCGTAAACTCCTGCTGCCGCCTTCTTATTTGGAGAGCCGGGGGGTCAATCTCGCGGCCGTCTACCGCGGCAAATCGAGCGCTGCCTTTGGCGCGGCGCTCGCCGATCTAAGGGGGGCAGCAAACCGCGCCTTGCAAAAATTCCGCGCGGCCGCGCCGGAACTCGATCCCGCTGCCTTTGCCGCGTTTCTTCCACTCGTAAACGTGAAGCCCTATCTTAAGGCCATGGCTGCACCGTCATTCAATCCTTTGCAGCGGACCGTGACGCTCAATCCCCTGCGCCGGTTCTGGCGAATCTGGGGGGCGGCACGCCGTGGGGCCCTCTAGGCTCCGGCTCGATGCAATCGAAGCTGGACCATAGCTCTTTGTCTTTCGTGCTTCTTTCCGGAAAACCGCGTCACACTTTTCCGGAAGCACTCTAACCAGCCATGACCGGTGCGCAATGAAACCTTCGCAACCTGCTAACCGTAAGCGCTTCTACCAGTCTGCAACGGTCGCAGAGCCTAAAGACGGCGGCTATGCCGTCCAGCTCGATGGCCGCCCGGTCAAAACCCCTGCGGGCAACCCGCTCGCCGTGCCGGCGCGCGCCCTTGCGCAAGCCATAGCCGGCGAATGGAACGCGCAAGGAGAGGCCATCGTGCCGGCCAGCCTTCCGCTCACGAAGCTTGCGAACACCGCCATCGATGGCGTTGCGGACCGGAAACAGGAAGTGGCGGACGATATCTTAAAGTACGCGGCAACGGACCTCGTCTGCTACCGCGCCACACACCCAACCGATCTCGTTGCCGCGCAGGCAGCGGCCTGGGACCCAGTCCTGAGCTGGGTCGAGGCGAAGCACGGCACGCCGTTCCTTACCGCCAGCGGCATTGCGCACGTGACGCAGCCCGCAGCCTCGCTTGAGGCCCTGGGCGCCGCCGTGGCTGGCCTCGACGCATTCAAGCTGGCGGCCCTTCACGTCATCACCACGCTCACTGGGTCCGCGCTCATCGCTCTAGCGCATACTGGCGGAGACCTCGACGCCGCTGCCGCCTGGGCCGCCGCCCAGACTGACGAAAACTGGCAGGCCTCGCGGTGGGGAGAAGATTTTGAAGCGGAGCAGCGCCGGAAGGCAAGGCTTGCGGAGTTCGAGGCTGCCTCACGCTTTTATAAGCTCTCCTAGAGCATCGCGCTCCCATCCGGGATTGCTGTTATTGCAAGCAAAGCGAAGCAATGCACGTCAAAGTTACTGACGCCGCGACGGAGTCGTCCTGTCGGCGAAGGCCGCTTCCCGATGACTGTGGATCGTTGAACGCACGGCACTTTAGGGCGTGTCCGGTTTCGCTCTCGGTCTAAGGAGAATTCGATATTTCAATTGTAAAGCTTAAGCTGTAAAAATGCATCGCTGTGGCTATTAGCGCAGTATATAGCCAGCATCCCAACAGTTGTTACGGTGGCGTATTGCAATCATAACGTGGAATTGGCCGGAAGTGCGGCACGCAGAGGAATCCACGATTTATTCCACAAAATCTTTCTTGGAATCACAGTCGGTTAGGCGATTTTTCGCACTTTTTTTTATTCACAAATTGGGCACCCATGTCCTTATCGCGTCAATTTATTGCCAAGCAAATCAGTGAGGTTAGGCCTCGTTGATAATCTCTCTAAGTTTTCCGGCTAAATCTTGAGTGCTAGCGGCGCAATACTAGCGGCTTGCCCTCCATTAAGGAGAGAACTATGGGCTTGAGGGCCATTCTCACGGGAGTAACTGTTAGTTTGTGTGCG
>JBKQIH010000250.1:0-32548 GCA_052148445.1 Rhodomicrobium sp.
GAAAGATCGTGCGTGTGCGGCAGATGATCCACCGCCGGCAGCATCGGGCCAAACGTCCGCCGGTTATTGGCCATACCGCCCACGGACATGCCTCCGAAGCCGACGCCGTGATAGCCGCGCTCGCGGCCGATGAAGCGCGTGCGCTGCCCCTCGCCGCGCGCGCGGTGATAGGCGAGCGCGATCTTCATCGCTGTGTCCACCGCTTCCGAGCCGGAATTGGCAAAGAACACGCGGTCGAGTCCCTCGGGTGTCATGCGTACGAGGCGCGCCGCAAGATCGAAGGCTCCAGGATGGCCCATCTGAAAGGCCGGCGAATAATCGAGCGTCCGGAGCTGCCGCTCGACGGCTTCGGCGATTTCGCGGCGCCCATGGCCGGCATTTACGCACCAGAGCCCGGCCGTCCCATCGAGAATCTCCCGGCCATCGGCGCTCGTGTAATGCATGCCCGCGGCTGCCACGAGAATCCTCGGATTGGCCTTGAACTGCCGGTTCGCCGTGAAGGGCATCCAATAGGCGGAAAGATCGATCTCGTTAGGCCGCGATGTTTCTTGGGTCATGATAGCCTCGGTTCAGGCTACAAGCTAAGCCCAGTTGCGCAGCTTCGCCAAGCGTCATGACGATCTTGTGCACCCCGATGCGTTCCGGCTTCGGCCCGCCGCCGGCAAAATCGCCTGGGCAGCCAAAACGCCGCTCTTATCGAGCAAGAGTACCAAGGCAATGGCACCGGATCGGGAGGCCTCCTTTTACGAGCACGGCATCCAGTTCGCTTATTATTTTGGCGGGAGAAGCGGGCTTCCTAATAATTGGCGCTCGCGGCCGTGCCTCCGACAGTTCGTCAAGTGCGCAGGCTGTGTAAAAGACGAAGGGGATGCCGTAATCGCACAGCTTTTCGGCAAGCGGCAGGGAATTTTCCGCGCTCAGACGGAAGTCCAGAATAGCCAAGGAGACGCATTGAGCATCGACAAGGGCCATAGCCCTAGACAACCTCGACGCATGGCCCGCGACTTCCCCGCCCTCCGCTACGATTATTTCCTCAAGATCGAGCGCTATGAGCGCTTCATCCTCGGCCAAGAGAATGTGTTGCCCTGCAAGCCGCATAACGGGCCCTCCGTCTAACCGCACCGGCGCGTGCAACCCCTAACTTGGTTAAGATGTTCCCTTCCGCGCCGCATAAATTGCGCAACATATGACGTTACGAACAGTTATAGGCCGGTGCTGTGCAAAAAGTCTGGGCGCAAAAATTCTTTTAGAATGTTTTTGCCCTCGCCGCCCTTCAACGTTTCTCATCGGGAGGGAACGTTCGGCAACTATTTCGCGGTTTGAGAATAATGCGGTTTGAAAATAATACTGAGCGATCCCTCCTTCGACAGAACCATGGCCTTGCCGGGTGGGAGGAACAAAATTCTCGCGGTTTTTGAGGCTGAGGGCTTTTCGCACAGCCTCGGCCCAACGCGGGCCGGAGGGAGGCCAGCTGGCAGAAGCAAAGCGCAATCGCGGTTTATGTCCAGCAATTGCCTCTAAGAGCTGAGCCGCAAAGGTGGTAGGCAAGTGCAGACGCCACACCGGATACAACCGCAATGAAGTTTGCCGAACCGCTTCCGATCGACGCTGTTCTCGACGAATTGCGTGCCGCCTTGGCCGCGCGCGCGTCGGCCGTGCTCGCCGCCCCGCCCGGCGCCGGCAAGACGACGCGCGTCCCCCTCGCATTGTTGGACGAAAGCTGGCTCGGCGGCGCCAAGATCCTGGTGCTGGAACCGCGCCGCATCGCCGCGCGCGCCGCCGCCGGGCGCATGGCGCACACGCTGTCGGAGGCCGTCGGAGAGCGGATCGGGTTGCGCGCGCGCATGGTCTCGAAATCGGGTCTGAAAACGCGCATCGAGGTCGTCACCGAGGGCGTCTTCACCCGCATGATCCTCGATGACCCTGCGCTGTCCGGCATCGGCGCGGTGCTGTTCGACGAGTTCCACGAGCGCTCGCTCGATGCCGATTTGGGGCTTGCCCTGGCGCTCGACTGCCAGGCCGGCTTGCGCGACGATTTGCGCATCCTGCCGATGTCGGCGACGCTAGACGGCGCGCGGGTGGCCGGGCTGCTGGGCAACGCGCCCGTCATCGAAAGCCAGGGACGCGCCTTTCCGGTCGAAACGCGCTATCTTGGCCGCGATGCGAACGCGCGCATCGAGGATCGCATGGCGGATGCGGTGATGCGGGCCTTGCGCGCCGAAACCGGTTCGATCCTCGCCTTTTTGCCGGGCCAAGGCGAAATCCTGCGGACCCATGAGCGGCTGAAGGAGCGCGTCAGCGATCCGGCCATTGTGCTTGCCCCCCTTTACGGCGCTATGGACGCGCGCGCGCAGGACCTCGCGCTTGAGCCCGCGCCCGTTGGCCAGCGCAAGGTGGTGCTCGCGACCTCCATCGCCGAGACGTCGATCACCATTGAGGGCGTGCGTGTGGTCATCGACTGCGGTCTCGCGCGGGTTCCGCGTTTCGAGCCGGATGCCGGGGTGACGCGGCTGGAGACTGTACGCGTGTCGCGTGCCGCCGCCGATCAGCGGAGGGGCCGCGCGGGGCGCACGGAGCCCGGCGTCTGCTTGCGGCTGTGGGACGAGCCGCAAACGCAGAGCCTGCCTGCTTATCCCGAGCCCGAGATTCGCTCCGCCGATCTTGCAGGCCTGCTGCTCGACTGCGCGGAATGGGGAACCGCCGATCCGCTTGTCCTTTCTTGGCTGGATCCACCGCCGGCCGCCGCCATCGATGCTGCGCGCGAGGAGCTGGCCGAGCTGGAAGCGCTCGACGGACACGGCCGCATTACGGCCATGGGAAAGCGGCTAAGGTCGCTGCCATTGCCGCCCCGGCTTGCCCGCATGGTGATCGTTGCGGCCGGGTCCGGTCACGCGGAGGAGGCTGCCCAGATTGCCGCGGTTATGGTCGAGCGCGGGCTTGGCGGTAACGATGCCGATCTCGCGCACCGGCTGGAAGCTTTCCGCCGTGACCGCTCGCGCCGGGCCGGCGGCATGCGTAAGCTGGCGGCAGGCTGGGCCCGGATGGCAGGCGCGGGCCGCTTTGGCGTTTCTGAGCGTGAATTTCAAACGGGCCGCCCCTCACCCTGTCCCTCTCCCAACGGGAGAGGGGATGACCTATCCGCCGGCCCGCTCCCTCTCCCACTGGGAGAGGGCGGGGGTGAGGGGCGGAGCCTCCGGTCAAGGAGTTCGCCGGCTAGGCAAGAGTCTCGCGAGGGTATGTCCATCGCGCGCATGCTGGCGCTCGCCTTTCCGGAGCGCATCGGCAAAGCTCGAGGGAGCCCCGGCCAGTTCATCCTCGCCAATGGCCGCGGCGCCAACCTCGATCCGGCGCATCCTTTGGCAGGGTCGCCCTTCCTGGTCGCAGCTGAGCTATCGGGATCGGCGGCGTCGACGCGCATCCTTCTCGCGGCCGCAGCCGATGAAGCCGACGTGTCTGCCGCAGCCGGCCATCGCATCCAAGAGACGGACGAGATCGACTTCGATCAAAGTACCGGTGCGCTGAGGGCGCGCCGTGTCCGCCGGCTCGACGCCATTCTACTCGCAAACGAGCCCCGGGCCGTGACGCCGGGCGAGGAAAGCGCGCGTCTCCTGGCCGAGGGGCTAGCGAAGCTCGGTCTTGGCCGCCTGCCCTGGAGCAAAGCGCAAATCCAGCTCCGCCACCGGGTAGGTTTCTTGCGCGCGGCCGGACAGGACGAATGGCCGGACCTTACCGATGAGGGGCTTGCCAAGACCGCCGCGGAGTGGCTTGCCCCATACCTTACGGTCAAGATAAAGCTCCCCGAAATCGGCGCCGATGACTTAGGCTCCGCGCTCGATGCGCTGCTGCCATGGAACTTGAAGCGGCGCTTGGAGGAAGAGGCTCCGGCGCATTTTACCGCGCCCACGGGCAACTGGCACGCCATCGATTACGAATCGGAAGGCGCGCCCGCGCTCCACATCCGCGTGCAGGAGTTGTTCGGGCTGAAGGAACATCCTTCGATCGCGGGTGGCAAGCTGCCGCTCACACTGTATCTGCTGTCGCCGGCGCAGCGGCCTATTCAGATTACGCGCGACCTTCCGGGCTTCTGGAAGGGATCGTGGGCGGGGGTGAAGGCCGAGATGAAAGGGCGCTATCCGCGGCACCCCTGGCCCGACGATCCCGCCACGGCGGTTCCGGTCTCACGGGCCAAGCCGCGCGGAAGCTGAACGGGCGAGGCGGCTATCGCCCGGACATTGCGATGCAGCGGAACCCTTGGCGGCACAAGCACGGGCTGTCTAGAATTTGCGCGCGACGACGAACTCCGCGGCCTCGGCCAATATTGCGTCATGCGGCTTGAACGGGGCAAGCGCGGCCAGCGCCTCGGCCTTCAACTCTTCGAGCTTGGCGTGGGCCGCTTCGATGCCGAACAGCGAAACGAGCGTGCCCTTGCCGGCCTCCTGGTCCTTGCCGGTAGCCTTGCCGACGAGGGCAGCATCGCCTTCCACGTCGAGCAGATCGTCGGCGAGCTGGAACGCGGCGCCGAGCGCATCGCCATAGGCGCGCATGGCCGCGAGGTTTGCATCCGTTGCCTCGCCCAGAATGCCGCCCGCCATGCAGCCAAAGGTGATGAGCGCGCCGGTCTTCATGCGCTGCAGCTGGCGGATATCGGCCTCGCCCAAGGTCTTGCCCGGCGCTTCGAGGTCGAGCATCTGCCCCCCCGCCATGCCGGCTGCCCCGCTCGCCCGCGCCAGCGAGAGCCCAAGCCCCGCCCGCACCGCAGGGTTGGGATGCGTATCCGGCGCGGCCACGATCTCGAAAGCCAGCGTCAGCAGCGCGTCGCCCGCGAGAATTGCGGTGGCGTCATCGAACGCCTTGTGGACCGTGGGCCGGCCGCGCCGCAGATCGTCATCGTCCATGGCGGGCAGATCGTCGTGGATCAGCGAGTAGCAGTGCACGCATTCGAGCGCGGCCGCTGCATTCAGCGCTTGCCCGGCGCCCACCCCAAAAAGCGCCGCACTTTCGATGACAAGAAAGGGCCGGAACCGCTTGCCGCCGCCAAGGGAGCCGTATCGCATCGCTTCCAAGAGGCGCGCGGGCACACCGCCGAGCCGCTCGGGGCTTAGCCAATTGTCAAGATGGCGCTCAAGACGGCTTGCATGGGCTTCCAAGCGTTCTGTAAAGATCATGGCGTATAGAAAAGTCCTGTGGTGCGATGAAAAAGCCGATCCGCACCATGGCCTAAGTGAGTTATAGGCTCAAGCGAGTTTTGTGAGCGATACAAATGAGCGAAGCAGCATCCACCCTTTCCGCACCGCGAAGCGTACCGCTACGCGCGAGAGAGCGGCTCGCCCGCGCGTTGCGCTGGGCTGCCATCGGCTTCACCGTTTTCTTCTTCATCCCCTATTATCTCACCTGCCTCTACATTCTCATCGACCCGCCCGTCTCGTCGCTGATGGCGCGGCAGGCCCTGCTGGGGCGCGGCGTCCACTACCAGTGGCGCGATCTCGGCCACATCTCGCCGGCGCTCGTCACGCAGGTGATCGCCTCGGAGGACGGCCGCTTTTGCCGGCATTGGGGCGTGGATTTGGGTGCGCTCGATGCCGCCGCCGATGCCTTCGCGACCGGCCGGAAACGAGGCGGCGGCAGCACCATCGACATGCAAACCGCAAAGAACTTGTTCCTTTGGACCAAGCCCGCCTGGCTGCGCAAGCCCTTCGAAATTCCGCTGGCTTATTACATGGATTTCGTGCTCGGCAAGCGCCGGGTTTTGGAAATCTACCTCAACATAGCGGAATGGGCGCCGGGCATTTATGGCGCCGAAGCGGCCGCGAGGCATCATTTCCACAAATCCGCAAGCGAGCTGACGGCGCAAGAAGCGGCCCAACTCGCCGCCGCGCTGCCCAACCCCGGGCGCCGCAACGCCGGCCGGCCCGGTCCGCACTTATTTGCGCTGGCGGAGAGGCTCAAGGCGCGCGCGGCGGCGCAACGCGCGGGCGCTTGGTGCGTGCTTGGGCGCGAGTACGAGCCGGGCGGGGATAGTGACGATTGAGGAAACGCGCTCCCCGCGTCTGGCGCACCGCCTACAATGGGTTAAAACCTATCCGTTTGTGCCTGTTTGCCATGACACGCAGGACGAGGCGGCGAAGCTGGATTTTTTTGGGGGGAGGCGGGCTGCGCCAGAAGCCGCCGCCATCATGGGGGTAAGGCGCATCCTTTGGCTTCAGACTGCCTTGTTCGCGCTGCTGCGGGCTTTTGCCGCCGCAATGGCACGGGGTTACGGCGCCGGTTGAAGGTGTGAACGCAAGTCCGTCTCGTGATCCGCCCCGCGTGGCCCGCAAAGCGATCCGGCAGCAGGCGGGGCGATCCGAGAATGCCACTATCTAAACGCCGTTCTCAAGCGGGCCAGGAGCGGCCGTGCCGGTTTTCTCGCGGCCCCATGCGCGCGCCGTGCCGGCTTTGGGAGGCGAATGCGGTCTTCTTCGAATACGCCAAAAAATTATGCCTTGTTGCTCCTTCCCCAGCGTCGCGGGCCGCTTCTGTCCGGTGCACGAGGACTTCGCGAAGACGATAGCAGATAACCAGATCGTGAACTTTTTGAATTGGCGCTACGACTAATGAATGTGGCAATCGGCTCGAGACTAACAAGTTTCTGCATCGAAGGCACCCGGTGTCGCGGCGCCGTGCCTTTAAAAGAACAAGAGCGAAGTGCGCTACGCTCAAACATGATCGGGAAGACGAAATGGTGAAGCTTTTGTCCGTCTTATTCATCGGTCTCACTTTTTTATCGTTTTCCTCCGCGGCGCGGGCCGGAAAGCTGCCTGTGCCTGGCAGCGGGCAAAGTTTTAAGGATTGCCCCGCATGCCCAGAGATGGTGGTGATTCCGGCGGGAAGCTTCCTGATGGGAGCGCCCCCCAAACCGGATATCGACGCGATCGATGTGGCGCTGCCACGGCACAAAGTCACATTTTCCAAACCGTTCGCTGTAGGCAAATTCGCGGTGAAGTTCGAAGAGTGGGATACTTGCCTGGCCGATGGCGGATGCGGCGGCTACAAACCGGACGCGGAAGGAAAGGGCCGGGAGAACTGGCCGGTGGTCAATGTCAGCTGGAACGATGCAAAGACCTATATCGCCTGGCTATCGAAGAAGACAGGCAAGCCTTATCGCCTGCTCTCAGAAGCCGAATGGGAATATGCTGCCCGGGCTGGATCGGCGTCGAAAAACTTTCCCGAGGAGTTCTGGGAAGACCAAGCCTACGACGATCCCGCTAGCGGGCGGAAGAGCCCCGCGCAGCCCAATGCCTGGGGGCTTCGCAATGTTTATGGCCGGCCTACTCAATGGGTCGAGGATTGCTGGAACGCCAACTATAAGGGCGCGCCGCGAAATGGGGCGGCTTGGACCGAGGGGGATTGTACGCAGCATATTTTGCGCGGCGGACCCGGGGAGGAGATGATTCTCGCCGCAGTTCGCGGCAGCCTTCCCGCCGAAACCCGAGAAACACTTTTGGGTTTTCGGGTGGCAAGGCCGATAGCCCGGTGAATTCTTAGCGCGCTGACATGGCCGCTGCCCGGGATTGCGGTGGCTGCAATCCCACGGCGGAATTTTGGCCCCGAGCCCTTGACCACCGTTAGACTTGGTGTCTTCTGCTAAGTGTTCGCAAAGCGGTCGAACAGACCTATCGAAAATTTCTAGACAGCTTGGTCTGCAAACGGCCTAACAGCTTCAATATCGATGCTAGATTACGCAACCTGAAGTCTGGACTTTCATCTGTGGACATCAATCGGCACTGGTGTTGTTGAAGTTGACATAAGGTTTCTGGGAGGCGGCCCATTGCTCGTCGATTTCGACGAGGATGGCGGAGGCGAGACGGATGAGGGAAGCCTCGTTGGGGAAGACCCGTATTTTTCGTGTGCGCCGTTTCAGCTCTTGCTGGATCGAGCGCTCGATAAGGTTCGAAGTGCGCATGGGCCGCCAATGCTCCCTGGGGAGTTTGAAGACGGCAAGGCCTTCAGGGACGTTTTCTTCGAGCCAGGCGGCAAGTTTGGGCGCAGTGTTGCGGTACTTGGCCACGAGGCGCTTGAGTTCCTCCTCCGCGCCGCCCAGGCTTGGAGCGTCCCAAACAGCCCGCAATTCCTCGCCGATGGTCTTGCGGATGGCCTGATTGGGGGTGTGGTGGATGGCGTTTTGGGCGAGGTGGAACTGGCAGCGCTGCCAGCGGGCGCCGGGCAGCACGGCTTTGCGGGCGGCCTTGAGGCCCGGATGATCGTCCGAGGTAATGAACTCGACGCCCTGCAGGCCGCGGGCCGCCAGGCTTTCGAGGAAGGCGCGCCAGTGCACTTCGGCCTCGGAAAATGCGACTGAGACGCCCAGCACCCGGCGCTTGCCGGAGGGGTCGATGCCGATGGCGGAAAGGACGGCGCAATCGTCCGCGACGCCTTGTTCACGGGTCTTTTCGTAACGGGCATCCAGGAAGAGATAGCGGAAGCGGCCGAGGGGACGGTTTCTCCAGGCTCTGAGCTCTTCGTCGAGCATGGCCGCGGCGCGGCTGACCTGCGTCGAGGACAGGCCCTCGATCCCGAACTCGGCCAGCACCTTCTCGACGGCACGCGTCGAGACGCCCTTCACATACATCTCTGCGGCGCATAGCATCACCGCGCGGCAGGATCGGCGCCCGCGTTCGAGGCTCTGCGGGAAGAACGGCTTGGACGTGTCCGCCGTTTTGGGCACATCCAGGGTCAGCGTGCCCACTGGCGTATCGATCTTTTTGGGCTTCGTGCCGTTGGCATAGCCGCGCCGGCCCGGGCTGCGCTCATAGTGGCCTGCGCCGAGGTACTGCTCACGCTCCATCCGCATCGCCAGGTTCATGAGCGTGGTCATCGCCTGAGCCATGCCTTGTGGACCTTCTGCGATGAGCTGTTCCATGACTGCGGCAAGCGTCGTATCCTTGCTGGCCATCGGCGGTTCCTTCTTGGCGGTTGGAACACCGATGCGCGATTCGCTTCAGTCCCCCACGCGTGGGGGACTGAAGCGTCCACAGCCTCTTCGCCTGCGAGGCATCAAAAGCAAATTTCCAGACATCATGTTACACGGGCTCGATGCTAAGCCCGTACGCATTTTCGTAGCGCCGCGACATGGTAAATATTCGAATGGTAAATGGGCAGGGCTTTCGATTACTTCCAGCCGCGAAGATCGCAATTTTTCGCGTTTATACCCGTTATTCCTGCATCCAAAAAGTCCGTTAAATATATTGGAGGATAGAAATTAACTTTGTTTTGGCGCGGCCGCCCCGGCCTGGGCACGCCCTGGTATTGGAGGTTCCCCTGTATTATCAGCAGGTTAGCTCGCACTTAAAGCTTTAGCAAGGCGCTTTCGCCCATGATGGGGGCTTGAAGGAAGCGGCACGGATTGAACCCGCCGGTTCAGGAAAGCTGCAAACTGAGGTTAAGGATGTGTAACCGCGAGCCCATCCACATTTTATCATCCCGGAAGCCGCTCGCTTCTATCCGGGATCCTTCGGGGCGCCATGGTCCAGTGTCCGTAACGATCCCGGATCGACGCAACGGGTTTTCCGGGATAACGGCGAACTATGACCGCAGCCCGGCCGGTTAAGTCCCTGCAAAAAAATCGTTGCGCCGGTCTCCAAAGCTGGCGTAAGCAGCCCAGCGGGCACCGGGAAAAAGCTATGGTTTCACTGCAGTATAAGGGCCGGATTTATAAATCGAAGTTCTCCATCCGGAGCATCCGCTATATCCTTACGGATCAAGCCGCGCGCGCGTTTCCGGCCTTGCAACGGCGCTGGCTTCTGCCGCTGGAGTCACGTCTGATCGAGGAAGTGGCGGTTGACGATTTAGCCATTCCGAGCACAAAGATCGACGTGCCGGCGCCGGAATGCTTGACGAAGCTTGGGGTGTCGCTTCCGCATCCGCTGCAAGGCGTTCAGCACTTTTATAGCTTGCGCGATACCGTGGTCACGGGCTGGGCCGGGGCCATGATGAAAGATGACTTTCTTCTCGCCCTCCACCCAGGGCCCAATTGGACCGCTCTGGTCCGCGCACGCCCGCACCGGATGCGGACGCTTCCCGCCACCCGGCCTTACTATAATCTCATGGCGCCGATCCCGGCGCGCGGACACATCGTCCATTGGCTGTTCGAATCCATCGTGCCGCTCCTCACTTACCTGGAAAGCGGCGGGCGCGATCTGGGGCTGGGCCTGATCGTCAATGCGGAGCGCGCCGGGTTCCAGAAGATCACGCTCGATTATCTCAAATCGAAATATGGCCTCGATTGTCTTGAGCCGCTCGGCGCGGGCGACGCCGTCCAGGTGCCGGATTTGAGGGCAGCCGTTCCGGTGCCCTACAATCCCCTGGCGCTGCGGCCGCCAATAGGAATGGCGATGCTTGAGGATCTTGGCCGGTTTATTGCCGGAGATACCCCAGAAGAAGGCTTTCCGAAGCGGATTTATGTGAGCCGGAACGATGCCCGGCTGCGCCGGGTCTCGAATGAAGACCGCGTCCTCGCCATTCTGGAGCCCCTTGGGTTCCAGCGTGTCATTCTCAAGGGCATGCCCATGGCTCGGCAGGTCCAGTATTTCCGGCAGGCCGAGGCAGTAGTTGCGCCGCACGGGGCGGGTCTTGCTCATACTGCGTGGAGCAAGCCGGGAACCAAAGTCATCGAATTCTTCCCAGGTCTGGGCGGCCCGCGCGTGGTCAAGAACGCCGGGACGGGCATGTGGCTGATCGCCATGCAACGCGGCCTCGATTATGCTTGCTATCTCGCCGGACCGCCGGAAACGAAGGATGACGCCTTCGCGATCCCCGAAGATCTGCTGCTGCATGCGCTGGAAGCCGGCTCCCTTACGTAAGGGCGCTTGCCCGGTTTCGCCCACGGATGACCGGGGCTTACGACGCCTTCAGCCCGGTATCCGCCGGAGCGCTGGGTCATTTGTAGACAGATGTCCCGCTTACTTTCAGCGTTACGGCCCGAGCCGCCCCGGCGATTATTGCATAATGATTTCGACAAGCTTGGTATCGCCGGGCACAACCGAGAACGCGCCCGCATATTGACGTTCGCCGTGCTGAGCCGCCACCCGGTATTCGCCCGCCGCCAGGATATGCGTCGGAAACGCGCCGGCGCTTTCCTTGATCACCTCGCCGCCTGCATTATACAGAATCCAGTGCGTATCGGCGGCCGCTTCGCCCCCGGCCCGCTGGACCAGTTTCAACGTAACCTTGCCCGCATCGTGATCGATCCCAGCCTCGGTGATCTTTCCCGGCTCGATCACGACATCGGCGGCGATGACCGAGTTCGCGTCGCCATAGGTGCTCACGATATGATAGATGCCGCTGTTCAGCCGGATTACAACGCCCGGCCGCAGATCGCTGAAAAGCTTTTGACGATTGCCGAATTGGTCCTGCGTATCGGAAAAAATCTCAAACTTCAGCAGGTGCTCGGCTGCGATTGGCTGGTGTGCGAGGGTTGCACCGATCCGCAAGCCGCCGGCATTTACGACGAAATCCTCTTTCACCGCGTTTTGCGGCCAGACAGGCACTTTTTTGGTGAGATTGGCTCGCCCGTAGGCGATATTGATCAAATATTCGCCCGGCTTCAGTTCAAGCACCGGCTGCGGCTCCCGCACCGTTTCCAGCAGGCGGTAACTGCCGTCTTTTCCCGGATGCCCCTCGAAAACACGCCAGACAATTCCAGATGTCATAGGCGCGGTGCCTTCGGCTAAATACGCTGTCAGCGTTACCGGGGCGGGCGGACCGGAAGTCGGCGGTACCGGCCTCGATTGAGGTTCCTCATCGCCGCCGCCCGCATCGATCGGCGCTTTCGGACCTTCCCCTTCGATGGGGATTTCCTCGCCGTCCACGACGGCATCCGACTTTTTGCCCTTTTGAGCCGCTTGCGCCTGACTCCATGGCTCCAGAGCGCCGGTGAGGCAAAGCGCGAAGCCGGACATCGAAATCGCGAAAATGTAGAAAGCCAACTTCATCTTGCGCATGGACCGCCCTGCCGCCCCCAAACGAAACCAATGCTCCGGCCTCAAACTAGGCCTCAGGTTCGATAAAAATGAGGCGGCACAGCAAATGCCGGTGCATCGCGCGCGCCGCTGCTCCCTCGCGCCTCCCGCGCAGGCGCACCGCGGCATCCGTCGCGCCCCTCTGGGGCCAGGAACCACCGGGTAGCCGGCGCTTGTTATTAGGCGCGGCTCACGCTCCACGGATGGCCTGCGCGATCCGTTCCGCCGCGCAGCTTTCAACCGAAAAATTCAGCGGTGAGTTCTTTACCGGCCGCGATTTGACGGTCTGCATAAAATTCGCCGCGCGCGATCAAGTTCTGAATATCGCTGCGATTGAAGTTATTGATCTCCACCGCCGGTTTGTGAATTTCGGTCTCAAGAGGCGTGTCCGGCCGGATCATCGCCACCTTCTTGTTTTTAGCCTCGCTAATGTCATTTGCTATGACATTGTCGCTGGCGATATCCGTAAGCCGGGTCACGAGTTGAATAACGTCTTTTGGATCGGCGACCGGTTGATAATTTTCCGCCCGGACCGGCGCCTGACACACGATGCTGACGATATGCGTTGCCGGCCCCGCCGTAGCGGCTTGCCCAACCGGCACGATGTGCTTGACGCCCCCATCGACATACCGCCCCGCGTTTGCACCGCTTTTGATCTCGACGATGGGCATTACCAGCGGAACCGCAGCGCTCGCCAGCACGAAATTTTTGAAGTCCGGGTCGGAGTTCGGCACATATTTGATTTTAGCGGTGTCGATGTTCACCGCGCCTATCGCCGTGACCGCCTTCGATGCCTGCAGCCGCTGCACGCTTAGCGTGTTTTGGACGAGGTGGCTCAGAGGCGCGACACTCAGAAAGCCGTTAAAATCGCTCATGAAGGCGTGAACTGCGACGCCAAGCTCAGGCCATTCCTTCACGAGCTTTGCTGGAGCGGTGATTTTCTGCTGCCAAAAGTCTACCAGCCGTTCGCCGATAAAGGGCCAATTGACTGGCGCGCTCAAATCGCCCGCATCTGCCGGCGGGGTCTCCTTGAGTTCCGAGTAATAGGTGCTTTTGGGCTTCCCCAAATAATACGCCCGGTCGCAGAGGAACGCCGCATTGAGCGAACCGGCGGATATTCCGTAAAGATAATCTGGTGCGAACCCTTTGTTGAACAGGACCTTGATCGCACCCGCTTGGTACGCGCCTAGGATCGATCCTCCTCCAAGCGCCAAAGCCCGCTTGAAAGGCTGGGAAGCTTGCCCGGAAGCCCGGCCCGGCGCCATCGCGGCGATGGCACCGCCCGCAGCCGTCAGAAGCATCGATCGCCGGTCTAGAGTTTTAGAAATCCATGAACCGAACATGAGCTAAGCCTCCCAGCTATAACGAGACCAGGGTGTATCCCGGCTCTATTTGATTAAAATGTTAGCAATTAGATTAACAAAGCGGAGCCAATCGATCAATCGCACTGCCGGTGTTCAGCATGCCCTGCGGAATGCATTGCGGCGCATCGGAGCGATAAAGAACGCGCCATCGGCATCGCGGCCGGCGAGCGCCTCATAGCGCCGGCGCAGCTCGGCTTCCAGCTGGGGCAGGCGTTCGCGCCGCGCCGGATCGGCGGCGGCGATCATTTCGATGTAATGGCTCGCATCGCGCGGGCGGACAATCGTTTCGTATATCAGTTCGCCATCGGGCAAAAGTTCCGGCGGCGGGCTTTTCAAGGCAGCATAAGCGGCGGCGCGCACCTCCGTCTCGTCCTCCAGCGGCTTCATCGCCTCGAAATAATTCCCTTCCGCCAGCGGCTCGATGACGATGAGCCGGCCGGCTGGCGCGAGCACACGCACCGCTTCGCTGAGCGCCAGCTTCATCGCAGCCAAAGGCAAATGATGAAAACTCTTCATATAAAGGATGGCGTCTGCCTGCGCATCGGCGAAGGGCAGCTTCTCGCCGCTCGCCACAAGGTACGTCTCGCTTGGCCCCGCCTCGGCGCGTGCGCGTTCGAGCTGGCTTTCGCTCACTTCGATGCCGGTGACCCGGGCGCCCAGTTGGGCCAGATGGCGCACCACCGCACCGTCTCCGCAGCCCACATCGATAATCGTCTTGCCGGCCGGATCGAGGACTTCGGCCAGGGCCTCGAAAAGCGTCAGCCGCGGTCTTGTCATGTTATCTCCAACTCTGCCGTCATTGCGGCGGCGCCTTCATGGTCGAGTGCCCAAAGCTCCGCGCCGCCGGGCCTATGCGCGCCGCAAACGCTGAAGGGATGGATGTCGAACAGCGGGCGGCGGGCCCGGAATCGAAATGCACGTACGCTGGCGCCCGGGTGCTGGCGAAGATAAAGGTCCATGAGCAGCGTGGCCGTCAAGGGCCCATGCACGACAAGCCCCGGATAACCCTCGGCGCGCTCGCAATAGCTCCGGTCGTAATGGATGCGATGGCCATTGAAGGTTAGCGCCGAATAGCGGAACAGCAGAACGGGATCGGGCACGATCTCGCGCATAAATTCAGCGGCGAGCTTGGCGGGATGCCCCAAATCCCCCTTCTGCGTATCGGCGGCTCCCTCTTCGCCCGGCTTCGGCGCCTCGCGATAGACAATGCTGTGGACCTCCCGGATCGCGGGCGTCCCTTGCACCGAAATTTCATGCTCCACGCGGACGAAAATCATAGCCCCGGAGCGTCCCGCCTTGTGCTCGATATTGGCGATGCTGGAGCGCCGCTCGATGGCCGCGCCGGCGGGCACCGGCGCTAGAAACTCAAATTCGCCGCCGGCCCACATGCGGCGCGGCAGCGCGACAGGCGGCAGAAACCCGCCGCGCCTCATGTGCCCGTCCGGCCCGATTTCGTGCTGTGGCGTGCGCGGGAGGAAATAAAGCCAATGGCCCAGCGGCGGCACCTCGCCCGCCCGCCAGGGCGGTGCCGCATGATCGAGCGTCGCGGCGAGCCCGGCGAGCGGCGCTTGCGTTGCCACATCGGTTTGGGTTTCGCTGCGCCCGATCCATTCTTTTAGATGATCGAAACTCATCCGCCAGGTACCTTCCTCTCGACGCGGCCGTGCGAGGACGAGCACCCACGCCTCGCACTAAGGTTAGCGCCGGGCTTTGTCATGCTCAAGCCGGCGGGCCCGCGCGCATTTCGTACTTAGGCCCTTGTCTCCGTGCCCGGCTTCTGCGAAGACTCGTCTCGCAGGTTCTTTGCGCCACTGCCGTTCCAGTCAACAAAGCTTTGGAAATCGCGATGTCTATCGTAAGAGAGTTTTCTGACGCACAGCTATTTTTTGTGGCGTTCTTATTTCTATCCTTGCCAACTTTTATGTATCTTTATCTTAGGTCGGAATACGCACTTCGCACAGAGCAGAGCCCGTCCCCGGCGAGACGGCCCCGGATTGCAGACACAGCCGCTGTAGCGGACCCGGTCTGGCTGGGCGAGCCCATAACGGACATCGGCGCAGAAGCGGCGCAGGACAGCCCTGCCGCCAAAACGTCTTCCCGAACGCTCACTCTTTTAGCGTCGGCCACGCAAGAGGGCGGTCAAGGCGATCGAATGCGCGCGCCTGGCACGACTCATGGATCGCCGCTGGCGCATGAAATAATCGGCTTCCCTTGGAGCGAGGAACCGTCATCCGTCAGCATGGCGGACCCGGTCAGGTTTGTAGCGAGGGCTCCGAAACGGGTGCCGGGCAATCATAGCTTTGAGATCGCGATTGAGATCGAGCATCTCCTGGACCTCCAAGAACTGGGGAACGGCGCACCGCCGGAAAACGAAACATCCGCTTCGTTCGTCGCCGAAATCGGGCCGGGATCGAGCGTACAGCTTATGCTGGAATGCTTACCTGCCTCAGAGGACCCAAGAGAGGAAGACCGTCCGATAAACATCGACGCGCAATATCAAGCCTTGTGTTGGAAATCGCGGCCGCTAACGGCGATTTTCGTGGCACATTCAGGGGCGCCCGCTAGCGCCACCACGGTAAGCCTATCGCTGCTGGTTACGGCTGGCGGCATAAAACTCGCTCCGGCGGATTTTGAAATCATTGTCGATCCGCCCACCCTTTAGGTGCCGTCGCGTCGAAGACGGCGGAAGGCTCCCTCAGGGCTGCTCTCCCCTAGCGGGAGAGGGCCGGGATGAGAGGTAATCTTGCGTTCCGCTCATGGAACCGCCCCCCTGCGGCAAACTTGATGTAGGCAGGGGCCGCGCATTCACGTAAAACTGTACGCATGCGAATACTCATAACCAACGACGACGGCATCGAAGCTCCCGGTCTCGATGCCCTGCAAAAGATCGCTTCGGACCTTTCGGACGATGTGTGGGTGGTTGCGCCCGAAACGGACCAGAGCGGGGCCGCGCACTCGCTGACGCTGCACGAGCCGCTCCGCTTGCGCAAGCTTTCGGAGCGGGTGTTCGCGGTCAAAGGCACGCCGACAGATTGCGTGATCATGGCCGTCCGGCATGTGCTGAAGGGCGAAGAGCCGGCGCTTGTGCTGTCCGGGGTCAATCGCGGCTCGAACATTGCCGACGACGTGACCTATTCGGGCACCATCGCCGGAGCCATCGAGGGCACCATGCTCGGTATTCCCTCCATAGCCATGAGCCTTGCCGTGGATTGGGAGGACCCGAAACGGATTCATTGGGAGACGCCGATGGCGCTTGGCGCGGACATCGTGCGCAAGCTAATCGCGGCGGGCTGGCCGAAAGACGTTTTAATCAACGTGAATTTCCCGGACAGGGAACCAAGTAAAGTTCAGGGTATTCAGGTCACCGAGCAAGGCAGGCGCGATCAGGATTATTTGCGCGTCGAGGACCGTCTCGATACCCGCGGCAATCCCTATTACTGGTTCGGCTTCCTGCCGCGCTCGTTTCACGCCGGCAAAGGCACGGATATGTGGGCGATCAAAACCGGAGCGATATCAGTAACGCCGCTTTATTTGAATTTGACGCATACTGAGACCTGCCGGAAGCTTTCGGGGCTTCTGACGCCTTAGAGCCGTTCCGCTTTCGATGAAATCGAAAGCGGGCCCTAAGTTTTTGCTTTGCCGTGCGTCTTGCCGGAAAAACCGCTCACACTTTTTCCGGACGCAGTCTAGCAGAAGGCGGCGCAGTACCGGGCGCCCGCCGGGGAAGAACGCTCATGAAAGAAGAATCGCTGCGGGAGCTGCTGCGAAGCCTGCAGCATAACGGGATATCGGATCCGCGTGTCCTCGATGCGATCGCCCGGACCCCCCGGGAGGAATTTATATCGGACCGGGGGCAGAAGGCGCATGCCTATGCCGACGAGGCGCTGCCGATCGAATGCGGGCAGACGATTTCCCAACCCTTTATAGTGGCCTACATGACCGAGCGCCTTCATATCTCGGCGGACCACGACGTTTTGGAGATAGGCACCGGGTCGGGCTATCAGGCGGCGATCTTGTCCCGGCTTGCGCGCCATGTCTACACAATGGAATGCCACCTTGACTTGCACCGGCTGGCCGAAGCAAGGTTTACGCGGCTCGGATTGATGAACATCACAACGATCCATGGCGATGGCACGAAGGGCTGGCCGCAATACCGGCTGTTCGACCGGATCATTGTCACCGCGGCCACGGAGGCCGTTCCGGAGCAACTGCTCGATCAGCTGGCGCCTTGCGGCTTCATGGTCATTCCACTCGGCCTGTTCGACGGCCAGAGAATTACCCTGATTACGCGCAGCAATGGGCGCACCGCCTATCAGACCCTGCTTCCGGTCCGCTTCGTGCCCCTCGTCCCGGAAGGCGGCCGGTAGAGCCGCTAACAAGCTTCGCCCGATGTTTTGCGCTCTGTTTAAGCTATCTTAAGCATTCGCGTTGCATAACTCTCGTGTAGAGAGGTGCGGCGATGAGTAAAGTTGTAACAGGCGTGCGCGTGCCTAGTCCCTTTCGCGCGGCTATTCATTTGACTTTGGGTTGCGTTCTGCTCAGCGGGTGCAGCGCCGGTTCCGATAGAGGGGCGTCCTTCTCCTTCGGAAGCGGGTATGACGCGAAACCGCCTGCCCATGCAGGCACGGCGCTTGCGCCCGAGACCACCGCAAACGCCACGCCAGCGGCTGTGCCGGTGAGCGGGCCGGCTGGAACGAAAACTGGCTACATGCTCGCCAATGCGAGTCCAAACCAGCCGGGCGGTTATCTTCAAGTCTCGCGGGTGGACTTGCCCCCGCTTCCCCAGCGTGCAGAAGCTCCAGGAACGAAGACGGCGGACGGATATGGACGCTTTGGCCCGGCCCCGCTCGCGGACGGCACTTACTCCGGTCCAAGGGTCTACACTCCATACGATGGCGGCGAGAGCGATGCTCCGCCTCCACGCGCCTACGCGCCGGAAGGCGATGCGCGCGGCCCGGCCCCCGAACGCCGGGCCCCAGACGTCTACCGTCCTATTGAAGAGGGGCCGGGCGAAGTGCGGGACCGCGCTTACCGGGACGCGCCTCCAGGCGAGCGCGGGCCTGGCTATGAGCGCGGCTCCTTCGCTGCACCGCCTCCCCCGCGGGATCGCAGCGATGGCGAGCGGGTCAGGGTCGAGCCAGGCGACACGCTCTATACGCTCGCGCGCCGTTACGGCGTGACCGTCGACATGATCGCGCGCGCCAATGGCCTTACCACCGTCTATGTGCGCCCCGGCACGATCGTCTACATACCGCGCGCAGATCCCACGTCCTATGAGCGGACCGCGGCACTCGCTCCGGGCGCGCGCACAGCGGCCTGTGCCGCCCCGCGCTGCCATGTTGTGAAAACTGGCGACACAGTCGCGGGCCTTGCGCGAACCTATAACGTCACCGAGAGGGAAATTGCCGAAGCCAACCGTCTCAAGGGCCCGGCGCTGAAAGCCGGGCAGACCCTTGTCATTCCGGCAGGCAAAGACTCCGGGCGCGCCGTTGCATCGGCGGAGGATCGCAGAGCGGCCGGTGCTACACACGGGTTCATGACACCGCCCGGAGTAAGCGATCCGGCCGGCAAGCCCGCCAATCCTTACGGCGCTCCGGCTCCAGTGCCGCTTTCGCCGGCGCCTGAAGTTAAGAGCGCCGAACTCACGCCGATGCCGGAGCCAAATTGCGAAGCCGCGCTTGCGAACCCGCAGCCGCGCATGGGCATAACCTTCCGCAGGCCTGTCGAAGGCAAGACCATCGCGCAGTTCGGGCCTCAGAAGGATGGCACGGTGAACGAAGGCGTGACGATCTCGGTTCCGAAGGGAACGCCGATCAAGGCTTCCGAGAACGGCGTCGTTGCCTATGCCGGCGATGAGTTGCCGGGCTTCGGCAATCTAATCCTGATCCGGCATGCGGATGAGTATGTAACGGCCTACGCCCACGCCGACACCGTCGCCGTCAAGAAATGCGAAGTGGTGAAGCGCGGACAGACCATCGCAACAGCGGGTACGTCCGGCGATGCTAGCCAGCCGCAATTGCATTTCGAGATCCGCAAGAACTCGAAGCCTGTCGATCCTTCGCCCTTGCTGGGTCCGTAATTTTTGGGGCCGGACCGTCTGAACGCGCGTCCGGCCTTTAGAGCTTCACCGCGAGAAAAGATCGCAATAGGTATCGCGGAGCAGGTTCTTCTGAACTTTTCCCATCGTGTTCCGGGGCAGGCTTTCCACAAACAGCACGCGTTTCGGCAGCTTGTAGTTGGCGAGGCGCTTTTTGAGCGGTTCGAGAATATCGGCTTCGGTGAGGTCCAGCCTCGTCTTGACGGCGACGGCCACGACGCCCTCACCGAAATCAGGGTGAGCCACGCCGATGACCGCGCTCTCGTACACACCGTCCAGGGCATCGATCTCGCTCTCGACCTCCTTCGGATAGACGTTAAATCCGCCAGAAATCACGAGGTCCTTACCGCGTCCTACGATGTGGGCATAGCCTTCTTCGTCGATCTTGCCGAGATCGCCGGTGATGAAATAGCCGTCGTCCTTGAACTCGGCCTTCGTCTTGTCCGGCATGCGCCAATAGCCCTTGCAGACATTCGGCCCGCGCACCTCGATCATGCCGATCTCCTCGCGCGCGAGAATTTCGCCCGTCTCCGGGTTCGCAATCCGAAGCTCGACGCCCGGCAAGGGAAAGCCGACAGTCCCCGGCACGCGGCCGCCATCATAGGGGTTCGAAGTGTTCATGCCCGTCTCGGTCATGCCATAGCGTTCCAGGATGGCATGGCCGGTCCGCTCCAAGAACCCGCGAAAAGTGTCCGGCAGAAGCGGCGCCGAACCGGAGATGAACACGCGCATATGGTGCGCCGCCTCGCGCGTGAGCCGCGGATCGGCGAGGAGCCGGACATAATAGGTCGGAACGCCCATCAACGCGGTGGCGCGCGGGAGCAGCCGGAAAATCTCGTCCGCATCGAACTTCGGAAGAAACAGCATGGATCCGCCGGACATGAGCGCGACGTTGCTCGCCACGAAAAGCCCGTGCGTGTGGAAGATGGGGAGTGCGTGCAAGAGTACGTCGTCCTCGGTGAAGCGCCAAGTCTCGATCAAGGCCCGCGCGTTCGAGGAAAGATTTCGATGGGTGAGCATCGCGCCTTTCGAGCGGCCCGTCGTGCCCGATGTGTAGAGAATGGCGGCCAGGTCATCGGCCGCGCGTGGTATGTCCACGAAACTTTCGGGCTGACCCATCGCAAGCGTCATGAGGCTGCCCTCGCCGCCGGTTCCCAGCGTGTGACACTGCGGGACGCCGGCGCCAGCGCAAAGCGCAGCGGCAGCTTCCGCATTTTCAGGGCGGCAGACGAAGAACGCGGGTTCGGCATCCCCTAGAAAGTAATCGATTTCCGCCGGCATATAGGCGGTATTGAGCGGCAAATAGGCTGCGCCTGCCCGCAAACATGCTAGGTAAAGAAAAAGGGCGTCTGGGGACTTCTCAACCTGCGCGGCAACCCGGTCGCCGGGTGTTACGCCGCTTGCCGCAAGCGCATTCGCAAGCCGCGCCGAGATGTGATCGATGTCGCGGTAGCTATAGCGTATGCCGCCGCCGGTTTCGAGTGCGGTCCTCCCGCTGTCCCGCCAGTGGGAGCTGAGTTCCGAAAATAGATTGGCGTTGTCCTGCACGTCGCTTTCCCGTGAGTGAAACGAATGATCGCACTATACCTACACCACGGGGAGGCCGGCAGTACAACCCTGAACTGTGCATGGAGGGATCGCGTATCGACAACCCTGCCGGGCGATGCCTGCATCGGAGCCGCGATTGCCCCGGCGGGCCGTATTGAGGTGGGAAATGATGGTCAAGGCGCGGCGACGATCAGAGTCCAGAATGTCTTGTACTTTGTGTCCGGCTTGTACGCATAGGCGATGCCGATGTGCTTCGCCGCCGGAAGCAACATATTGCGGCTAGCATCGGCGCGCTTTTTCCAGCCGTCGATGGCGTCCCCGATCGATGTCTGGCCGACGCTCGCATTCTCCGCCGCCAGCCCGTATGAATATCCGGCTTCTAGCAAGCGCTTGCCGAGTTCGGCGGTGTTGGTTGTCTTGCGGTCGTGTTTGGCCATATCCTGCGCGATGAGTTCCGCTGCCGCTGTTGCCTGAGGATCGACCGATAGCGGCGGCAAATGTTTCGATGCGCGGAAGTTGTTAATCAGGCGCAGCGCGTCATCCGCGTTGAGCCCCGCCGGCATGGACCCGTCGCCAGGCTTTACCGCAACGGGCTGCGCGCCCGAGCTGAACGTGGACGAGAAATGTTTCCAAATGCTGCCAACAGTTGAGCTGCTTTCCGCAGGCGTGGCTGCCGCCGCCGTCTCGGTCTTTGCGGGCTTTTCAGACTCGCTTGCTCCGCCGACGCTCGACAACGAGGGCAGGCTTCCGGGAGTTGCACAGCCGCCAAGCGCCGCGCAGACCAGCACGATACGGATTATACGCCCCATGGAATGAGCCCCCATTGTGCTATTGCCCGATTATGGTTGACATTCCCTCTATGTCCTTCCGCAAATGCGTAAGATTAGATCGCGTCAATATCATGGTCGGCTTTGCGCGGAACCGCCCCTACGGCAGCGGTTTGCCAGCGCAGAAAACTCCTAAAGGAGGAACGCGATGAGATTCAATGCCGCCTTTAGAATAGGTCTCGGCTTGGCGCTGGCTGCCGCTTTAGCAAAAAAAGCTGGCGCAGATCCCATGCTTACAGATTTCGCCTATCCTTTCGAAGTACAGCGATTCGAGTTCACGTCGCAAAAGCTGACGCTGACGATGGCTTATCTCGACGTCGCCCCGCTACGCACGCCGAACGGCCGATCCGTTGTCCTTCTGCACGGCAAGAATTTTTGCGCCGCAACGTGGGACAAGACGATTCGCGCACTGAGCGGGGCGGGCTACCGCGTGGTCGCGCCGGATCAAATCGGCTTTTGCAAGTCCTCGAAACCCCAGCATTATCAATTCAGCTTCCAGCAGCTCGCAGCCAACACACATGCGCTTTTAGCCAAGCTCGGCGTGCAAAACCCCATCGTGATGGGACACTCGACGGGTGGGATGCTCGCTTTCCGCTATGCGCTGATGTTCCCGCGGGAAACCAAGGCAATCGTCGCGGTTAACCCTATCGGCCTTGAAGACTGGAAGGCGAAAGGCGTGCCCATGGCGACCGTGGACGAGCTTTATCTAGGCGAGCTGAAAACCACGGCCGAAAGCATTCGCGGCTATGAGCGCAAAACTTATTACGCGGGCGAATGGAAGCCGGATTACGATATCTGGGTCAATATGCTGGAAAGTATGTATGCAGGGAAGGAAGGCGAGCTGTTCGCGTGGAGTCAGGCGCTCACTTCGGACATGATATTTTGTCAGCCGGTAGTCTATGAGTTCGGCAACATCGAAGTCCCCACGCTTCTGTTGATCGGCGAGAAGGACAATACCGCCATCGGCAAGAACCGGGCCTCGCCTGAGGTTGTGCGGCGCATCGGGAATTATAAAGAGCTCGGCCCCGAGACCGCGAGGGCGATCCCGGGCTCCATGCTGGTTACCTTCCCCGATTACGGACATGCCCCGCAAATTCAGGACCCGGACCGCTTCAATGCGGCACTGCTGAAGGGCATGGAAACGCTGCTGATCAAGGAAAAAGCGAAATAGACTGAGTTTAATCGAAGATCGCGGATTGTGCTGTAGAAATGCGATGCGCGAGGCGCACACTTCTAGGAAAAGATGCACACTCGCGCCTGCCGCGCTAGAATGTTAGTGTTTGCAACTTCATGCCGGACCTCAGATTAGAGACCCCATGCACAGACTCATCGAAGGCGCACTGCGCTTCCAGGCCGAAATCCACGGTATGCACCGCCAGGTTGGCCATGCTGGAGGCCAAGCGCCGTTCGCGGTATTCATCGCCTGCTCCGATAGCCGCGTCGTGCCCGAAGTTCTGACCCAGCGCGAGCCCGGCGAAATTTTTGTGGTGCGCAACGCCGGCAACATCATCCCCTCCTATGGACCGGCGGCGGGCGGCGTCTCGGCGAGCATCGAATATGCCATCGCTGCGCTGGGCATCGAGGATGTGGTCGTCTGCGGCCATACCGATTGCGGTGCCATGCGGGCGATCCTGCGCGAAAATAGGCTCGACAAAATGCCGGCGGTCGCGAACTGGATCAAGCATGCGGCGGCGGCGAAAGAGATTGTCGATGCGACGCTGCCGGAATCCGCGGACGAGCATGCGCGCCTGCATGCGCTCGTGCATGAGAATGTCCTCTGTCAGATCCGGAATTTGCAAACCCATCCCATTGTCGCGGCAAAGCTGGCCACCGGCCAGCTTAGGCTATACGGCTGGGTGTACAATATCGAGAAAGGCTCGGTCGATACGTTCGACGCCGAGAGGGGGCACTTTGTGCCCCTGACACTCGGCCAGCCGGTGCACGCCACACCAAAATCGCGTCTTGCCTATCCCGTGCTATATGGTTAGTTCCCTATCGCAAAAAGGGGAGACCGTGCCAGTCACCGCAGCCGATGGCCAAACCGCGCAGAAGCAGCTTTTCGGTCATCCGAGGGCGCTAGCCTTTCTGTTCGGCACCGAAATGTGGGAGCGCTTCTCCTATTATGGGATGCGCGCGCTGCTCGTCCTCTATCTCGTGAAATACGTTCTCCTGCCGGGGCATTCGGATCACGTCATCGGCCTTGCCACGCTGAGAAGCGGGTTTGAATCGGTCTTCGGCCCGCTCGAAACCCAGCCCCTTGCCTCGACGATTTACGGCTCTTACACATCCTTGGTGTACCTGACGCCAATCCTTGGCGGGCTCATCGCCGACCGCGTACTCGGCCAGCGCCGCACCGTCGTCATCGGCGCGGTTTTGATGGCCATCGGGCATTTCATGATGGCGTTCGAGCCGCTGCTGCTCTTCGCGCTGCTGACGCTGATCCTCGGCAACGGCGCGTTCAAGCCGAACATCTCCACGCAAGTCGGTGAGCTGTATGCGCCGGGAGATCCGCGCCGCGACCGCGCCTTTTCCATTTTCTATGTCGGCATCAATATCGGCGCATTCTTTTCGCCCTTGGTGTGCGGAACGCTCGGCGAGGAACTCGGCTGGCATTACGGCTTTGCGGCGGCGGGCATCGGCATGCTGATCGGGCTTGCGATCTATCTGCGCGGGCTTCGCGAGCTGCCGCCGGACGAACTGCAGAAGGCCAAAGCCGCACATCGCGAACACGACCCGCTGACAGCTGCGGATTGGCGCGCGATTATCGCGCTTCTCGTCCTGTTCCTTCCGAACACGCTGTTTTGGGCCACTTACGAGCAGCAGGGAAACACGATAGCGTTATGGGCGGACAGCTTCACGGACCGCACCGTTAATCTTCTGTTCTGGCGCGGCGAAATCCCGGTGACGTGGTTTCAGGCGTTCAACCCGTTCATGATCTTCACGTTCACGCCCTTCATCGTCGCGCTGTGGGCGCGGCAGGCGCGCACGGGCCGCGAACCCTCATCGGTCACAAAAATGGCGATTGGCTGCTTCGGCGTCACACTCGCCAATCTGTTGATGGCTTACGCGGCGATGCACGTGAGCGGAGCGGACAAAGCGAGCTGGCTTTGGCTGTTCGGCTATTTTGTCATTATTACCCTCGGCGAACTTTACCTTTCGCCGGTGGGCCTTTCGCTCGTTTCCAAAGTGGCGCCCGCGCGCCTCATCTCGCTTATGATGGGCGTATGGCTCGCCACAAGCTTCGTGGGCAACTTCCTAGCCGGCTGGCTCGGCTCCTATTGGGACAGCATGGAAAAGCCGGCATTCTTCGTCATGATCGCAGGCGTGGCGGCGGTCGCCGGGCTTGCCATCGTCGCGATGAACAGGCCGCTGCGCAGGACATTGCAGCACTGACGTCTTCGCACCTCAGAGGGGTTCAGCATGGTTTTGCGGTTTGCTTGCATTGTTTGTGCACTTCTCCTCGACGCCGCGGCCAAGGCCGATGAGGGCATGTGGCTGTTGAACGATTTCCCCTCAGGCCAGGTGGAGAAACTGTACGGCTTCAAGCCCAGCCAGAGCTGGCTCGATCATGTCCGCCTGTCGGCGGTGCGGCTCGCGCAGGGCTGCTCGGCCGGGTTCGTCTCGGTGCGCGGCCTCGTGCAGACGAACCATCATTGCGCCGAGCATTGCATCGAGCAGCTTTCGCGGGCGGGCAAAAACCTCGTCGCGGACGGGTTCTATGCGAAGGAGGAGAAGGACGAGGCTAAGTGCCCCGCTCTGGAGGTTAATCAGCTCATCGAAATCGGCGATGTCACTGCGCGGGTGCATGAGGCGCTCGCCGGCAAGGAGGGAGCCGGATTCGCCGAAGCCAAACGCGCGATCAAGGCAGCTATCGCGGCGGAATGCACCGGCGGCAGCACGGCGCTGCGCTGCGACACGGTCGAACTCTACAATGGCGGCGTCTATAATCTCTACAAATACCGCCGCTATCAGGATGTGCGCCTCGTGTTCGCGCCGGAGCAATCCATCGCCTTCTTCGGCGGCGACCCGGACAATTTCGAGTTTCCGCGCTACGACCTCGATGTGAGCTATTTGCGCGTCTACGAGGACGGCAAGCCGCTCGATACCGCCGCGAATTATTTCCGCTATGCGGCGGCTGACGTAAAGCCCGGCGACCTCACCTTCACGGTGGGGCATCCAGGGTCGACGCATCGCCTCGATACGGTCGCCGAGCTGGAATACAACCGCGATGTCATGCTGCCGCGCACGCTGTTCTATGCCTCGGAGCTGCGTGGCGAACTCACAGAGTTTTCGACCAAAGGGGCGGAAGAGGCGCGCATCGCAACCGGCTTCCTGTTCGGGGTCGAAAACTCGCTGAAAGCGCGAAAGGGAAAGTTCGATGCGCTGGTGGATCCGGCGATTATTGCAGGCAAGGCCAAGGCCGAAACGGAGCTTCGGGCGAAGGTCGATGCCGATCCCGCGCTGAAGGCGGAAGCCGGCGGGGCCTGGGAGACGATCCGCGCAACACTCGCTGCATGGCGGCCGAAAAGCAACCGTTACAACTTCCTGGAGGGGCGGTCCGGGTTCCGTTCGCAGCTCTTTGGCGATGCGCTGGCGCTAGTGCGCCACCCGGAGGAGAAAGCCAAGCCCGATGCGAAGAGGCTGCCGGAATATACGGATGCGAATTTCCCGATCTTGCGGCAATCGCTGCTCGCGGATGAGCCGATCTATCCCGAGCTTGAGAAGCTGACGCTAACATTCTCGCTGACGAAGCTGCGTGAGGCTTTGGGGCCGGACGACGCCTTCGTGAAGAAGGTGCTGGTCAAGATGTCGCCGGCCCAGCTAGCAACGGAGGTCATAGACGGCACGAAGTTGCGCGATGCGGGCCTGCGCAAGCAGCTGCTGGAAGGCGGACAGGGCGCCATCGACGCTTCGGACGATCCCATGATCGCACTCGCGCGCCTAGTGGACCCGGACTTCCGCGCCATACGCAAGGATTTCGAGGACAACACCTCCGCGCCGCTAGAGCGCGCGCATACCGCAATCGCCCGCGCGCGCTTCAAGATTTACGGCACGTCGATCTATCCCGACGCAACCTTTACCATGCGCGTCTCGTACGGGACCGTGAAGGCCTACGTTCAGGATGGCAAGGAGATCGCGCCGGTTACGCGCATCTCGGGGCTATTCGAGCGGGCGACAGGTGCGCCGCCGTTCAAGCTTCCAAACACGTGGCTCGCCGCGCGGCCGGCGCTCAACCTGGATCGGCCGATGAACTTCGTGACGGACAACGACATCATTGGCGGCAATTCCGGCTCGCCCATGATCAACAGTGCGGGAGAGATCGTGGGCCTGATCTTCGATGGCAACATTCAATCGCTCGGCGGCGATTACGGCTTCGATCCGGCGTCGAACCGCGCGGTTGGTGTAAATGCGGGGGCGCTGCGCGAGGCGCTGGCGAAAGTCTATCGCGCAGACCGGCTGGTGGCGGAGCTTGGCCAATAGGAAGTAGCCATATCCTATGCGCTTTTTTGCATGCAAGGACTCTGTGCCCCTATTTTGTCATCCCGTGCGCGCTGCGGTGCGCGGCACCGTTGCGCAGACATGGGAACTTAAAGGGTGCCGGACGCCAAGCAGGCACGCACGGCGGGGTCTTGCAGGGCGCCTGCTGTTGAACCCCTGGTGAAGCTTAGGTTGCGATGCTCGCTCCGGGCGGGGCGTCACCGCCGCGAGCGGCGAACGCTTCATCGAATGAAAGCTGTAACTCCGCCTAAACATACGGCACTATGGTGCCGGCACCGGCACGGAGCGGCATATGACGGCGAGATTCAAACGGGGCCTTGTACTTATTCTCGCGGCGGCGCTCCTGCCCGCAACCGCGGCGCCCGCATCGGCGGATTTTTGGCCCTGGGGCGGTCCTGGCCCCTGCGTGATGGCTGGGATCGCCGGAGCCGGCATGCTGGGTATGGCGATGGGGGGGAACCGGCCGTATTACAGCGCTTTTTGCCGGCCGGGCCCGCTTGAATGCTGGACATTCGCGGCGCCTTGCTTTCACAACGGATATGGCGGATTTGTTTGCCCGCCGCCGGAGCGCCGCTGCTTCCGTCGTCCTTTATGCGAGTAGACTTTGCGCCATCTGCTAGTCATGCATTCGCGGTACAATGTATAGCTGAAGCGACCCGCCGGTCCGCAAGCCCGGCTCACTGCCTTGCCACGGAGGAGTTTGCGCATGCTGAATTGGATTTCCAGCTTCTGGCGCACCAGCGTTATTGGCTCGTTCCTCGCGGGCCTGCTTTTCCTGATGCCGATCATGCTGACTGTGGTAATCGTGGCGTATATCGTCAATTTGGTGCGCGGCGCAATCGGGCCCGGCACAGTCTTGGGCGACCTTCTCACACGAGGCGGGAACTATCTCCTGGGCCTGCCTAATCAGGACACACTCGCCTTTTGGCTTGGCATCGGCATCGCGCTGGCCGGGATTTGGCTCTTGGGCCTGATCATCAAGACGCGCGCCAAGCATATCCTCCAGGATTATCTCGACCGGTTGCTCACGCGCGTGCCCCTCATCCGTTCCATTTATAGCCCGGTTTCGCGCGTGGTTCGCCTTGCGACCGACCGGGGAACGGGCGCGCCCGGCGATCTTTCTAGCATGAGCGTTGTATCGTGCCGGTTCGGCGGCACAAGCTACAGCATCGACGTCCTCGCGCTGCTTGCGAGCCAGCATGTCTACAATATCGCCGGCGAACGCCGCAGGCTCGTTTATCTGCCAACCGCGCCGATTCCGATGTCGGGTGGGCTTGTGCTCGTGCCAGAGGCTGCCGTGACAGCTGTGCCCGAAATGAAGGTCGACGACCTTTTGAAAATCTACGTGTCGCTCGGCGCGCTGACGCCCGAAGTCATGCCGGGCGCAATCGCCGCCGCCCAGCCCGTGCCGTCCTTGTCCGATCCGCAGGAGGTCAGCTTGACCGCGCCGCCCTTCGCAAATGCACAGCGCGTTTAGGCGAACGCGACCGTAGACAGGCGCGCTCAAGCGCATTATACCTACACTCTCGCGAAAGCGGGCGCATAGCTCAGTTGGTAGAGCAGCTGACTCTTAATCAGCGGGTCCAAGGTTCGAATCCTTGTGCGCCCACCATTAAAATCAAAGACTTAAGCCACTTCTTCTAGATCGTCACCTTCACAGAATCGTCACTGTGTCGTCACCGGGAAGAAATTCGAGCGCCGGGAGGCGAGAGCGAGAGGCTGCGTATATTCGCGCACAGTGTTTGCCCAGAAGGCCAAGCTGGGCCAGCCCGCTGTGCGGACGTGTGGCAGTTAAATAGTTTAACTTTTTCTACATGATTCCAATTCATATTAGCTCTTACCAGAGCTGTCTGGATGCTTCGGCGCTTCTTTGCTGAGGCTTGGCCCGATTTGAACGGCTACGGGCGCCGAAGACAATCAATCTCAAATCGAGGCTAAGCAATGGGCATTTCAAGGTCCGCATCTCCGTGCGCGCTTCAGGCCGGCGCAACGGCGCTAAATACAGTTTATGACCAGGCACTAGACAACCGTGGCGCTGCCGCGGTTTTGGGCATCTCCCCCAGCACGTTGAACAAAGCCCGGATGACGGGTGACTCACCCCCGTTTTATAAAATCGGGGGCCGTGTCGTGTATCGGCTTGGTGAGATTCAGGCGTGGCTAGACACGAAGCGCCGCCGTTCCACTTCGGATGAAGGCGGGAGGGCGTGATGTTGGTCGAACTCTCTGCGACCCGGCGTTTTCCAAGCCAGCCGAAGCCTTACATCTATCTCGCGGGCAAGATCGCAAAAAGCGATTGGCGTATGAGGCTTGGGGCGCGGCCCGCCATTGTTGAAGAGGTTTTGGACCCGCGTTATGTCCAAGACTGCGGAACCTATGGCGTAACCGGCCCGTTCCCCATCGCTTGCGATCATGCCTGCGCACATGGGCCTCATACGCACGGCGCGGCCACCGGCGGGTGCGGGACTCACAAAACCAGCCGGGATGACATTTGGCACTTGAACACGTTGCGCATTGCCAAGGCCAGCGCGGTGTACGCCTGGATCGATGAACAAGACTGCTTCGGTACGCTGGCGGAGATCGGCTGGGCCGCCCATGCAAAGAAGCATGTCGGCATCGGCTTCGGACCTAACCTCACGCGGGCGCAGCGGATGGATTTCTGGTTCGTGCAGAGATTCGCCAACCTGCTTTTTGACGGTCTGAAAGTCGAGGATGCCTTTGCGCTTTTTCTCGCAAGCTGCGGCGCGGCTTATGAAGCGCTAAGGACAAATTAACCCCGCACACTCAAAGGCGGCGGGGTTGAGAAGTCTTCTGCCAAAACTATCTTAGCACTTCCGCCTTTCTCACACAACGCGTGAAAGGCGTACCTATGACTTTTTCTGAACGGCCGCCAAGCGGCGCCGAATTCACGCTCATCACAAACGAGCGTGGCAACGCATGCAAAGAGTTCAGTCTGGACGACTGTAGGAAACTCACCACAAAGCCCTCGGCGCAAGTTTGGGAAGGCGCATTCGCCCGCGTTGCGGCGGCTAGCCTCGATGACTTCCTGCGCCTACGCAGTCTATTCAACGATCCCTCGACTTGTATCATCTATGGCGTGCCGAAGAATGGTTCCGAAAAAGGTGCGCTTGCCACCAAAGCTGAGCGGTGGCGTTTCCCCGGTAGCTTAGCCCGGTGCCGCGATGATTTTGCATTCCGCGAAAACTTGCCGGGCGTACTGTTTCTCGATCACGACCGGCGCAAAGGACCGGACGCCAAGCGCTGGACTTGGCAAGAACTGGACGCGGCCTTCTGCGAAGCATTGCCGGGCTTGAACGAAACACGACGGGCTTGGTTACCATCCAGCTCCGCCTTCCTAAACCGCGAACTGGATGACTATGAACTTAGGGGGGCGGGCGGCTGGCGGATGTATTGCTTGATCGATGACGCCGCAGCTATACCTCGAATTCTTGATTACCTCTTCCAACGGCTTTGGGGACTAGGGCACGGCTTTATCGAGATTTCCGAAGGCGGGAGTGCGCTTGTGCGCACGCTGATCGACGGCTGCACGGGAACGTCCGAACGAATTGATTTCATCGCTGACCCTATCTTAGGCCCCGGCACTCTGCGTAGAGTGCCCGCAGAATTCCCCGTGCTCCTTGGGGGTAAGCCCATGCTGGCGAGCGGCGCGGTGCCACTCCCTGAGCGCATGGCGGATTGGCGCCAGAATAACGCGGGGGTATGCGAAGCGCGGGCGGCGGCGAAACCGCGGCTCGAGTCCCTGCGCGCGGAAATCGTAGAGCGGCGCCTTCCCGAATTCCGGAAGGCCAATCCCGTCGCAACAGTCGAAGAACTGCGGCGTTCAATCCGGGCCGCCATGGAGGATGGCGCCCCGCTGGGGCTCGACTTCGTGCTGTACCGGCCGGACTGGACGCCGATCACCGTTAGGAATCTGATTTCCTTGATCATCCTACTAGGCGATGCAATCGAGCTTCTCGACCCTCAAGAGCCGGATTATGACGGCGGACGGCAAGTCGCACAGGCTTATTTCAATGCCGGAACGAATTCCGCCTATATTCACAGCTTCGCGCATGGCGGCCGGACTTTCGACCTCACCCGAGCCGTTCGGGAGCTGCAGGCGGAGGCGCCGACAGAAGTCAAATTGCCGGCAACACAACCGGCATGCCCCCAGCACGGGCCAGTCACGGGCGGAAGCGCACCGGCCGGCATGAAAGGCGACAACTTGCCGGGGGCGATGCTTACTGCTAGGGAGCTAAAAGATATGGCCTTTCCGCCCCAGAAGTTCATTTGCCAGGGGCTGATATCAGAGGGGTGTTCTATCCTTGGAGCGCGGCCCAAGGCTGGCAAGAGCTGGCTTGCTCTGGACCTAGCTCGCGCTGTGGCAACCGGAGGGGAAGCGCTGGGGCGCCGGTGCGAGCAAGGCGATGTGCTCTATCTGGCGCTCGAAGACACTCCGCGGCGGCTTAAAGATCGCTTGGCTAGGATTGAGCAGTCTAGCGGCGATTGGAGCGACGCTCTGAGGTTTGCTAACGAATGGCCCAAAGGTGAGGCAGCCGTGGACAAATTCCACGAATGGCGGCGCTGCGTTTCTAATCCCCGCCTGATCATCGTGGACACGTTCCAGAAGGTGAAAGGGGCACCCAAAAACCGAAACGGCCCCAACTACGCGGAAGATTACGATGCGGGAGCGGTTTTTCAGTCCTTCACTAAAGATACAGGCGTTTCGATCCTCCTGATCCACCATACGAAAAAGCAGGATGCTGAAGACCCGTTCGACACGCTGAGCGGAACGCTTGGAACCAACGCGGCAGCAGATTCCCTGCATGTGATAAAGCCAGCCCCTAAGAGCGGAAGCATGATGCTTCACGGCCGGGGGCGCGATCTTGCCGAATATGCCATTCCGATAGAATTCGACAAGGACACATGCCGTTGGACCAAAGGGACACTTTTTGAAGTGCCAAACTGCAGCGCGACAGAACAAAAAATTATCGGGGCTTTTAGAAACGTGGGCGCGTTCGAAATGACGCCCTCCGATGTGCATAAGGCGACGGGTTTAGACTACGATCTCGCAAAAAGGACAATGGGGCGATTGGCCGAAAAAGGTACCCTGACTAAACCGAGCAGAGGTGTGTATGCGCTCCGGGACATTCCCCCCAATGATTTAGAGCGCGTCAGCGCTTTTTATCCGTGAGCGCAGCACAGCGAGAATTATCCCCCCTA
>JBKQIH010000251.1:0-6934 GCA_052148445.1 Rhodomicrobium sp.
ACGGCCCGAAGAACAAGGGCATGGAGATGATTCTTTCTCCGCTCACAGCTCAAGGCGATTCTTTCGTCGGCGACATCAAACATCCGGCCACCGGCGACACCTACAAGTCCAAGATGAAGCTTAAGGACGCCGACAATTGGTCGATGGACGGCTGCACCGCGGCCGGCGTTTGCGCTAGCGGCACCTTTACGCGCGTGAAGTAAGAATGCAGCGGCAGCGCCTTAGGGCGTTGCCGCTTTCCCCCGGCCGATGGCGGCCGGTGGATGTTACGTGCCCGCATCCGCCAAGCGGATAGGGGATCGCCCCGGCGGCAAGGGCCGCCTTGCGATGATGGCCGCCCGGTCAAGCGCACGTTTCTCTAGAACGCCGATTTCACGACACCGCCATCGGCGCGAAGAGCCGCACCGTTGATGGCGCTCGATAGCTGACTGGCTACAAATACAATGGTTTGGGCGATTTCCATCGGCTCTTCGAAACGCTGGAGCAACGACGTGGGCCTTACGGATTTGAAGAATTCACTTTCGGCGGCCTTCACGTCCTGATTGCGGGACGTGGCGATAGTTTGTACGAAGTCCTTGACACCTTCGGAGGCCGTTGGCCCGGGCAGGACTGCGTTTACGGTGACGGCCGTTCCCTTGGTCAGTTCCGCCAATCCGCGCGAAACGGCGAGCTGAGCCGTTTTCGTCATGCCGTAATGGATCATTTCCGCAGGCGTGTCGATCGCCGACTCGGACGAAATGAAGATAATCCGGCCCCAGTTTTTCAACAGCATCTCCGGCAGGAATGCGCGGGAGAAGCGCACACCCGACATGACATTGACTTCGAAAAAGCGAAGCCAATCTTCATCTGCAATGTCGATGAAGGGTTTTGCTTCATAAATCCCGGCGTTGTTCACAAGGATATCGACAATGCCGATATCTTTCACTTGATTGATAATCCAGTCCACTCCGTCGCTGCTGCCGAGGTCTCCGAAGACGCCATGGGCTGTGGGCAAATCCTTGCGGGCACGTTCGACGCTTTCTTCCGTCCGTCCGTGAACGATCACCTCGGCGCCCTCGCGGTGCAAAAGCATGGCCGTCGCCTTGCCGATGCCCTTGGTGGACCCCGTTACAAAGGCGAGCTTGCCTTCGAGCTTATAATCCATGGCTGACTTTCCTCTCGCTGCCGGAAGGGTTTTCGTGCCTGTGCCCTAAGAGCCTAGCGGCTTTCGATGAAATCGAAAGCGGGCTCTAAGTTTCTGTTTTTCTGTACTTCTTATCGGAAAACCGCTTAACACTTTTCCGGAAGCACTCTAGATATGCGGAAGGGAGTATTCGGGTTCCAATCCTTGCGAAGGAGATGCGCATGTTTATCGCCATGAACCGGTTCCGGGTGCAGCCGGGTTCCGAGGCCGATTTCGAAGCAGTTTGGCTCAATCGCGAAGTCTTCATCAATTGCGAGCCGGGATTTGTGGCGTTCCATCTGCTAAGAGGGCCACGGACCGAGGAATACAGTCTCTATGTCTCGCACACGATGTGGGCGAGCACGCAGGATTTCGAGAATTGGACGCGGTCGGAGAGTTTCCGCGCTGCGCATAAGAGTGCCGGCGGGAATAAGCCGCTGTATATCGGCGGCCCGCAGTTCGAGGGCTTCGAGGCGATCCAGGAGGTGAAGCCCGCTGTGTAGGAGGCTTTTCCGGCGCGCCGCGGTTGGCCCGGTTTATGCTTGATCCGGTAGCGCCGGGAGTTTCCCGGAATGCGGAGGCGATGCGCGAACCTAAGCGGTAACGCCGCGCAGTGCATTGAAATAGCTGGAAGAGTTGGCCGCTGGCGAGCGGGCCATGAGGGAGATGAGCATGCCGCTCTACACTTATCATTGTCAGGAGTGCGACAAGGAAGCCGAATTGCTGATTGGCTCCGCCGCAGTGGCAATCTGCCCGGCCTGCGGTAGTAAAAACATGAAGCGCCTGATGTCGCGCGTCGCCGAGCAAGGCAAAAGCCGCGGCCTCGCGAAAGCGGCACGCGCTGCGGCGGGACGCGCGGGGCATCTGAGCAACTTCAGCCGCTCCGGACGCGGAAGCTGACAGCTTCAAGGCGTCCGGGAAGCCGATCCAATCGGGCACGGCCTTGACGCTCTCCATGCCTTCCCGGTGAAGTGCCTTGATGAAAGCGCTTTCGCCTTTCCTGCAGAGCTACCTAAATTGTCTGAAGCCGGTCTGCTGAGGGCACACGCAGAAACCTGCCCCTAACCCGGATGTCCTTCGAGGCGCAACCAAGTTATGCATTTTGGCGACTGGATCCCACCAGTCCCCTGTGCCGGACCCGAAGTCCGCGCTTTGCGCCGGAACTTCGCGCAGCCGCGTGACAACGCCATCCATGGCCGATTTCACGCGGAATTTACCAGGGCTAAAAGGAATGTGTGCTGGCAAAAGCCAGAACCGTTTATAAAGGAAAAAGCGTTCTCCCCGGTTGCTGGCACAGCATGCGCGTTAATCCCTTCTACGATTCCTGGCTCTTCCTGATTGGCGAGACCGGCCCGCATCTTGGCATCGGCGTTTGGCGCTACCCGATGGTTGCAATTTTCTGGGCGCTTTTCATAGCAAGTATCTTCCTCGCCTATCGCAATTGGCAGGGCGATCCCGCTCAGCGCACCAAGGTTCATTTGGGTACGTGGCTGGCGCGCGCCGTCATTGGAGCCATGTGGTTCGAGGGTTGCCTTTGGAAGCTGCCGATTCCGTCCGGCGGCTTTCAATATTGGCTTGAGCAGGAGGCGAAATATGCTGCGTGGAGCTTTTACCAGAATTTAGTTACATCTGTTCTTCTGCCAGCCGTAACTATTATAGACGTCATCGCCTTTTTGTCCGAGATCGGTATGGCGGCTTCGTTTATGCTCGGCTTCGGTGTCCGGGCGTTCGCGCTTTATGGAATGATCTACACAGCTCAGCTCTATGCCGGCCTGTACAGGAATCCCGGCGAGTGGCCCTGGGAGTACATTTTCATTATCGTAATCTGCTGGATGTTCTACATCTACGCCGCCGGCCGCAGCCTCGGCCTCGATGCCCTCTTGCGGCGTGAGAGCGCACTCGCCAAAGGAGAAGGCCTGATCGCGCGCTTCTACCGCTGGGCGTCTTGACGCTACCGCAAGGGAAGCGTAGCTGCCCCGGACTGAGTGCCGTACTCCCCATTTAGTCCGGCGTTTCATCGCGCCAAACTGTTTCCTCATTTTTGGCCCATCGCGTCATGGGGCCGGTCCCGGCGCAGCGACGGCGACGCCGAGCCCAGAGGGGGCGCTTAGCGCGCGTGCACGCGGAAGGGCAGGGCGCCGCCCCGTGGTGTCAGCGTCACGGTGGCATCCATGCGCGCGGGCACTTCGCCCATATATTCAAGCCGGAACTTCCGCAACAACTGCGTCAGAGCAAGCGTGTTCTCCACAATGGCGAGCGCGCCGCCGATGCAGGCGCGTTTCCCGGCACCGAAGGGCACGTAGGAATAAGGCGCGCGCTTCTTGGCGTTCTCCGGCATGAAGCGCGAGGGATCGAACTTTTCCGGGTCCTCCCAGTAGCGCGCAGAGTGGTGCACGATATAGGGGCACAGCGCAATCTTGTCGCCCGGCATCACTTTGTGGCCGGAGATCTCGTCCTCGGCGAGCGCGGTGCGGATGATGCCCCACACCGGCGGATAGAGCCGCATGGTCTCCTGGATAACCGCGCGGGTGTAGGCCAGCGCGTGAATGTCCTCCCATGTGGGCTGCCGGTCGCCATAGGCGTCCTCGCCCTCCTGACGGATGCGCTCCGCAACTTCTGGATGAAGATGCAGCAAATAGAAGCACCAGGTCAGCGTCAGCGCGGTCGTCTCGGTGCCGGCCCAGAGATATTGCTTCATCTCGTCGAGCACTTGCTGTTCGTCGAATTCTGGCCGTTTCGGATCGGCGGCGGCTGCCTGCAGCATGGTGAGCAGCGTGCGCTCGCGATGATTGCGCGGCACCGCGCCCAGCACCTCGGGTATGAGATCGAGCCAGGCGGCGATGGCCCCGGCCGCGGGATCGTCGAGCGAAACCTCGGTCAGTTCGCCCTTCACCTTTGCGAGGCGGATATTCCTGTGATGGCCGGTATCGGTATAAGACTTGACCGCCCCGAATACGGCTTTGGGGTTGAACGGCACATCGCGGTCGAACAGCGCCTTGCACACCATGCTGGCGGCAAGCCCCCAAGTCTCCTCCAAGAGATTGATCGTCTCGCCCGTCTTGGCGTAGGTGTCAAAATCGCGCGCCTTTTCCCGAACGGACGTCAACAGATAAGGCAGATATTCGCCATACATCTTCGGCTGGAAGGCGGCCTGCTGCGGCATGCGGATTTTCTGCCAAAGCGCGCCGTCGATGGTGATCATGGCATTGCCGAAGATCGGTTTTAGCCCCTCGAAATATTTGCCGTAAATATCGACCTTGCTGAGCAGAACATGCTTGAAGTGCTCGACCTCGGACAGGAAGAAAATGCGCTCATCCTTGAGGTTGACGCGGATGCAGCCGTTCATCTTCTCGCTCATGCGCTGCAGCATCGGGATGGGATCCTCCTGCCGCGAAAGCATGCCGAGCTTCCACCAAATGCTTTGCTCCTCGCCGAGCCCCTGCGCGTGGCTATGGGCAATCGAACCGTTGCCAGTTCCGTTATCGCCGCTTAGTTCCTCGCGCTCTGGCGCAGGCTTAGCTGCCGATGCGTTATCCATTAATTCCCCATCCGGGTTCGTTATTCCGCTGTGCCGCCCGAGCTGCGTTTTCCCCCGCGCCGGGCGCGTACCGTCAGTGCGGCTCGTGCCCTGGCCGCATCTTACTTGGCGTTCAGATAGCACCCGCATTCGACGAATGTCTAGGCTTAGCCGCGATTTAGGATAATTGAGGGGTGAGGCCGAAGCGGCGCGGCAACATGTTCGGCAAGCATTGACAGGCTAAAGACAATAAAACAGGCGAATAAGCCGCGTCAAAGTGGCGCGGCTATTCGAAGCTGGAAGGCACGCCGCCGCCTTAGGCCTGCTTCTTCTTCGCCGCCGGCGCCGGTTTGACCAGAGAATCGAGCTTTTTGAAATGCTCTGCAAGCAGATAATAGACGGTAACGCGCTCCTTCATGCGCTCCGCCTTCATTCGCTGCATAACCGCGTGGATCGCGCCGTCGAGGTCCGCATCGCTGCCAGGCAGCTCAAGCTTCCGCTTGAGCCAGCTTTCGCGTACGGTTTTCAGCTCTTCCGGATCGGTGCTTGCGACGAACGTAGAGTCGCGGTTTCTGAGAGCGATGCCAAGATGGCTGACAATCGCCGATACCGCCTCCTCATTAACCGGGCTCGTGTATTTTGCAATGCCGGCTAGATATTTTTTGACTTCTGCCATGGGCTGAACCTTTCCTTGGGCTTCAAAGGCATGTGTCCACCCTCTCATGCATCAAAATATCTTAAATCGGCGGCCCTGTCGCGGGTTTGAGCCGAATGCGCTTGACGCACCTGACTTTTAGCTGACTAATCCGTTACTTGGGCCCTGCAGGCGGCAAGCATGCATTGCGTGTGTGAAGCCCCGGCAGCGCGCGCCGTAACAGCGATTTTGTCAATCAGGGGATTCCGCCATGGCGAATGAGACCGAAAATTCCGCGTCCGCAGCGGCCCAGCGCGAGATCGAGGATTTGCGCCGCCGTCTGAAAGATCTGACCGATAAATACGGCCCGACGGCCCAGTCCGCGGTTGAGGACATCGAAAAGCAGATCCGCGAGAAACCCGTGCAAGCCACGCTGATCGCGGCCGGCGTGGGCTTCCTGCTCGGCGCGCTGCTCACGCGTTGAAAGGGTAACGCCCATGCTCGGAGGACTCCTCAGGCTTATCGCCGCCGGCGAAGCGGGCCGGCGCTTGGGCGGCTACATTCAGACGGCATTCACCCGGTTTCTCGTGCTGGCGCTGGCATCCGCGGTCTTCTTGGCCGGCGCGGTGTTCGCGCTGTTGGCGGGCTATTGGGCCTTGAACGGCTGGCTCAACAACCCGGTGCTCTCGGCGGCCTCGATGGCGGCGATCCTGGCCTCGATTGGCTTATCGATTGCGCTTATCGCCTCTGGACCTACAAAGGAGAAGAGCGCCCCGGCGGCTAGCCGGGCGCTCGCGGTGCAGGGCTCGGCGGCGCCGGACGGCGTGCCCACCGTCGAGGATGTGGCGCGCCGCATCGAGCACGCAGTGCGCGTGCATGGGCCGGTGCGCGTGATCGCGGGCGCCGCGGCCGGCGGCCTCGTCGCCGGGCTGATCGCGCGGCGGCTGCGGCTGATTTGAGCGCTATGCCATCGCGTTCTCATTCAGAATTGCCGTCATTGCGAGCGTAGCGAAGAAATCCAGAACAACGGTCACGGCTGCTATACTGGATCGCCACAGCGGCAAGAGACGCCTCGCGATGACGGTGCGCCAGGCGGCATCGAAGCAGGCCTCGAACGCGATGGCTAGTCCTGGCGGATCGAGATCGATGCCGCCGCTGCGGACGATCCGCGTCTTCAACAGGTCGCTGCCGTCCCTCGCGTGGTGGATGACGGCACGCTTCTCCGTAGTTCAGGCATCGTAGATGTTCCCGCTCCAAATCAGGACGCTATCATTATCCAAAATACGGATTCCATATGGCTCTCCTGCAGGGAGGGGAATACGGCTTCTTAGTAAGTTTTTTGCGTGAGCAATAGCTGCTTTGGAATCAGTCCCCGATGTCATTGACCGTTCCATGACCCGAGGGATGCCGCTTTCGGTTGGCATGCCCAACCATTCATAGGTAAACACTTTGTTGTACTCCTGGATGTTCTCATGGGAGTATACCATGGGAGGGGGGACCAGCAGAACAAAATGTCAACACGCCAAAATTTCAAAAGTATCTACCACCCCTATTTCATCTTCAGCATGTTGCGCAGCGCTAAGCCGAACAGAAAGATGAACAGCGCGGACAGCACCTTCTG
>JBKQIH010000252.1:0-8683 GCA_052148445.1 Rhodomicrobium sp.
GCCGGATGCGCGCCTGCCGCGTGATACCGGGTTTGATACTGTTTGACCTCAAAGACCCCCTCATCCCAGCCCTCTCCCCAAGGGGAGCGGGGGAAGGTTTCGGCGGTTGTAAGGGCGTACCCTCTCCCCTTGGGGAGAGGGACAGGGTGAGGGGGCCTTCGAGGTCAACCGTTATTCTCGACGTATGACAGCCCAAGCGGAAAACGGACATGAAAATAACTCAGGCGTTCACCTTTGAAGCCGCGCACCGGCTACCCAACGTTCCGCCCGCGCATCGCTGCCGGCGCATGCACGGGCACTCCTATCGCGTCTTGCTGAAACTCGAAGGGCCCATCGATCCCGTCACCGGCTTCGTGATCGACTTCTTCGATATCGAGGCGGCTTTCGCCCCGCTGCTGGCCGAACTCGATAAAAGCTGCCTCAACGATGTCGCGGGGCTCGAAAATCCAACTGCCGAAAACATCGCGATCTGGATCTGGCAGCGGACTAAAGCGCCGCTGCCGCAGCTTGCTTGCGTCACCGTTTACGAAACGCCGGATTGCTGGGCCGAGTATGATGGCAGTTGATGGGTGTAAAGGCGCGTGGCCTGCCGGCGATGCCGCAGCGCTCGCTCACTCACCATTGGCAGCTCTCAGATGAACCACGTGAACGAATGCGGCCAGAGGCTTACCCTTGGTATCCCATCAATGGTAATGTGTAGCGCTAGTAAGTGGATGGAATTAATCGTATCTTCGCGACAGGACCTGATGTAGTCGCGACGGGAATTCCGATCGCCAGAAATCTGCCTGTCTAGGCTGTTGCGGTTTGGACACTACGCCGCGGGGCAGGAAATATAGGTTTGCGTAGTTTATGGACTTACAACGCCTCGTAAGAATTGGCTTTTGGATTTCTGTTCTGTGCAGCATTGTAACGGTGCTGACCTCTGTCCTGATTGTTTATATCAAAAACAATACTCAGTGCACACTCAGCTTATCTGCGTCACAGACGCTCAATAGTTTACTATTATTCTCTCTGTACGCAAGCGCGTTTTTTGTCATCGCCTTCGTAAACGGACGTACTGAGCGTTCTATGAAAAGACTTGACGAGGCATCAAGATCTGGAATTATGGCTGAACCCGTGTTTATGTGGAGAAATGTACTAATAACCCATGCACATATCCCAATACTAGGATTTTGCGTTAGTGCTTTTTTTCCCCTGTCGCATCTATTGTTCTTCTTCGTTTAGTTCTAATACAGTGCCCGCATATTTCAAGTCCATGATTTGCAGGCACGCCGTACCAGCTAGCGGCGCCGCCATCGTTGGCTCGTCGATGGTTGTGGTTGACGCACTCAGCGAGCGTGCGGCGGCCTTTTACGAAGCCTACGGCTTTAACCGCCTTCCGGATTCGCTGCGGTTGGTTTTGCCCACTTCGAGCATCGCGAAGCTGTTCCCCTAGGCGGCGGTTCTTCGCGTCCGGCCCGAACCTCGTAGCATCCCTTCGTAGTTAATGCCGGCGTGGTAAACGCCGGCGGATTTGATTATCTTCCCGCCGCAAAACTCGCGATTTTTTGCATTTATGCCTACAAATCCGGGATTCAAAATGTCCGTTAAATATAATGCCAGCACCGGAGTTAACCATGAAGCGGCCTCCGCCGCTTGAGGAGGTGCCACGCCGGCACTTATTTTTATGGTGTATTATCAACACGCTAGTTCGCGCGCCTCCGCCGCTTAAGGATTTGGCAAAGCGCATTCTCTATCCTAGCGGCTTAAGACATCGCTGCCGAACTACCCGGAGCACCATGGCCGTTCTAAACACTTTATTGCAAGCGCACGTTCTCGCACCCAAAAGCGGGGGCTACGCAAAAATCTTCGGCTTGGCGGGAAGTTATCCTTAGCCAGTTCGAGGTAAGGTTAAAACCGCTAAGGCCTCGAATTCGCCCCAAGATGCGCTAAACCTACGCTTAGCCGTGAGGGCGGCGGTTTTAAATCTTCGATGCGGGTTGTCTTAGGGCTGGCGGCGGTCCTATCAGTTGCATGCGAGTAAAAAATGAGAACGATACTGCTTGCCGAAGATGACGACTCCATGCGCGGGTTTCTCGCGAGGGCGCTTCAACGGGCTGGCTACGATGTCGATTCCTATGGCAACGGCGCGGAGGCGTTCGAGGGTCTGAAGCGCAAGCCGGTGACGTTGCTGCTCACCGATATTGCGATGCCGGAGATGGACGGCATCGAGCTGGCGAAGCGCGCGGCCGAGCTGCATCCCGCCATGAAAATCATGTTCATCACGGGTTTCGCGGCGGTGGCGCTGCAGGAATATTCCGAGGCGCCGAAGCAGTCGAGGGTGCTCTCGAAACCTATTCATCTCAAGGACTTAGTCCGAGAGGTGGATAAGATGCTAGCGGCGTGACGGCGCGGGCTCTTGGCCTGCCGGCCCGGAAATCGCCTCGCGCACGCTGAGGTAGTTGGTGAAATTCGCCTCCGAAACGGTGCCCATGAGTTTGGAGCCTTCGAGCACGGCGGCATGGCCCACACCGTTCGTTTGGACCTTGCGTAGCGCCTCGATGGCCGGCGCGGATGGCACGACCACGGTGTCGTGGGTGAAGGGCGCGGCGATGCTGCGCACATACGTGTCGTGCCACTGCGCTTGAGGGAAGCGTTTGATCTCGTCCGGGCCAACAAATCCGATGGCCCTCCCATCCTCGCCCACAATTGCGAATTTGCAATTTAGCCTGTAGATATAATCTTTTACAAGCGCCTCGACGGTGATATCCGGGCTTACGGCGACAGGGGCCCGGTCCATCAAATCCGCCACCGAAACGTCCTTGAGATCGAGCGCGGTTTCGGTTTGGCTGCGGGACTGGGACGCCGTAGCGGCAAGGAAGATACCGATCAAAAGCCACCAGGTGCCCGTTGCGCCGTGGCCGGTCACGATCTGGCTGAGTCCGCTTAGCACCAGCACAGCGCCGAAGACGGTCCCAAACAGGCTTGCGATACGGGTCGCGCGTCTGAGATTGCCGGTTCGCCACCAGATGATCGACCGCAAAACGCGCCCGCCATCGAGCGGGAACGCCGGCGCGAGATTAAACAGAGCAAGCACGGTGTTGATCATGGCGAGGAAGTCGAAAACCGCGGCGGCCGGTGCCTGCCCTATGGCCTCGGCGCCGATTTTGCCAGCAAAACAAAGGCCTGCGATGACGCTGCTGGCAATCGGGCCGACGATGGCAACCCAGAATTCAGCGCGGGGCGTCTTGGGCTCCTGGCGCAGTTCCGCCACCCCGCCGAAAATAAACAGTGTGATCCCCGCAATCGGCAGTCCGAAGCCGCGCGCCACCACCGCGTGCGCCAGCTCATGCAAGACGATGGAGAGGAAAAAACCGGCCGCGCCCGCGAGCCCCATGGCGAGATAGTCCTGGAGCCCCTGCGCCGCAATCTTCGAAGGGAAGTACCACGTGCTGAGCGTGAAAACGAGGTAGAACGCGAGGAAGAACCACGAGATATCGATGCTGACGCGGAAGCCCAGCAGAGAGAACAGGCGAATTTGGGCCGGGATCATGCGGCTCCTCCAAAGCAGAACCGGCGGGAACCAGCTGTGCTGCCCGCCTCACGCTTATGTGAAACGAAGCCGCGCGAAGTTCAAGCGCCTTGCCTCGGCGCGTGGCCCTGGCGGGTTTCGCCCGGTTTGTGTAAATTCAAGCGGAAGCTTATAGGAGTCAGAGGATGGCGGGTGGCCGGGCAGGCGTTTTTGCCGTGTTATTGTTGCTGTATGCAGCCGGGCAAGCCATCGCGGAGGGACGGCTTGCGCTCTTAGTTGGCAATGCGGATTACAGCGCCAAGGTTGGACCGCTCAACTATCCGCTCCGGGATGTCGATCTCGTTGGCGCAGCGCTTTTGCAGCTTGGCTTCGAGGTGACGAAATTAACCAACGCCACCAAAGCGCAGATGGACGAGGCTTTCCACCGTTATGTCGACCGCGTGCGCCGCTCTGGGCCAAATGCCATCAGTTTTTTCTACTATTCCGGCCATGGCGCCGTAAATCCGGACACGAACATCAACTATCTGATTCCGGTCGATATCGAAAAGGCGGACACCAGCGACCTTTGGTACCATTCCATCGAGCAGCAGGCGTTTATCGACCTTTTGAGCCAGCGCGCCAGAAACGCTACCCATTTCGTGGTGTTCGACGCGTGCCGCAGCGAGCTTAATCTCGGGGCGCCCGGCAAGTCGCTGGCCGCGGAGAAAGGCTTCGCCCCCGTCAGCGATGTAAGCGGAATCCTGATCGCATACGCAACCGCGCAGAAAAGGACAGCCGCCGACACGGGCGTGTTTGCAAAGATCTTGTCGGAAGAGTTGGTTAAGCCCGGTGTCGAGGCCTTTGCGGTTTTCCGCGAGGTGCAGGTCCGCGTCGAGGAAGCGATGCATCAGGAGCCTTGGATGTCGCTGAACTACATCCCGCGCATTTATTTGGCGGCCCCGCCGAAACCGGGCGAACCTTCGTCCCCTGTGCCGGCTCCGCTGCAATCGCCGCTCAGCGAGGCGGCTCAGACTTGGTCCCAGATCAAGGATCTCAAGAATCCGGCTGTTTTTGAAGCTTTCCGCAAGCAATATGGCAGCTCAAGTCCAGTTTACGATGCCCTCGCGGAGCAGCGCCTGGATGCGCTCAAGCGGCCGCAAACGGCTTTGGCGAAACCGGGGCTTGAAGACAAGCAAGCCGCCGGCGGCAGTGCCCGCCTCGTGCGGGTCTTTGAGGGAAACTACCGGCATGCAGCATTTTCCCCGGACGGCAAATACGCCGTTGCCAGCGATGTGCACGGCACGCTCACTTTTTGGGATCTGACCTCCGGTTTGGAAGTACGAACCATCGAGGCGGACAAAGGAAGCATCGTAGCCCTGGCTTACGCCCCGGACGGTCAAACCCTCCTCACAGGCACTAGCGATGGCAGCGTCAAGACTTGGAGTGCCGCAACCGGACAATTGCTCGGCACCATCCATTCCGGTCTTACGCTCACCTCTTTAGTGGCGTTGCCTGACGGGCGCATCGCTGCCGGAGGATGCGAGACAGCGCCGGACGGCCGGCCGGTGTGCAGGACCAACCGGACTTTCATAAAAATATTTGGGTCAGGCGATGCGGTAGCCTCAACCTCTTTCGAAACTGGCAAAACGCTCAACGCGTTCGCTGTAACGAAGGATAACAAGCGAGCCTTAACGTGCGGGGACAAACTTCAAATCTGGGACTTCGCAGCGGGTACAAGGCTGCATTCGCTTTCGTCCCTATATTGCAATACGATCCAGGTCTCACAGGATGGCCGCCATGCGATTGCTGGTGGGGCTTGGGGCAGTCTCAAGCTGTTTTCGACAGACATAGCCACCGGGCGCGAAGTGCAAAGCTTCGGCGCCAATGAGATCAACGTCCACTCCGTTGCACTCACGCCAGATGGCCGTTTCGCGCTTTCAGGGAGTGGCGGTTTGAACCCAAACAAACTCACCGGCCCGATCAGCGAGCGCCGTAATGTCGGCCAGGCCATTTTATGGGATACCACACCGGGGAAGAAGATAGCCACCCTCGATGAAATTAACGATTATATTTGGCTGGTCGCCTTCTCTCCGGATGGCCGCTTTGCACTTTCCGCGGGCGGCGACGGTTTAAAAATCTGGGACGTGAGCGAGTGGACCGCACCGCAAACCGCTCGCCAATGAGACCCCGCCAAGAAGATGTTGCATGAACGGCCGCACCGGAGGCTCTAAGCGGCGTAATCCTCGATAAGCTGCGGCGGAGCGACCGGGTGCACCCGGCCTTGCGTGAGGAACCACACGAACAGGCCGCCCTGCCCGAGGAACGGATCGAAGGCCGGGCTGAGGACATTGGTTCCAGCCGAGTAATTGCCCACCGAAGGCAGGATGAGCCGCATGCCGTTCGTCACGAAGCAGCGGCCCCGTAAGAGGTGTCCGTATTGCGACACTTGCGCAACCGGATGCAGTCCGCCGGCGATTTCGTTGGCCACCGGCGCACGGACGGCTTCCGCCCGGAACTTGATGCCACCCAGCATGAGCTGCGGCACGAGCGTTCCGCCGATCGCATCGGGCAGCGCGCAGGTGCTGTGGCCTGCGACCCAATACCATTCCCGGCCCTCCATCATGTCCTGGAGCCAGTCCAGCTGGTGGTGGCTCAGTCCATCGGAGTCGAGGTCCTGGAAGCTGTTTCCGAGCGTAATAACCCGCGCCGGATCGTAGCGGTCGAGCGCTTCCTCCAGTTTCTCGAAAGACGACGCCGTGTCGTAAGGAGGGAGAAGCACATCGTGGCTTTCGAGATAGGAGCAGTTCGAAAGCTGCAGGTCCGCGACGATCAGCGCATTCTCGGCGGGCCAGAAGATCGCGCCAGTCGGATCGGCGATCATGGATTTGCCGGAAACGAGAACTCTCGTTGCCCCCACTTCGTGGAGAACGCCGGCAGGCCGCCGGTCAAGCATTGCTGGAAGCATCAGGTGTTGCCCTCATGATGGCAGTCCGGCGATAAACTCGAGCCTCGAACTGCGCTTGTCCGGACAAACTCCCCACATCGGACAACTGGTAAACGCGTTTACATTGGTTAATGTCGCTGATTCGTGAGCATTCCGTTACAAAAAAATCACGTGTTTGAGCGATTTCTCAAAAACGAGGAAAAGAGCCAAAATATATCGCGCGGTATTGCTTTTGCGCCACAAGCGTTGCGTATCGATCACGCTCCTCGCCTACCGGGCTTAGCGCAAGTTACGCATGCCCACAACGTCAGCAGGTGCTGCGAACAGAACTGGATTGAAGTTCCCCCGTTGTGAGCGGACGAATTAGCATGACGGCTACCATCGCCAGTTTTGGGAAGGCCCCGGCGATCACGGCGATGGCTTCGTAATGCGCCATGAGGCGGCGGTTACGCCCCGCTGTGCGCCCCGGAATCCGCGGCTCGATGAGGTTCCATTCCGCATCGGTCAGATACCTTACGCCGCGCACACCGCATGCGCTTTCCCGATCCACATTGTGGCCCCGCTGCGTGATTCGCCTGCGCGCAAAGTCCCTCGCGAACCCGTGCCGCGCAAGCCTCTGCGAAGCGTCTTGCAATCCGGCGCGCGCGTTCCTAAAACGAGGCTGAGCAAGCGGAAGGCAAAACAATGTGCGCGCAAAGAACGCTGTACGATAAAATCTGGGACGACCACGTTGTCGAAACGCAAGCGGACGGCACGAGCCTGCTTTATATCGACCGCCATCTCATCCATGAGGTGACGAGCCCGCAGGCCTTCGAAGGCCTTCGCATGGCGGGCCGGCGCGCGCGTGCGCCAGAAAAGACGCTGGCCGTGGTCGATCACAACGTGCCGACCACCGACCGCAGCCACGGCATCGCCGATCCGGAGGCCGCGCTGCAGGTGCGGACCCTCGGCGACAACTGCGCGGAATTCGGCATCGAATATTACAACGAGCTCGATCACCGGCAGGGCATCGTGCATATCGTCGGTCCCGAGCAGGGCTTCACGCTGCCCGGCACGACCGTCGTCTGCGGCGATAGCCACACCTCGACGCACGGCGCCTTCGGTGCGCTGGCGCATGGCATCGGCACGAGCGAGGTCGAGCATGTGCTCGCCACGCAGACGCTGATCCAGAAAAAAGCCAAGAACATGCGCGTGACGGTGGACGGCGCGCTTGGGGACGGCGTGACCGCGAAGGACATCGTGCTTGCCATCATTGGCGAAATCGGCACGGCAGGCGGCACCGGTTACGTCATCGAATATGCGGGCGAGGCCATCCGCGCGCTGTCGATGGAAGGCCGCATGACGGTCTGCAATATGTCCATCGAAGGCGGCGCGCGTGCCGGCATGATCGCGCCCGACGGGAAGACCTTCGCTTATATTCAGGGCCGGCCGCGCGCGCCGAAGGGCGCGGCGTGGGATGTGGCCCGGCGCTATTGGGAGAGCCTGCCGTCGGACGAGGGCGCCTTCTTCGACCGCAAGGTGCGGCTCGATGCGGCCAAGCTGCCGCCGCTCGTCACCTGGGGCACGAGCCCGGAGGATGTGGTTGCGATAACCGGCGTCGTCCCCGATCCCGCCAAGGCCGCCGATGAAGGCAAACGCGCCGCGATTGCCCGCTCGCTCGCCTATATGGGGCTAGAGCCGGGCACCAAGATGACCGATATCGCCATCGACCGCGTGTTCATCGGCTCATGCACTAACGGGCGCATCGAGGATCTTCGCGCAGCGGCCAGCGTTGTGAGCGGCCATCGCGTAGCTGCAACGGTTAGCGCCATGGTGGTACCGGGCTCCGGGCTCGTGAAGGAGCAGGCCGAAGCCGAGGGGCTCGATAAAATCTTCCTCGCCGCCGGCTTCGAGTGGCGCGAGCCGGGCTGCTCGATGTGCCTTGCCATGAACGCCGACAAGCTTGCGCCGGGCGAGCGCTGCGCCTCGACCTCGAACCGCAATTTCGAGGGCCGCCAGGGTTTCAAGGGGCGCACGCATCTTGTCTCGCCAGCCATGGCGGCGGCAGCGGCCATCGCCGGCCATTTCGTCGACGTGCGCCAGTTCGGGAAATAACCAGGGCCGTGCCCGGCGGGGCTGGCCTGCCTCTGCGTTTAGGGCGCAACCGGCCGTTCCCAGGGAGGGGCAGGGCCGAAACGCTTCACGAGGAAATCGATGAGGGCCCGAACCATTGCCGCCGGGCGCCGGCCTGCGGGATACACCGCGAAAAC
>JBKQIH010000253.1:0-3070 GCA_052148445.1 Rhodomicrobium sp.
GTCGACCGCATCAAGGACCTCATCATTTGCTCGGGCTTCAACGTCTATCCGCGCCGGATCGAGGAGGCGATTTACCAGCACCCCGCGGTGGCGGAAGTCACCGTCATCGGCATTCCCGACGCCTATCGCGGCGAGGCGCCGAAGGCCTTCGTCAAGCTGCGTGCAAACCGGCAGTTAAGCACAGAGGAGCTCTACGATTTCCTGAATCCCCGCATTTCGAAAATCGAGATGCAGGCCGAGATCGAATTCCGCCAAGACTTGCCGAAGACGCTCATTGGCAAGCTCTCGAAAAAGGAAGTGAGAGGCGGGGCCAAGCCGGCTTAGCGATGCCCGGCGTCATCCCGGAAAACGCATTTGCGTTTATCTACCGTCTTTCCGGTCAAGCTTCTTGTGCATGCTTCCAGGGCTCGCCGGCCCTGAGGATGGCATTGAGCGTGACGATGAGTTTACGCATTACGGCGGTAATGACAACTTTGGCGGGCTTGCCGTTCCGCCTGAGTTTCTCGGCGAAGAGCTTCATGACGGAATTGTGCCGGGTGGCAACCAGGGCAGCCATATAGAGTGTGGCGCGGACGCGGGCCCGTCCTGCCTCAACATGACGGGGACCCCTGGACTTGCCGCTATCGTTATCGATCGGGGCAAGTCCGGCGAGACAGGCAACCTCGCCCTTGCCGAAGGTACCAAGTTCGGGCATGTGAGCCAGCAAAGTAGCGGCTGTCACGGAGCCAACGCCCTTGAGCGTGCGCATGAGGGCTGCCTTGCGCGCGAGTGTCTCGCTGGCTTTCAGATGTGCGGCAATCTGGGCCTCGAGCGCCGCCAAATCTTTGCGCAAGACGGCGATGTGCGCCTTGAGGCTCCGGCTCACGCTCGCATGGCGGGCATGTTCGAGCCGGTTGGTTTCGGCAAACAGCATCTGCTGGACTTGATCGCGCCGCGTCTTTAAGTCCCGCAGCGCGGTGACGTCTGCTGTCAGGGGGACGTAAAGGCGCAGACCCTTGGTCTTCAGCCCGAAAAGGGCGAGCACGCGGGCGTCGATGGGATCGGTCTTGGCGATCAGGCCCAGATATTTGGCGAAATGGCGGACGCGCGATCCATGGGCCTTATGGACGTCAATCCCAAGTTCAACACAGATCTCAAGCAGGTGACGCTCGTAGCCCCCGGTTGCCTCGCAGACAACGAGAAGCCTCCCGAGGCTCAAATTGGCATTACGGCGCATCTGGGCGGTCAGCAGCTTGCGGATGGCCTTGGGCTTGTTGGCGATGACGTGCCGTTCATCGCCAGGCAAAACATGGACAGCGAGCGTGTCCTTGCCAACGTCGAATGCCACAATGTGGTTGAATGCGCTATCGGCCGGGCTCATAGTCATGATGTCGATTCCGTGATCCTGGATTGTATGCGGCCGTGCAAGGCCCTTCTACCGTTCGGATGGACGCGGAACTGAGCGGCGCGGGCCAAAGATAAGCGGGGACCGTATAAGGTCTATCCGGGATTCGGCCGCGCGCCGCCCGTGAGGGAGGGCGGCCGCCCTCCCTCACGGGCTTACTTTCACCGATTCGCTCGCGGGAAAGTCAGCTGGCGCAAAGATACAATCCGGTATCGCAATAGGCGCCGGCGTTCGTAACGGTCCCGGATAAACGCTCACTCGTTTTCCGGGATGACGGGCTGCGAACTTCTCGGTATTACCCCTCAAGCGCGGCGTCGAGCGTAATCTCCGCTTTGAGCAGCTTGGACACCGGGCAGCCGGCCTTGGCGTTGTTCGCCGCCTTGTCGAAGGCAGCGCGATCCGCGCCCGGTATCTTGGCGCGCAAAGTTAGCAGAACCTTGGTGATGGCAAAGCCGCCGTCCTTCTGCTCCAGCGTCACATCCGCCTTCGTTTCGATCCGGCCGGCGGTCAGGCCGGCTTTTTCCAGCTCCACAGACAGCGCCATGGAAAAGCAGCCCGCATGGGCAGCGGCGATGAGTTCCTCGGGGTTGGTGCCTTTTTCGCCCTCGAAGCGGGTCCTGAACGAATAAGGGCTCGCGGAAAGCACGCCGCTTTCGGTGCTGATCGTGCCTTTGCCGGACTTCAGGTTTCCTTGCCAGACGGCATTTGCCGAGCGCTTCATGATACCTCTCTCCCAAAAAGTTTTGCGCCGGAGCGCCTCTGACAATGCGCGACCGCCATTTTTGTTTTGGTGGAGGCTGCAGCGATATCGATTCAACTTTAATCGAATCCAGCGTGCGGCAAGACGGCAAGCTTAACCTGGTCTTGTTAGCGTCGCCGCAACCCGCAGCATTGCTGGATTGCATGCGCCGCCATGCAGCGTTTTAAGGCCAGTCAAGCCAGCGTCTTGCGGGCAGCCCCGATTTCGTCAGCGCAGATGGAGCAGGACAGTGATTCTATTCGAAGAGATAAGGCCTGCAACGCTTGAAGACGTGCGCTGGCTGCGGCAGAACCTCGGACGCCGGCTGGAGGATTCGTGCCTGCGTTCGATCGATCCCAAGCTCGGCGGCCGGTGCCTCACCCTGTCGTTGATCGATAGCATACTTCTGTCGGTCACCGAAATCGCCAACAATATCGTGCAGCACGCCGAGCCGGAGCCCAGCTTCATTGCGCTCGAAGTGCGCCTGGTCGGCTCGTCGCTGCGTATCGAGTTCCGCGACGATGGCGGCGGGATCGAAGATTTCCACCGCGTGCTCGAAAATGCGGGCCGCCTCCGCCATTCCGCCGATGTCATAACGGGACGGGGCCTGTCGCTGGTGTGCCAGAGCCTGCAGGACATCGAATACCATCCGGGCTTTCCCAACCGTCTCGTCGGCTGGCGCAAATTGCGGATCGCGCAGCCGCATGTGCTGATCGTCGCCGAAGACGACGAGGACCGCACCAATCTCGACACCATGCTGAGCCAGAATTACGAAACGAGCTGTGTGAGCTCTGCGGCCGAAGCGCAGGAAATCCTGGCGAGCCAGAGGGTCGACGCGATCCTGGCGGATTACGACCCGGCCTATCACCGCCAGCCCATCTACAAAGCCGCGTTCGACGAAAGCCCGATCCCTGTCGTGCTGATGGCCTGGCCGGACGAATTCGAGG
>JBKQIH010000254.1:0-2951 GCA_052148445.1 Rhodomicrobium sp.
CCCGCGCCGAAATAATACAGCGCGAGCGGGCGCGGATGGCTGTTCACGTAGGCGATGGCCTCGTCGAGCGAGCCGTAGGTCTTGACCGGCAGCACGGGGCCGAAAATCTCGTCGCGCATCGCGGCCAGATCGTCCGGCGGATCGATCAGTAGCGTGGGCGCGATTTTGCGCTCGTCCGCCGGCAGCGGGGCGTTGTCCGGGTTGATTTCGATGATTCGCACGCCGCGCTGGCGCGCCTCGTCGATATAGCGCGTGACGCGCCCATAATGCCGGGCGTTCACGATGGAGGTGTAATCGGGGTTTGCGCGCAGCGAGGGATAGAGCCGCTTCACCGCCGCTTGCAGAGCGTCGAGGAACGCGTCGCGGCGGGCGCGCGGCACGAGCACGTAGTCGGGCGCGATGCAGGTCTGGCCCGCGTTCAGGAGCTTGCCAGAGGCGATGCTTTCGGCTGCGGCCGGCAGCGAGGCGTCCTCGCCGACGATGCAGGGCGACTTGCCGCCAAGTTCAAGCGTGACCGGGGTTAGGTTCTCGGCGGCTGCGAGCATCACGCGGCGACCCACGGCGGTCGAGCCGGTGTAAAATAGGTGGTCGAATGGCAGCGAGGCAAAGGCGGCGCCGGTTTCCGGGCCGCCGAGGATGGTCGCCACCTTCTCCGCCGGATAGAGCTTTGCCAGAAAGCTCGCCAAGAATTCCGAAGTGCGCGGCGTGAGTTCCGAGGGCTTCAGCATCACGCGATTGCCGGCTGCGAGTGCCGCCATCAGCGGCAGGATGGCGAGCTGGAACGGATAATTCCAGGGGCTGATGATGCCAACCGCGCCAACCGGCTGATAAAGGATCCGCGCCCGGCCGGGCAGAAGCTCCAAGCCCACGCCTGCGCTTTTCGGCTTCATCCAGTGTTTGAGGTGGCTCAGCGTGTGCCGCGCGGAGGCGAGCACCGGCCACACGTCGGCGAGCAGCGTCTCATGCACCGATCTGTTGCCGAAATCGGCGGAAATAACGGACGCGATGTCCTGTGCCTGCGCTTTGACAGCGTCCCGCAGCCTTTTAATATCGGCCTTACGCTCGCTGTAAGACGGCGCCCCGTCGCGCAAGAAGGCCTGGCGCTGCACGGAAAGAATGCCGGAGAGCTGCGGCTCCGCCCGCACGTCTAGCGCTTCGATGGTGCTCATGATGCTCATTCCTTCCCTTGAACTATGCGGTAGACCCCCTCACCCCAACCCTCTCCCCAAGGGGAGAGGGAGTCTGCGACCTTTGCGGCAGCGTCCTCTCTCCCCCAGGGGAGAGAGACAGAGTGAGGGGGGACTTCGCCCTCACATTGACAAAGCCCCCTCCCGGAAATCGGTGCGGGCGAGCCAGGCGTTGATCAGCACGGGCTTGCCGGCTTTCGCGGCGGCCTTCGCGCGGGCAAGCGCTTCGGGCACTTCGGCATCGCTTTTCACCAAAATGCCCTCGGCGCCGAACCCCGCTGCCACCTCATGATAGGCGCTGCGCGCTAGCACGGTTCCGACATCGTCCTTCAACATTTTCACCTGCTCGCGGGCGATCTGCGTCCAGCCGGCATCGTTGCCGACGACCGCAATCACCGGAATGCCGTGGCGCACGAAGGTATCGAACTCAGCGAGGCTATAGCCGCAGGCGCCGTCGCCGAACATGATCCAAACCTCCGCACCGGGCCGGCAGAGCGCGGCGCCGAGCGCGAAGCCTGCGCCAACGCCGAGCGTGCCGAACGGTCCCGGATCGAGCCATGAGAGCGGGCCCCTCGGGCGCAAAATATAAGACGCCGTGGCGACGAAATCGCCGCCGTCGGCGACGAAAATGGCGTTATCGCCGACGCTGCGGTCGATGGCGCGCAGGAGTGCGATGGGGTTCACGTAGTCGCCGCCCGTTTGGGCCTGCTGCTCGATTTCCGCTTCGCGCACCGCGTCGCGGGCGTGCAGGCCCGCGATCCAATCCTGCCAGCGCGCCCCGCCGCCGGCCTTGCCCGCTAGCTGCTCAAGGAACAGCCCGGCATCGCCGATTGCCGCGATATTGGGCACGCGGTTCAAGCGCGCCTCCTTGCGGCTGCGGTTAGCGGAAATGAGGTTGGCCGAGCGGCGCACATGCCGCCCGTAGTCCAGCCGGAAATCGCACGGCACCCCGGCCAGAATGACGCAATCGGCTTCCTTCAAAGCCTCGCGGCGCTTATGGCGAAGCTGAAGCGGGTGATCGCGCCCAAGCAGTCCGCGCGCCATGCCTGAAAGATAGACCGGCACACCGAGGCGGCCAATCGCGGCGGCAACGCGCGCCGGGTCGTTTCCCGCCGCGAGCGCCTGGCTGCCGATGACCGCAAGCGGCCGCGAGGCCCGCGCAAGTGCGCCCATTGCAGCGCTCACCCTCGACGGGCGAGGGGCGGAGGCGTGAACATTGCGGACCTGAGGCGCTGGCGCGGTATCGGCACCGCCGAACATGCGGCCGAGGTGCCGGTCAATGTAATATTTAAGCGCCCGGCCCGCGATCCCCCTGCCCTTGCCCGCCGCATCCCCATACCAGCCGCGCACGAGCTGCTCGTCGTAGAGGATGTCGACCGGGCATTCGATGAACGCCGGGCCTTGCATGCCGGATAGCGCCGCTGCGAACGCCTCCTCGACGGCCGGCCCGAGATCGCGGACGCGCCGCACCTGCCTAACGAGCTTGACCGCGGGCGCCACGAGCGGGCGCTGATCGATGTCTTGCAACGCACCGCGGCCTTGCAGCAGCGTCGGCGCCGCCCCGCCGAGGAGCACAACGGGCGATTGCGCGAGCTGCGCATTCTTAAGCGCGGTCACGGTATTGGTGACGCCGGGGCCGGCGGTAACGGCCGCGACCCCTGGAACGCCCGTTAGCCGGGCCACGGCATCGGCCGCGAACACCGCCGTCGCTTCGCCGCGCGTATCGACGATGCGGATGCCGCGCGCCTTGGCGCTCGTGAGGAT
>JBKQIH010000255.1:0-12369 GCA_052148445.1 Rhodomicrobium sp.
TGAGCGATATTCTGGATCTCCTCGCCGAGGGAGCGGATCGGGCCGAAATCCTGGCGAACTACCCGTATCTGGAAGACGGCGACATAACGGCTGCGCTCGAATATGCTTCCCGATCCGCAAATCACACCGTTATCAAAGCCGCGAATGATCGTGAGGGGTACGCCGCGTGCGCAAGTTCCCGACTTAAAACTGCAGCCAAAAGCATTAGAGACCTCAGCAAACGCTTATGCGAGTTAGACTACGTGACCGGCAATTCCAACGCATCAGATAAAGATAGATGTTGAAACGTCTCAAGTTCGAAAATTTTAAAAGTTGGCCAAACGCTGATATAGAATTTGGTCCAATTACAGCATTGTTCGGGACAAACTCCTCGGGCAAAACAAGCTTGATTCAGTTCCTTCTCCTGCTAAAGCAAACAAAGAATGCTACAGATCGGGCCATCTCGATTGATCTAAACGGATCGTATGTCAGTTTAGGCGTATACAAAGACGTCATCCACAAGCATAATGAGAGTAAAGCGCTATCTTGGGATCTTTCCATCGAGCTACCAAAGGACCTCGTGATAGCAGACCCCAGTGGCAATCGCGCCCCGTTGCTTCGTTCTAAAGATCTCAGGATTGAAAGCGAGGTGAAAGCTCTTGAGCTTGGAGTAGTATCAACGAAGTTGATATATACGCTTGGGGGAGCAACGTTCGCGCTCCTGCCCAAGGGTAGCAGTGAAAAGGATTTCGAGCTTTCTGCTAAGGGAAGCAATTTTACACCTTTGAGAACAAAAGGTCGTACGTGGCCACTACACCGCCCACTCAAATCTTATGCATTCCCGGATCAAGCTCGCACCTATTATCAGAATACCTCGTTTCTCTCAGATATTGAGGACGCCTATGAAAAAGAAATGGATAGGATCTATTATCTGGGTCCTCTACGAGACGACCCCAAACGTGACTACTTATGGGCAAGGTCCTCTCCGCAGGATGTAGGCATTCGAGGTGACAAGGCTATAGATGTCATACTTGCTGCAACGGCGGCACGGCAGCTCCGCAACGCAAAGGCGCATGATCGCCGAAAGCCGTTTCAAGAAATGGTTGCATATTGGCTTCGTGAAATGGGTTTGATTCATGACTTTAGGGTCGAAGAAATTGCGGAAGGCTCTAATCGCTGGCAGGCAAAAGTCCAGACAAGAGAAGGCGGGACGGAAGCTTTATTAACAGATGTCGGCTTCGGTGTATCTCAAGTGCTCCCGGTAATTACGTTGCTTCAGTTTGTTCCAGAGGATTCTATAGTTATTTTGGAGCAACCCGAGATTCACCTTCACCCACTTGCTCAGGCTAACCTTGCCGATGTTATCATCAACGCTTGCTTGCATCGAAAATTACAAATTATTGTAGAAAGTCATTCCGAGCACATGCTACTTCGCCTGCAGAGGAGAATCGCGGAGAGCGAAATAGCTGCAAAGAACGTTAAGCTATTCTTCTGTGACGCACCAGATGGCATCTCACGATTGGAGCCACTTGAACTCGACCTCTACGGACAAATTGGAAATTGGCCTAAGAACTTTATGGGCGATGCCTTTGGTGAGACGTATGAAGCGGAAAAGGCCAGATTGCACCGGATGAAGGCTGCAGAGTAATGCGGCATGTAGTTGATACTAATGTCGCTATAGTTGCAAATGGCAGAAACACAAATGCAAAAATAGACTGTAGGCTGGCCACGATAGATTTTTTAAATAAACTTATAAACAATGGACAAGTTATCCTGGATATGAAGGGCGACATCCAGGCGGAATATCATCGCCATTTAAGCCCTTCAGGTCAGCCAGGCGTTGGCGACCGATTCTACCAAACTATTTTGCAAAGCGCTCCTTCCCGGGTGTCCAGAATTGAACTGGCAATCGACGAGGAAACTAAGCAGTATATCGATTTTCCCGCCGATCCAGAGCTAGCTACTTTCGATCAATCTGATCGCAAGTTTGCAGCGGCGGCTCGCAAAAGTGGCGTCCCGTTAGCCAATGCGGTTGATACTGACTGGCTAGATCATAAAGGCGCGCTCGCGCGAAACGGAATCTCTGTGCTATTTGTTTGTGGTTGTGATCGGAAGGACTGGATAAACGCAGACATTGAAATCTAACCGCCGCCTAGGCTACCCATGGACGACTCCCCCCTATCGCGCGGCTTCAAATCGCGCCGCAACGCCGGTCTCGAAAGCCGCATCCCGCCCGGCCAGCATGTCACGGACGATTTCCCCGTGCTCTCTTACGGCCCGGCGCCGGACATAAAGATCGCGAACTGGACGCTCGCGCTGCAGCTCGGCGGCCGGCTGCTCGGCAAATGGAGCTGGGCCGAGTTCGAGGCGCTGCCGCAGACCACGGTCAAGACCGACATCCATTGCGTCACCACTTGGTCGAAGCTCGACACAAAATGGACCGGCGTGACATTCGACGATCTCCTCGCCGCCGTTGGCCTCAGCGAAGCACCCGCGCCCTATCTCATGGCGCATTGCGACGGCGCCTACACCACCAACGTGCCGGTGGCCGATCTGGCCGGCGGCAAGGGCATGATCGCCACGCGCTATGAGGGGCTGCCGATCCTGCCGTCGCATGGCGGCCCGGCGCGGCTGCTCGTGCCGCATCTCTATTTCTGGAAGAGCGGCAAATGGGTGCGCCGGCTGCGCTTCATGGAGAGCGACGAGCCCGGTTTCTGGGAGAGCCACGGCTATCACATCTACGGCGATCCCTGGCGCGAGCAGCGCTATGACACGGACTGAGGTGGAAACCGGCCAAGCCCGCAAGTGGCTCGTCGCAACCGCGCGCGAGATCGTGACGGAGACGCCGCGGGTGAAGACGCTACGGCTCGATGTGCCGGGCTGGCCGGGGCATTTACCAGGGCAGCACGTGGACATAAGGCTGACGGCTGAGGATGGCTACCAGGCACAGCGCAGCTATTCCATCGCCTCGCCGCCGGAGGATGACGGGCTCGCGCTCACCGTGGAGCTGGTCGACGATGGCGAGGTTTCGGACTATCTGGTGAACGAGCTGCGGCCGGGCGACAAATTCGGGATACGCGGCCCCATCGGCAGGCATTTCGTCTGGACGGTCGCGGAAGGCGGCCCGCTGTTCCTGATCGGCGGCGGCTCGGGGCTGGTGCCGCTGATGTCCATGCTGCGCCACCGCAAACGCCAGGCGAGCAAGGTTCCGGCAGCGCTGCTGTATTCCTCGCGAACCTTCGAGGACATCATCTACCGCGCAGAGCTGGAAGCGCTAGCCGCCGATCCCGCGCTCAATCTTACGATTACGCTCACGCGCGGCACGCCACCCAAATGGGCCGGTCCAAGCCGGCGCGCCGACCGGGCCATGCTCGTGGAGGCCGGTTTCGGACCGGAGACCATGCCGCAAATTTTCGTCTGCGGCTCGAACTCCATTGTGGAAGCCGTCTCACGCCAGCTCGTGGAGCTTGGCCATGCACCGTCACTCATCAAGACAGAGCGTTTCGGACCGTCCGGCTGAAGCCAGCTTCCACGAACCCGTCAACGCTCGAGATAGGGGCAAACGACCTGCCTGCCGTCGTAAGTGGAATAGGTGCCGGAGGCTGGATCGAAAGAGCGGAATTCGCGTGCGCAAGCCGCCGCGCCGCGCTCTTCGTAAGCGCCCGTGTAAGCGCTGTACTGGCCACCATAGTATGTTCCGTCATCGCCTTCGCTGCCGTAATAGGTATTGCCGTAATACCGGCTCCTATAGGCAGTATCGTCGCCACCGTAATCGCGATCGTCCCGCGTATCGCTATAATATTTTGGCGTATAATACGCGCTGTCATTGTAGTCCTGGCCATAATATGGCTCGCGATAATAGCCATTGTATGCACCACGATCATAGTTCCGGCCATAATACGGCTCGCGATAATTGCCATTGTATGTGTCGCGATCGTAGTACCGGCCATAATATGGCTCGCCCTGGTACTCAAGGCCATGAAACGGGGCGTCAAGAATGCCGCCCACGATGCCAGCTACCCCGCCAAGCACAGCAAACGGGAGTCCTAAAAGGCCGGGGCCTGGATACGGATCCTCGCCATAGCCATCGTAACCTCGATAGTAGTAATCGACTTTCACAATCGCGGCGTCGTTGCTTTGCGGGGCGAGTCCCAAGGCTGCCGGGCCGGCATCGGCTGGCGCCGCGGCGGAAAGAGCGGTCCAGGCGGCCGCGGCAAACAGGAAACCCTTATAAAGCATGGCTTAGTTAGTCCTTCATTACGCATACGGGGGGCTGCGGCGGGTGCACGCGTAACTTCCCCTGGCTTTCAGGAATTGAACCACTTGCGCCGCGCCGCACCAAGTATAAACATTTAAGATGATTAATGGAAATTCGAGGGAATCGCTTACCGGACGGTAAAGGGAAGGCCGGGCGGATGGAAAAGCCGCCGGCTTAGCGGCGGCTTTCACGCGCGAGAGATCAGCCGCCCAGATAGGGGCACGTGACGCGCTCGCCGCTATAGGTGGTGTAGGTGCCTGTGGCTGGATCGAACGACCGGAAGTGGCGTTCGCAAGCAGCCACGCCGGCCCGCGCGTAAGGACCGGTATAGGGGCCTCCTAGGACATCGCCAACGGCGCCAGCTGTGCCGGCAATCACGTCGCCCGGAACGCTGAGGAGACCTCCGTCATAATACGGGCCGTAGCCGTAGTGCCAGCGGTGATAGCCATAATAACCGGGGCCGTAATACTGCACTTGCGTGATTCCGGCTGGGCTGCTCAGCGGAGCTGAGCGGGGCGAACCTGGCTCCGCAGCCGCTGGCGTCAGTGCGGGGAGTGCCGCGAGCGCGGCAGCGGCGGCGAACAAGAGTCCTTTGTGAGGCATGTTTTACTCCATCATTTCAAGGGATTTGCGGGAGGCCTTTGCCGCGGCGGCTGAAAGGCCGCCACCTCCCTCTCATTCGGGTTAACGAACCCAAGGAGGCGGCGTTCCAAGCTTAAGCATTTAAAATTGAACAGGATCTGCAAAAGAGTTCTTAGCAACAATTAGCGCAGCGGGCGCTTAAAGCTTCTTATCCTCGCCGTTCGTTTTTTCGCCCGCCGGGCTCTTGCTGCTAGCGGTCCCGGCCGCGCTCCTGGTCCATCCAAGGAGGTCCGTTGCGACGGTCGCGAACGCCGCGTTGAGCGCCCGGGCGGCCTCGGCTTCATCCTTCGAGTGCACGGGCTCTTTGGCGCTGAAGATTCGCGCGGCCACGATCTGTCCATCGCTGGCAACGAGCTTGGCGCTAATCTCAACTTCGGCGGCGGGCTGCGGCGCCTGCACGATCTGAAATCGCCGGATCTCGGTCAGAAGCTGGAAGTCCGGCGTGACGCCCTCGATGGGCCTGTTCACCTCACCGAGACAACCGTCGTTCTCGAAGCTCTGGACGATCTTGGCCTGAACAAGCTTGGTCAGCGTGTCGCTCCACTTGGCATTGCCAAGCGCCTCGATCTGCCCCGTCTGGTTTTGGCTCAGAAGCTTCTCCGAATCGTAAGCCAACAGCGCGGTGGGGTCCGGAACCGCGATCAGTTTTCCGAGCGGCCCGGAAGGCGCTGCCGGTGCTGGAACCGCGCTTAAATTATAGAAAAGTCCCGCGGTCTTGCCACCGCCCGTCATGCGCTCAAGGCCGGCGAGGACACCGTCGACCTTGCCGGAATTGCGGCCCAGCGCCTCTGAGAACGAAGCAAGGTTGGTCACGATGCTATGCACGCCATCGGAATTCTCGGCGAGGACTTTGTCCAGCCGGCCCAGCACCCGGCGCGCCGCCTCGCTCATGGATTGGCCGGCGGCCTCGTCCGCGGTCAGCCGTGGAAGCTCACCCTTGGGTGCGGCAAGCACAGGCGCACCTTGCGAGCCGCCTTCCAGCGTCACCACCGCGACACCGGTTAGACCCTGAAACTCAAGCGAGACCTTCGTATCGGCTCTTACAGGCGTATTCGCGTCGATGGAGATTGTCGCATCGACGAGGCGCGGTTCGCCCGGTACGAGCCTCAGCCGCGAAACCTCGCCGACCCGGATGCCGTTGAACAGCACGGGGGATCCGGTCAAGAGGCCCGAAACGGAATTGCTAAACCGGACATCGTAGGCCGTCCGCTTGCCAAGGCTGCCTGCCGTTTGCAGCCAATAGACGAAGGCGAAGCCTCCGATAATAACGGCGAGGGTGAAAAGCCCAATTAAAACATAACGCGCTCTGATTTCCATTGGTTCTAACCCTGTGCCGTTGCATGCGCAATCTGAGCCAATCCCCGGCCCCGCTGGCCCTGAAAATAGGATTTCACCCAGGGATGGTTTGAAAGGAGCATTGTGGCGATGGGACCTTCCGCGACGATTTTGCCTTCTGCGAGGGCTGCGACCCGGTCGCAAGCCAGATAAAGGCTGTCCAAATCGTGCGTGACCATGAAGACCGTGAGCCCAAGCGTGCGTTTCAGCGTCAGAATAAGGTCGTCGAATTCCGCCGCCGCTATCGGATCGAGGCCGGAGGTCGGCTCATCCAGAAAGACGATCTCAGGATCGAGGGCCAGCGCCCGGGCCAGCGCGACACGCTTCGTCATGCCGCCGGAAAGCTCGGCAGGGAATTTATCGCCATCGGCGTGGCGCAGCCCGACCATCTCCAGCTTGGCGGAAGCGACCTCATCCATGAGCCGCTCCGAGATGGAGAGATATTCCCGCATCGGAAATTGCACGTTCTGGCGCGCGGTCAGCGACGAAAACAGCGCACCTTGCTGGAACAGGACGCCCCATCTGCGTTCGATGGCGCGCAGCTCCGCATCGCTTGCTTTATCCCGGTCGGTCCCGAAAAGCTCGATGGTCCCGGCGCGCTTCGGCAAAAGGCCGATGATCGTGCGCATCAAGACCGATTTGCCGCTGCCCGAGCCGCCCACTAAGCCCAAAATCTCGCCGCGGTACACATCGAGCGAAAGCCCCGAAAGAACCGTGGCGTCCGCAAAGCCGGCGGTAAGATCGCGGATTGAAATAACGGCGCCGGCGTTCCCCGTCATCGTCACATCCCGATCGCGGCGAAGAAGATTGCAAACAGGCCATCCAATACGATGACGAGAAAGATCGATTTCACCACGGACGTTGTCGTTTGCAACCCAAGCGATTCCGAGCTTCCTTTCACCTGAAGGCCTTCCGCGCAAGCAACGACGCCGATAACGAGCGCCATGAAGGGCGCCTTGATCATCCCGACTTTGAAATGGGTAATCGTGACGGCGTCATGCAGGCGCGCAATGAAGACATCCGGGCTCATGCCAGCGTAGGCCCAGGCTACTAGGCCGCCTCCATAGAGGGCTGCCATCGAGCCCAGGAAGGTTAGGATCGGCACGGCAATGATGAGAGCGAGGATGCGGGGAAGGATGAGCACCTCGACGGGATCGAGACCCATGGTGCGGAGCGCGTCGATCTCCTCGCGCATTTTCATAGAGCCAAGCTCGGCGGTATAGGAACTGCCGGAGCGGCCCGCCACCATGATAGCCACGAGCAAAACGCCAATTTCGCGGACGATGAGAATGCCGACCATGTCGACGACATAGTTCTCGGCGCCGAACCTCCGGAAATGGAAGAAACCTTGCTGAGCGATGATGCAGCCGATGAGAAAAGTAATCAAAAGGACGATTGGCGCCGCCTGCCAGCCGACCCTGTCGAGCTGATGCACGGCGGAGGTGAGGCGGAAGTGCCTTGGGTTCCGGATAACGCGCACAGCCGCCGCACCGATGGCTCCTAGCATGTACAGGAACGGAAGCATGGTGGCCGCGCCCGCGATGAGGGCATCGGCGAACCCCTCAAGCGTCGAGAGCAGTCCTGCGCCCGCTTGTTTGCGGCCCTCTTCCCGGTTCACCTCGTGCACATCGTGCAACAGGCCCTGGAACTCATCGCGCAAGCCCACAATGCCCGTTTCGAGGCCCCCGCTCGACCGCTCGCGGATCAAGCGTTCGAGAAGCCAAGCACCGAATGTATCGAACGCGCCGACGCCGCGCATATCGATGGAAACGTCGCGGGCGTTTGCCGACTCGGCTGCCGCACGGCCAATCAGAGCTTCCAGATCGCCCGCGTAAACGGCGGTCCACGATCCGGAGGCGGCGATCTCGCACCGCCCGGCTTGGGTGCTTGTATTGAGCGACGGCGCTGCGTTCATCGGGCCGCGCCTCCGCTCAGCCGCGTGAGAACGCGATGGAGACGTTCGTGAAGCCAGGTCCCCTCGATGAGATGCTGACGTGGTGCGTGGAACCGGTCAACGTGACCGACATGGAGGCTTGCAACTGGCCGGATATCCGCAGGCTGATTTTGTTGGCCGACGCGCTGCCGTTCGCCTCGCCTTCAAGGCCGAAGCTCCGCTCTTCCCAATGCCCGCTCACGCGGCCGCCTTCGTAGCTCAAGCCGCTTTTCATATCGATCTTGGCGTTCGTGGATTGGCAGCGAATGGAGAGCGACAGTTCGGTGCCCCCCGATTTTTGGGCGTAGGAACCGCGGCAGGACAGGCGTTCGCTGCTTCCATCGGTGAGCCGCACTTGACCGGAGCCGTGCCAAGTACCGGCGAGCTGGCTAAAGGGGGTCGCGGCTTGCGCAAAAACGGCGGCCGGAGCTGCAACGATGCAAAGAGCCGCACCGGCAATTTGTACAGGCTTTCGAAGTTTCAATATAAACATGGACTTCACCCTTTGGACGCGGACCGGATGGAAGAAGGACGGTGCCGGAGCTTTACTCCTGCGGATCTAATTACGCCAGATTCGATTTAAAGGCTAAAATGCTCATGCAACTTCATTGTGGCATTGATAGGGGGGCGGCGCTAGCATCCGTAATCGGCCGATGGATGAGTTATAGCCATACCGCTTTCCCCACTCATCCTCTCCTTCTCTCAATGGGAAAAGGAACGTCTTCTCCACGGCTGCGAGCGAATCCCCTCTCCCATTGGGAGAGGGCTAGGGTGAGGGTAATGTGCGTTTTGCGGATCGCCAATTCCCGGTCCTGCCCCGCCGGCGGCGATTGATTTTCCGCAAGGAACGCTCCGGCGGCGGCTTGTACAAGGAAATACAAATCGAGAGCGAGCCGTCCCATGACTGCCAAAGTTCAAATCATCGAGCAGCTGGGTGAGGCGCAAGTTTTGCTCCCTGAGCTTTTGGCGGCGGCGCTGGAAGCGAACGATCGCGCAAAGCTGCTCATGACGCTGCTTCAGGAGGCGGTGAGCCACGCGCATAATCCAGCCGCGCCGGTTCACTCGCTCGACGCCGAGTGCCGTGCGGCGGGCCTCGATCATGCGATCTTCGCAGCCACCGTCAAGGACGCGCGCGCGCTCGATGGCGGCCGGCTCACCATACCGGGGGCACAGGCGCTGCTTCGGGGCCTATATGCCGGCATCGATACGATGATTGCACCGCTCCAACTCGCGGAGACCGGACAGGCGGAGGGGTTCGCGAAACGCCTCGGCAGCTTGCGGTCCGCCTCGAAGCCGGCTGACGGCGACGTGCTTACGCAAGCGGCGATTGCCGGCATCACCTCGGCGCGCGCGGGCGGCCAGGACAGCGAGCACCTTTTGATCATGGACGTGCACAAGGCGCTCAACCGGCTCGAAGCGGAGGCGGCGGTCGAGAGCGTGGACGGAGCGCGCGTGCACAGGCTTGGGGATCTCGAAAGACAAAGGGTCGCCGCCTTCATGCGCGGGCTCAACCGGACGCGCGGCTTGGCGTTCGGCCATCCAGGCCTTGGCACCACGGCAACGCGGACAGGCCGGCGCCTGATCGTCCAGAACGATATCGGCACCACGGACGCGCATGTGCTCGTCATTCATGCCGAGGATCTGACGGTGACGATCACCTACACCGACATTCACCGGCAGCGTACGAAGTTTTTCATGCGGCTTTTCGACGGGCACGATGTGGAGTGGAGCGGGCTTACCGGGAGAAGCGCTCAGAACCTCGGCAAGAACGGGCAATTCCTGCTGATAACGGGCCGGTACGGCGCGCTGGACGCGGCGGGGGTCGAGGAGTTCCTGAGCTATCTTGGGTCCCGGCTGGTGTTCATGATCGACTGGAACAAGGCCCGCAAAGCGTTGCGCAATTTCGTAGATGACGATGCCGCGATTGCCGTGCTGCGCTGGGCCGCCGCGCACGATTTCGGCCACCGTGCCTTTCTGGAGCTTGGCGGTGCGGAGCTGATCTATGAGGCGGTGCGGGCGAGGGGCGCCGGGCATGTGCCTTACGGAAGGCGGCTCGACTCGGTGCTCGGCGTCAACCAGACGTGTGAATTTCTCAAGCATACTCTGAAGGTTGCCAGCGAGGGCCTGTCCGCGGGGCTTTCCATCCGGTTATTGAAGGACGAGATTCAAGCCAAGTTCGTCTCCGAATTCGAGTCGATGGAGGCATCTCTTTTGACCGTTATCGGCCGGCATCTCGGTCTCTCGCGGATGATGGCCGGCCTGATCCTCGATGCGCTCGGGGACAACCGGGCGCCGGGCCGGGGGGCGCTCGCGGAGCAAGCGCGCCGCCTGGAGCATAAGGCCGATACCCTGACGGTTGAGGCACGCGGCATAGCAAGCCGCCTGGCGGATTCCGGCGAGCCGCTCAGAACGGTGGCCAACAGCGCGGAAGACGCCAACGACTCGCTGGAGGAGGCGGCGTTTATCCTCTCCCTTGCGCCCAGCGACGGCAGCGGAAATCAGGCCTTCGAGCCGCTTGCCCGCTTGGCCGGCATCGCCGTCCAAAGCGTCGCGCACCTGATCCGCGCCGTGGAGGCCAGCCACAATTTACCCGAAGGCCTGCAAGCCGATGTAACCGACGCGCTTCGCGCCATCGACGCTGTTATGGGAGAGGAAAGAAAGGCCGACGAGGCTTTCAGGAAAGCCATGGCCGAGTTCATTTCGAACAGTGCGGATGCGCGCATGCTGGTGCTTCGGATGGAAATCGGCCGGGCGCTTGAAACCGCCACCGATTACCTGGCCCACGCCGCGCTCGCGCTTCGCAACCGCATCCTTGACGAGAAACCCGCATGAGCCAGCTCTCGGCCGAGAACGATCTCTTTATCATCGGTTCCGGCGGGGAAGGCCGGCCGCTGACGGCGGAGCTTGGAGGCTCCAAGGCCGCCAATCTCTGGCAAATGGCAAAGCTTGGGCTCCAGGTTCCGCCCGCCTTTGCCATATCGACGCGGCTCTGCCAGCCCATGAATGCAGGCGACATCCGCGCGGAAGACCTGCTCCGGCGGATGCTGACAAAAGGCATCGGCGAACTGGAGCACGCGACGGGCCGTATTTTCGGCGATTCGCGCTTGCCGCTTTTCGTCTCGGTGCGGTCGGGCGCGGCCCGCTCCATGCCGGGCATGCTCGACACCATCCTCAACACGGGCATGACGCAAAGAACGGTGCGCGGGTTGATCCGGCTGACCGGCAATCCGCGCCTCGCCTGGGATAGCTATCGCCGCTTCGTGCAAGCCTACACGGAGGTCACCGCGAACAAGGGCGCGGCCCTCTTCGCGGCAAGGCTTGCGGCGGCCATGAAGGCGGAAGGCATCGAAACCGAAGCGGAACTCGATCCCGAAACCTTGGAACGCCTCACCGCCGCCTATCTCGACGAGGCGGCAACATTGCTGGGCGAGCCCATTCCCGCCAATCCTTACCACCAGCTCGAAGCGGCGGCCAAAGCCGTGTACCGCTCTTGGGAGAGCGAGCGGGCGCGCGAATACCGCCGCCTCAACCGCCTTGAGGGGCTGTCCGGAACCGCTGTCACCGTGCAGGCCATGGTGTTCGGCAATAGCGGCGGGCGGTCCGGCGCGGGCGTTGCCTTCACCCGCAACCCGGCAACGGGCGCGAAGGGCCTCTACACCGATTTTCTGTTCGACGCGCAGGGCGAAGACGTGGTCTCAGGCAAGCGCGTGCTGAGCCATCCCGAATATTTCAAGGAGCGGCTGCCGGACGCGGCGAGCGCGCTCGAAGACGGCGCTGCGCGCCTCGAAAGCCATTTCCGCGACATGCAGGATATCGAATTCACCGTGGAGGACGGCGCGCTCTACTTCCTGCAGACGCGCCCGGCCAAGCGCACGCCGCGCGCAGCGGTGCGTGTGCTGATCGATTTGGTGCACGAGGGCGCCATCGACGCGCGCGAGGGCACCAAACGCGCCGCTGAAATCGATCTCGACGCCGCCGCGATCACCCGCTTTGAAGGAGAGGCCACCGCGCTCGCGGCGGGTACGCCCGCTTCGGCCGGGGTGGCTAGCGGGCGCGCCGTTTTCGAAAGCGCGCGGGCGGTTGAGCTTGCGAGGGAGACGAAAGACCCGGTGGTGCTGATCCGGCCCGATACGTCCACGGCCGATGTGGCGGGATTTGCGGTTTCGGCCGGCATTTTGACGGCAAGCGGCGGGCGGACGGCGCATGCGGCGGTGGTCGCGCG
>JBKQIH010000256.1:0-6718 GCA_052148445.1 Rhodomicrobium sp.
CTGGGTGGAGAAATGCCCGGCCTTGGAACGGTGTTTCTCAGCCAGTCGCTGGTTTTCCTCGCGCCGGTGTTTATCATCGACTCCGTCACCCTTGTCCTGACTATTACCGCCCTGCTGCCCAAGCATATCGCCAAGATCAATTGCGTTATGACCAAGCAGACCGGCGAAGTGGTCGTGCACGGAAGCGCAACGGTCAAGCTGCCGGGCTGGCTGATGAAGACTTAGCGTTTTCTAGCCTCTTCTCTGCCACTCCGGCAGGGGTTTCCGGCCCAATACCTGTAAGCTCGGCTCGATGACGTTGAACATTCTAACACTTGGCCTCGGCAACTCTCTCCTGACGGACGATGGCGCCGGCGTGCATGTCATCGATGCACTGCGCCGGCACCCGCGCGCGGAGGTCCTGCACCTTGTCGACGGCGGTACACTGGGCTTCCGTCTGGCGGGGATCGTTGCAGATCATACGGACTGCATCATTATCGACGCTGCAGACCTTGGAGATACTCCAGGGACCCTGAAAGTGCTGGGCATCGGCGATATCCACGATTGGCTTCGCTCAAGCCAGCGTAGAAGCGTACACGAGGCTGGGCTTATCGACCTACTAAGTTTGCTCCATCTTGAGGAGCGTCTGCCTGCCCGGCTCGCAATCATCGCCATCCAGCCATCCTGCGCCGATTGGGGCGGGGAGTTAACCGAGGCGGTGGCCGCGGTTATTCCCAAGGCGTGCGCGACAGCGATCGAGATCGCCCGGCAATGGAAGGATCTTCCCCAGGAGGAAAGCTTTGACGACGATTTTCCAAGCCCACGAAACGGTCGAGAGCACGGCTACCGATGGCGAGCCTAGCGCGATGCTGGCTGCACTCTTCAGCGAACTTCGAGATTTGCTGAGGCGCTTTCTCGACATCGGCGAGCGCGGCAGCGTCGACCTTTTCAAGCTGCCTATGTCCCCCGCCGATCTGCATAAGTTCAAAGATCGCCTCGGACGCGGTGAAGTCTCCATCGCGCTCGATGTGGCCGGCAACAGCGAAATTTATGAGACTGCCTATGCCGGCATTTGGTGGGTCCAGCATGAGGACGAGCTCGGCCGGGTGGTGGCGCGCTTGATAGAAGTGGCCGATGTGCCAAACATCGTTCGTACCCATCGTAAGGATCTGGAAGTAACCGTAAAGACGCTCCTCTGCTGCCTCCCCGGCAAGGAGGGCGTGTCATGAGTGCAATGCTTGGCGAGGAACTCGCTCTCCATAACATCTCGCGGCGCAAACTTTTGAAATTTGCAACGGCCATGGCGGCAAGCTTGGCCTTGCCTCCTTCGATGGCAGCCACCATCGCAGAGAATCTTGCCAAGGCGCGCCGCCAGTCGGTGATTTGGCTGTCCGCTCAGCAATGTACCGGATGCGTGGAAACCCTCACGCGCTCGGCGGCTCCAACTCTTGAGTCCTTGATGTTCGACTTCATCTCGCTCGACTACCAGGAAACATTGATGGCTGCCGCAGGCGAAGCTGCAGAGCGCACACTGCGCGAAGCGGCCGCCGCAAACAAAGGTAGCTATCTGCTCGCGATCGACGGTTCGCTGTCTCCGGAAGACGGCGGTGTGTATTCCATGACCGGAGGGCGGAGCAATTTGGATATGGTGCGTGAGTATGCAAAGGACGCCAAGGCAATCCTTGCGGTCGGCACCTGTGCGGCCTTTGGCGGCCTGCCGAAGGCTGCCCCCAATCCAACCGGCGCCTGCGGCGTTGAAGATATCATTGGCGGCAAACCCATCGTCAACATTCCCGGCTGCCCTCCAATACCCGAAGTCCTGACCGGGGTGGTCGTGAATTTTCTCAGCTTCGGCCGGCTTCCCGACCTAGATGCGCATAAGCGTCCGCTGGCTTATTTTGGAACCTCTATCCACGATCAATGTTACCGGCGGCCATTTTACGATCAGGGCAAGTTCGCCAAAAGCTTCGACGACGAAGGGGCCCGTCAAGGGTGGTGTTTGTTCGAACTGGGCTGCAAAGGCCCTGTAACCCGGAACGCCTGCGCGAGCGTCAAATGGAACGGCGGGACGAGCTTTCCGATCCAGTCGGGCCATGGCTGTCTGGGCTGTTCGGAGCCCGATTTTTGGGACAAAGGCGGGTTCTACACCTCGCTTTCTGGCGGCGAGGGGCCAGGCTGGAAGGATGTTGCAATCGCGAGCGGTGCGGGACTTGCAGCCGGCACGATTGCGGCGCTTGCCGCGCGGCGTGCGCGCCTTGCCGTCGATAAAAGCATCGAACACAGCCTCAAAACAAAGCCGGGAGCAGAGACATGACACTCCTCGATTTCGCACGCGGACCGGCACTGTATTGGTCGGTGCTCATACTGACCGGGGGGTTGATCTGGCGTCTGTCCGGCGTTCTTTTCCTTCCGTACAAGCGCAACCTCGCCGCGCCGCGCCGTGGCGCGCGCGGCCCTGTCCGCGGCGCTCTTTCAGCCATTCTTTCGCGCATGCTGCCGCATCGGACATTTTGGCCTCGCATTGCTGTAGGAGCTATGCTCGGCTACGCGTTCCATATCGGCCTTTTCGTCATCCTGACCGGCGGGGCGCCGCATATTCTTTTGATAAAAGCAGCCACGGGCTTGTCTTGGCCCCCGCTGCCCAAAGGCATCGTAGCGCTCGTCAGCGGCGTAACCTTGTCCGTGCTCGTCATCGTGTTCATCCGGCGCCTCATGCATCCGGTCTTACGTCTGCTATCTAATTTCGATGATTATTTGAGCCTGGTTCTCACCTTTATTCCAGTACTAACAGGCATACTGCTCGCCGGAGAAACTTTTGGAAGCTACGAATTCCTGCTGGCCATCCACATCCTCAGCGTCGAAGCGCTCATGATCTGGCTTCCATTTGGAAAGCTGGCGCATACCGTCCTGGTATTTTTCAGCCGGGGTGCACTCGGAGCAAGTTTCGCGCGCAAGGGAGCCACCGTATGAACAACCCTGCCACGCCAAATGCGGTAAAACCGGCCATCCAGCGCATTGCCGAGACCGCTCAGCAAGACTCTGCGCAGCGCGTCAATGCCGGCATGCGTGCTTTCATCTCGGACTTTGGGCCGTCGGCGGCGATTTCCATGGAGGCGTGCGTTCATTGCGGTCAATGCGCGGAGGCCTGTCAGTTTTATGTCGAGAGCGGCGATCCTCGCTATACTCCGATCTACAAGATTAAGCCATTCAAGCAGGCCTACGAGCGTGAAACGGGACCGTTCTCCCTCCTGTTCCGTGCGTTCGGGCTCGCCCCCAAGGTTACCCTTGAGGAGCTCAACCGGTGGCAAGACCTGCTTTATGACTCCTGCAATATGTGCGGGCGCTGCTCGCTAATTTGCCCGATGGGAATCGATATCGCAGCGCTGGTCGAGAGCGCGCGCCACGGCATGTTCGAGGCTGGGCTGGTGCCGCCCGATTATCTTGGGGCGATTGCGGAAAAAGAGAAGGCAACCGGCAGCCCCTTCGGGATCACGCAAGGGCAATTTCGCCAAACCTTGATAGAGATCGGCAACAGCCACGGCGTGCAGATGCATGTCGATGAAGACAAAGCCGACGTCATTCCAACGGTTTCTTCAATCGATATCAAGATGTTTCCAGCCTCGATGGCGGCACTCGCCCGGGTCCTCAACCATATCGGTGCCTCCTGGACGTTCCGGACCGATGGTTTCGACGCCGATAACGTCTCTCTCGTTGCTGGGGACCGGAAAGGTCAGCGCGAAGTCACGGAAGCGATTGTCGCCGCCGCAATCCGGTGCGAGGCGAAGACGCTCATTATGCCGGAGTGCGGCCACTCCTACACTGAAATGCGTTGGGAGGCTGCAAATACGGTACGAAAACAGCTACCCTTTAGGGTTCTGCATATCTCCGAGTATCTAGCTGAGTGCATCGGCGACGGAAGGCTGAAAGTCAATCTTGCCGCGCACTCCTGCACATTTCACGATCCATGCCAGATTTCGCGACGTAGCGGTGCAAGCGGCGCCCCGCGTGCCGTGCTGCAAGCCCTTGGGGTCGATCTACACGAGATGTCCGATAGCGGCGACATGAACTGGTGTTGCGGCGGCGGCGGCGGCGTAGCGCTGATTGGCCGCGCCCAAGCCCTTCGCGACAAGGCTTTTCAGATCAAGATGAGACAGATCGAGAGTGCTGGCGCAGACACCGTCTACGTCAGTTGCTCTGGCTGCCGGCAGACGCTCGAGCACGGCGGCAAGAAGGCGCAGTGGAACAAGAAAGTCGGGAGTTTGCTGGAACTCGTTTCAGATAATCTGGCAACGAAATAGAAGGACCACGAACATGGCGGGCCGGACAGTCGTTGTCGATCCCTTAACTCGCATCGAGGGGCATTTGCGGATCGAGGCGGAAATCGATACCAGCGGCAAGATCGTCAATGCGATCGGTGCGGGTACGATGGTCCGGGGCATCGAGATCATTCTTAAGGGCCGCGACCCCCGCGATGCCTGGGCTTTCGCCCAGCGGATCTGCGGTGTGTGCACGCTCGTCCATGCGCTCGCCTCGGTGCGAGCGGTGGAAGATGCCCTGTCGATCCAGATTCCCGAGAATGCGGAACTCATCCGCAACCTGATGGCGGGATGTCAGATGGTGCAAGACCACGTCATGCACTTCTATCACCTTCAGGCCCTCGATTGGGTCAATCCGGTTTCGGCCTTGCAAGCCAACCCTTTGGAGGCAGCAAGGCTTGCGCAATCGCTCGGCTATCCCGAAAGCTCCGAAAAGCAGTTCGCCAAAATTCAAGATCGCTTGAAAGGTCTGGTGAACTCTGGACAGCTGGGTATTTTCACCAACGGTTATTGGGATCACCCTGGGTATTTGCTGCCCGCGGAAGCCAATTTGCTTGCGCTGACGCATTATCTCGAAGGCCTTGCCTGGCAGCGCGAGATCGGTGAGGTCGTCACGATTTTCGGTGGCAAAGATCCCCATCCAAACGTGATCGTTGGCGGCGTACCGTGCGCGATTTCGGCGGGAAGCGGACCCTTGCCTGGCGGCGGCGATTCGACAGCCGTAAATCTGGCCAGCCTTCAGAAGGTAAACCAGCTGATCGAAAAGATGAGGGACTTTATCGACCGTGTCTATTTGCCCGATCTCGTATTGATCGCCAGCCATTACGGCGATTGGTTCGAGCGGGGCGAAGGCGTAGGCAATTTCATGTCGTACGGGGATTTTGTGTCCAAGGGCGGGGGATCCAATGGCTTCGGCGTGCCTCGTGGCGTCGTTCTTGGACGGAACTTGAGCCAGATCCATCCGGTAGACCTTTCCGACAACGCTCAGGTGCAGGAGTTCGTGACCCATTCCTGGTACCGTTACAGTCAAGGGAAAGACGCCGGATTACATCCCTATGAAGGCGAAACGAACCTGCATTACGATGGGCCGAAGCCTCCTTTCGATCACCTCGACGCGAAGGGTGGCTATTCATGGATCAAGGCACCGCGATGGCGTGGACACGCAGTCGAAGTGGGGCCGCTTGCCCGGCTCGTGTTGCTCCATGCTGCCGGTAATGCGGATGCGATGGATCTCACATCCGGCCTTCTACAGCGGCTTGGAAAGCCGTTCGACGCCCTTTACTCAACGTTTGGAAGAATCCTCGCGCGTGGGATTGAAAGCAAATTAATGGTCGAGCGAATGCAGAATTGGCACGATCGGCTGATGGCAAATATCAAAGCGGGAGACCTGCGCACATTCGATGCGAGTTCATGGGAACCGGGCACTTGGCCTGCCACCTGCCAAGGGGTAGGTTATGTTGAGGGCCCGCGCGGCGCGCTGGGCCATTGGATTGTTATCGAGGACCAGAAAATCGCGAACTATCAGGCCGTCGTCCCCACAACCTGGAACGCGGGACCGCTCGACACCGCTGGCCTGCATGGGCCTTACGAAGCGGCGCTGCTGGACCGGCACACGCTAGCGCAGCCCGATAAGCCCTTAGAAATATTACGCACAATACACAGTTTCGATCCTTGCCTTGCCTGCGCCGCTCACGTGCTGGGGCCTGCGCGTCATGAAATCGTGCGCGTCAAGATCGTGTGATACGAGTTCAAGCCGTGCGCGCAGCGGAGATTATAATTTTTAGGAGCGCCTGCGCGTACGTCTAGAATCCATCTTTCGGAGGTTTACTGATCTGTATCGGCCTTCCCATGCAGGTCGTTGAACCGGGGCCGCACATCTCCCTGTGCAGCGGCGATGGGAAAACGCGCTCCATCGATATGTCGCTCGTTGGCGAGCAGCCGGTTGGGACCTGGCTCCTCGTCTTTTTAGACGCGAGCGCGCCAGGCAGCATGGCAAAGGGTTTGCCGGTCTTGTCGTAGCGGATACCAGGATTCTCGACCGTCACGCCCGCCGAGGTGGCCTGGGCCTACTGCGCCGGCACCGACACCGTGAACTCCGCGCGCGGCTTTATGTTCGCGCTTGGCTGCATCCAGTGTAAGCGTTGCTGCAGCACCCATTTGAATCCGCTTGGCGCCTTTAGGCGGCGATCTGGTTTTCAGCAGCGAAGGCGCTGGACATTTACGTTCCTCTATCCACTGACATTTCAATCGCATCGGGACGCGCCAAATGAACGACGACAATTCATGCCAATCCAACCGGACTTGCGGCACCATCGTGGCCGTCATCGGAACGTTGCTGGTCATGGCCATCCTGGTCAAAATCATGCGGCACTATACCTCGGTGCCTTCCCTCTCGGCCGACCGAGCCGCGGAACGCATGAAAA
>JBKQIH010000257.1:0-25906 GCA_052148445.1 Rhodomicrobium sp.
CTTGGGCAGTCTTAACAAAAATCGAGCGTTACGCCCCTCACCCCGGCCCTCTCCCTATGGGAGAGGGGGCGCAGTTGCACGCTCACCGCCCTATTCAGGCGTGCCTTCTCCCATGGGGAGACGGACAGGATGAGGGGCGGAACCGCGGTTAAGAGCACAACCGGTGGCTGGTCACGCTTAAGTTAGCGCCAATGCCGTCAAGCCCCAAGCATGCTGCTGCAGATGATGGTTTAGCCGCCCTCCACTGCGCGCATTTGCCCTTGCGCCTGCGACTTGAGAGCGCGATAATAAGACATTGTTTCCCAAAAACGGCCAGGAGGCTTCATGAACGACAGCAGGCCCAGCGCATCGGGCCCAGCAGGCCAGCTCGCCATCCTTCCGCAAGCTGCTGCTGGGCTTCTTCCTTATACGAGCTTTTCGAGACATGAGCTGAGCGCGATCTTATCCCTTTACGGCGCCAAAGTTGCCGAGGGCGAATGGCGCGATTACTCCATAGATTTCCTCAGGGATAGGGCGGTGTTTTCGATCTTCCGGCGCTCCTGCGAGCAGCCGCTCTACCGGATCGAGAAAAATCCCAAGCTGACCAAACGGCAAGGCGCCTACAGCGTCGTGGCAACCACAGGCCTCATTCTCAAGCGAGGCCACGACCTGTCTAAGGTGATGCGCGTCCTTGATCGTAGACTACGCGCTGTGAGTTAGACCGCGATCGCCTTTGACGGAATCAAGAGCGGGTAACACGGGCAAAGCGCTTGGCGGCCCGGCGGCATCGCGGCATTTGTCCCCCCCCGCCCCGGCCCCGCGGTCGAGCTTTTGGACGGCGGCTCGACGGTGCCGTTCATCGCCCGCTACCGCAAGGAAGTGACCGGCATGCTCGACGACGCGCAACTCCGCACGCTGGAGGAGCGGCTCGGCTATTTGCGCGAGATGGAAGCGCGGCGCACCGCGATCCTCGATTCGATCCGCGAGCAGGGCAAGCTCGACGACGCGCTCGAAGCGCAGATCATGGCGGCGGATTCGAAGGCGCGGCTTGAGGACATTTATCTGCCCTATAAGCCGAAGCGGCGTACCAAGGCGCAGATCGCGAAGGAGGCCGGGCTGGAGCCGCTGGCGCTATCGCTGCTCACCGATCCAACCAAGCTGCCCGACACGCTGGCCGCCACTTTCATCGACGCGGAGAAGGGCGTGGCCGATGCCCCCGCCGCTCTCGAAGGCGCGCGCGCGATCCTGGTCGAGCGCTTCGCCGAGGATGCCGACCTCATCGGCAATTTGCGCGAGGAGATGTGGGGGCGTGGCCGCCTCGCCGCGAAGGTGAAGGAAGAAAAGAAGGCCGAAGGCGCGAAATTCGCCGATTATTTCGACACGGCCGAGCCGCTTGCGAAGATGCCGGCGCACCGCATCCTCGCGATATTCCGCGGCGAGAAGGAGGGCGTGCTCGACCTGAATTTCGAGCCGGAAGACCCGGCGCAGGCGCCCGCCAGCGGTCCGAGCCTTTACGAGCAGCGCATCGCGCGCAAATTCAACATCGCCGACCGCGGCCGGCCGGCCGACAAATGGCTGAACGACACGGTACGCTGGGCCTGGCGCACCCGCGTGCAGGGCCATCTTGCGGTCGACCTGCGCATGCGGCTCTGGCAAGCATCGGAGGACGAGGCCGTGCGCGTCTTCGCCAGCAATTTGCGCGATCTCCTGCTTGCCGCACCGGCCGGCACGCGCGCGACCATGGGGCTCGATCCGGGCTTCCGCACCGGCGTGAAGGTCGCGGTAGTCGATTCCACTGGGAAAGTTGCAGCGACAACGGCGATCTATCCGCACGAGCCGAAGAAGCAATGGACCGAGTCGCTCGCGATCCTCGGCCGCCTCTGCAAGGAACATAAGGTCGAGCTGATCGCCATCGGCAACGGCACGGCCTCGCGCGAGACCGACAAGCTCGCCGCCGACCTTATCGCACTGGCGCCGGAGCTAAAGCTGACGAAGATCGTGGTGTCGGAGGCAGGCGCGTCGGTCTATTCCGCCAGCGCTTTTGCGAGCGCGGAGCTGCCGGATCTCGACGTTACCTTGCGCGGCGCGGTGTCCATCGCCCGCCGCCTGCAAGACCCCCTGGCCGAGCTGGTGAAGATCGATCCGAAATCCATCGGCGTCGGCCAATATCAGCACGACATTTCCGAGACGAAGCTCTCGCGCTCGCTCGACGCGGTGGTCGAGGACTGCGTGAACGCGGTTGGCGTGGACGTGAACACGGCGTCGGCGCCGCTGCTGGCGCGCGTTTCCGGCATCAGCGAAAGCGTCGCCAAGAACATCGTCGCCTATCGCGATACGAAGGGCGCCTTCAAGAAGCGCGCCGAGCTGCAAGAGGTGCCGCGCCTTGGGCCGAAAGCCTTCGAGCAAGCGGCGGGATTCTTGCGCATCGCCGGCGGCGACGATCCTCTCGACGCCTCCGCGGTGCATCCCGAGGCCTATCCTGTGGTGCGCAAGATCGTGAAGGCCGCCCAAACCGAGATCAAAAAGCTGATCGGCAACGCGCCCATCCTGCGCGGCCTTGCACCGAAGGAGTTCGTGGACGAGACTTTCGGCCTGCCCACCGTCACCGACATCCTGCGCGAACTGGAGAAGCCCGGCCGCGACCCGCGCCCCGCGTTCAAGACGGCGACCTTCCAGGAGGGCGTGGAGAAAATCTCCGACCTCAAGCCCGGCATGGTGCTCGAAGGCGTGGTAACGAATGTGGCCGCCTTCGGCGCGTTCGTGGATATCGGCGTGCATCAGGATGGCCTCGTGCATGTGTCCGCCATGTCGAAGACCTTCATCAAAGACCCGCGCGAGGTGGCCAAACCCGGCGATGTCGTGAAGGTGAAGGTGATGGAGGTCGACACGGCGAGGAAGCGCATCTCGCTCAGCATGCGGCTCGACGATCAGCCGGGCGTGGACGGCAAGCCGCAAGCCGGCGCACCGAAGGGGCAAGTGCCGCAGAAGAAGATGAGCGCGGCGCCGAAGGGCGGCCGGCAAGAGGCTGGCGGCGGGGCGTTTGCCGATGCGTTCAGGCGGGCTGGGCTTAACGGGAAATAGGTCTTTAGGCGTAATCTGTTAGCTGCCGCCGCGTTTTAACGCCGCGGCGGGCGTCCCTTCGAGCGCATTAGCTGCGCCGGAGGGGCCATTGCACTTGTAATCGATTGCCAATGCACCACCTCTTTTCCGTTTTGCGATAATTCGATTAAGCGTAGAGGCAATTAGCTCAGATCAAGCCAAGATGAGCGCGCGCAAGATATTTCCGAAATGGCAAGGTTTCCCGAAGTCAATTTTCTTCCCGGATCGAGCGCCTATTTGGCGGATTTGATTACAGGAAACGCAGAGGGAGGAAATCGAAATGGCCACCATGATTCTCCTCGATCTCATGGGCGGCGTGGCGCTCTTGCTGTGGGGCTTGCATATGGTCCATAGCGGGATCGTGCGTGCCTTCGGCTCCGATCTGCGGCGCGTGCTCGCCGTAGGCTTGCGCAACCGCTATTATGCCTTTGTGGCAGGGTTGGCCGTAACTCTGCTTTTGCAGAGCAGCACTGCGACGGCCCTTATGACCGCCTCATTCACGGCTGGCGGGGCCGTCGGCCTCGTACCGGCCCTAGCGATCATGCTTGGCGCCAATGTCGGAACTGCGCTTATTGTCCAGGTACTGTCCTTCAATATTGCAGCCGTAGCTCCGGTGTTCTTCATCGTGGGTCTCATCGCGTTCAGGCGCGGCAAGCGCACGCGGACCCGCGACATTGGCCGGGCGATCATTGGCGCGGGCCTGATGCTCTTGTCCCTGCATATCCTTCTGGACACGCTGGCTCCCGCGGAAGAGGCTCCCGCGGTGCGCAGCTTGCTCGCGCTGATCACTAAAGAGCCCATCCTGAGCGTGGTTATCGGCGCCGGGCTTGCCTATGCGGCTCATTCGAGCGTGGCCGTAGTCTTGCTCATCATGTCGATGGCCTATTCGAATTTCATTACGCCGGAGGCAGCTCTAGCCCTTGTCGTCGGCGCCAATCTCGGGACCGCAATCACACCCATGCTGGAGAGCGGCCGGGCAGGCGATCCCGCAAGCCGGCGCCTCCCTTTGGGCAATCTCGTCATGCGAAGCGCGGGCTGCGTTCTTGTGCTTCCGTTCCTGCATCCCATCGCGGCTGAGCTTTTGAGCCTTGAGCCTAATCCTTCGCGGATGGCGGCGGACTTTCACGTCGCATTAAATCTCGGCACCGCGCTTTTGTTCATTTTGCCTTTGCAGCAAATAGCTGCTTGGCTCACCCAAATCCTGCCAGAGCGGAAAAAACCGGCCGATCCAGGACAGCCCATCTATCTCGACGAAGCCTCGCTTGCGATTCCTTCCGTGGCGCTCACCTGCGCCGCGCGCGAGGTGCTGCATATGGGCGACGCGGTTGAAAGCATGTTGCGGCAGTCTATGACCGCGCTCATGAGCAACGACCGCAAGCTTGTAGCTGAGGTCAGCCGCATGGACAACATCGCCGACCGGCTGGACGAAGCGGTGAAGCTCTACGTCACAAGGCTGACACGCGACAGCCTTGAAGAGGCGGACGGCCAACGCGCCATGGAGATCATCGCCTTCTCGATCAATCTCGAGCATATCGGCGACATCATCGACAAAAACCTCATGGAACTGGCATCGAAGAAGATCAAGCGGCGGCTGACCTTCTCTAGCGAAGGAGCGGCCGAGCTTGTAGCCTTTCATCGCGAGATATTGGAAAACCTCAAACTTGCGTTCGGAGTCTTCATGTCCTGCGACGTAAAGGCCGCGCGGCAGCTCATCGCCGAGAAGACCAAGCTCAGAAACGCCGAACTTCTTGCGGCGGAACGCCATCTCGCGCGGCTACGCGAAGGACGTCCGGAGAGCATCGAATCTAGCTCGCTTCATCTCGACATCTTGCGCGATTTGAAGCGCATTCATTCGCATATCTGCTCGGTGGCCTATCCCGTGCTCGAACGGGCCGGCGAATTGCAGCCCAACCGGCTCAAGACCGCCGAAGCGGCCCCCGCAGCCGTCTCAAACGAAGTGAGCCCAGGCTAGAACGAGCCTAAAGCGGAATGGCTTCAAAAATCGCAATCAGCTGCGGGCCGCAGTCTTGAATGCGGCCGCAAGCGCGGCGAGCGCCTGCTTCGACGCATCGTCCTTCACCCTCGAATGAAGCAGCACGGGCAGGCGCGGCAGCTCCGGAAGGCCGAGCCGCGGGCCGATATCGAGCGCGCCGAACGGCAGCATGCGCCGGGCGAGCGCCGCCGTTCCGAGCCCCGCCATGACGGCGGCAGCGACCGCCGAAACGCCGCCGCCCACGAACACCTCGGTCCAGGCGATGCCGGCCGCGTCGAGAAGCTGCCCCGCCAGCGCGCGCACGCCGCAGGGCTCGGCCAGGGTCGCAATCCGCAGCGGCTCGCCTTCGCGGTGCTGCCAGGACGGCATGGCGAACCAGCCGAATTTCTCCTCGGCGAGAACCTCGCCGCCGCTGCGGCCGTCATGCTGGCGCACGATGACCGTATCGAGTTCGCGCCTGTCGAAGCTCAAGAGCAGATCGCGCGAGGACGCGATCCGGATCTCGATCGTGAGCCGCGGATCGCGCGCGTTCATCCGCGCGATGAGCGCCGGCAGCTCTGGCCCGGCCACGTGATCGCTGATGCCGATGGTCAGCCGGGCGGCCAGCTCCGCAGTTCCGGCGAGCGCGCGCTCGTGCGCCGCGGCCAGCTCGCGGGCGAGATCGAGGAAAGCGGCGCCGCGCGCCGATAGCTGCACATGACGCGGCGTGCGCTCGATGAGCCGGCAACCGAGCCTGTCCTCCAGGCGTTTCAGTTTCAAGCTCACAGCCGCTTGCGTCGTCCGCATGGCTTCGGCCGCGCGGGTGAAGCTGCCAAGCTCGGCGATGCGGATGAAAGCCTCGACGGCATCGAGATCGAGGGGGCGCGCTATCATTTCGATCCGTTATCTTTGATATAATTGTCCATGCCATTTCATTATAAATAGTCCATGGCTAATATCAAGGCGTTGAAACCGCAACGAGGAGAACAAGCCATGCCTCTTACCCATATTGCGATGCGCGCCGGCAAATCCGAAGCCTATCGCCAGGCAATCTTCGACAGCCTCTACCGGGCCATGCGCGAGACGTTTAACGTGCCGGAGGACGACCAATTCATGACCGTCACGGAGCACGACGCGGCAAGTTTCCGCTATAGTGCATCCTATCTCGGCATCGAGCGCAGCGACGATCTTGTGCTGATCCAAATCACGGCGAACAACACCCGTACCGTGGAGCAAAAGAAGGCGCTCTTCCGGCGCATCGCGGAGCTTTTGGGCGAAAGCCCCGGCATCCGGCCCGAAGATGTGTTCGTGAACCTCGTCGAGGTGGCCAAGGAGAACTGGTCTTTCGGCCACGGCCTCGCGCAATATGCCTAACCTGGGAGGCTCCAATGCTCGTGACGCAATACACCCACAGGCTGCCGGCCGGCTACGACATGACGCGCATCCGTGAGCGCGCTTCTGTGAGAGGGCCGGATTGGGACAATTATCCTGGCCTGATTTTCAAGGGGTTTCTCCTCCGCGAAAAGGGCAAGCTTGGCGCCATCGGCAACGTCTACTCGTCGCTATACCTTTGGGAGACTGCGGAGGCTTTCGCAGCCTTCATCGCCGGCAGGCGATTTCAAGACGTGATCGATGCGTTCGGGCGCCCTCAAATCGAGACATTTGCCGTCCTCGCTTGCGCTTTCGGGCCTTCGCGGCACGCGCGCTTCGTTCAACGCGTGGACGAACTTGTTCCAATGGATGCGAATTTGGCCGCCTTGAACGACCGCGAGACGAAAACCGCGCTCGAATCCGCAAGCATTGGCGAGACATTCGCGGCGGTGACTGCGGCCGATGTCAAGGACTGGCGCTTATCGCGCTACGTGCTCTCCCAATCCGAAAGCGGCGGCCTTGGCCCGGACGCGCTAACCTACGAAGCGGCCTACCTGGCCAAACCGGGGAGGCGGTGAGCGCGGGCACTTCCTTGGCCGGCGACGGCCCGGGTGCGACTGCCCCAGTAAACAATCGCCCGGCGTGACAGGAAGACTGCATATATAGCGGTTCCATAGCCCGCCAAACCGGACTTTGACGCGGCGGAAGCGCGCACCCCTCGCCAATGCGCCGCCTTACCTCGAATTACCGATACCGAGGCTCACTTCTTGCCTTGCGAAACGTCTTCCGATTTGCTCAACATGCAGGCAATTGGGAGGACGTTGCGATGAGCGAGAAGGGCCAAGGCGCAAGCCGTTACGCGGAAGTCTACGAAAGCTGGAAACGCGATCCAGAGGGCTTCTGGGCGAGAGCCGCGCAGGGAATCGATTGGATCGAGCAACCGAAGCGCATATTCGATGCCTCGCAAGGCGTATACGGCCGCTGGTTTACGGGCGGGGTCGCCAATACCTGCTATAATTGCCTCGACCGGCATGTTGAGAGCGGCCTCGGCCATCGCGCCGCGCTCATCTACGACAGCCCGGTTTCGGGCCAAAAGAGAGTTTACAGCTACGATCAGCTCTTGGATGAGGTCGCTACATTCGCGGGCGTTCTGCAAGAGATGGGCGTGCACAAGGGCGACCGCGTCATCGTTTACATGCCGATGATTGCAGAGGCGCCCATCGCCATGCTGGCCTGCGCGCGGATCGGCGCGATCCATTCCGTGGTCTTCGGCGGGTTCGCCGCCAACGAGCTCGCCGTCCGCATCGAGGACACCCAGCCGAAAGTCATCGTGTCCGCCTCGTGCGGCATCGAGCCGAACCGGATCGTGCAGTACAAGCCGCTCCTGGATCAAGCCATCGAACTGTCAGCGGCGAAGCCCGATAGCTGTATTCTCGTGCAGCGCCGCGAACAGCGGGCGGAGTTGATCGCAGGGCGCGACTACGATTACGCCGAGCTGATGGCGTCGGCACGGAGCCGGCACGTCAAAGCGCGCTGCGAGCCCATGGCTTCGACCGATCCCCTCTACATTCTCTACACATCCGGCACCACGGGGCGTCCGAAAGGCGTCGTCCGCGATACCGGCGGCCACATGGTCGCGTTGAAATGGACGATGAATAATCATTATGGCATCGAGCCTGGCGAAGTGTTCTGGGCCGCGTCAGACGTCGGCTGGGTCGTCGGCCATTCCTACATCGTCTACGCACCGCTGCTGCATGGCGCGGCCACCATCGTTTACGAAGGCAAGCCCGTGGGCACCCCGGACGCCGGCGCGTTCTGGCGCGTGATCTCCGAATATAAGGTCAAAGCGCTGTTCACCGCGCCTACCGCATTCCGGGCGATCAAGAAAGAAGATCCGACCGGCTCGCTGCTGGCGAATTACGATCTTAAGCACTTCAAGACCTTGTTTCTAGCCGGCGAACGCGCCGACCCCAATACCGTGCATTGGGCCGAAGATTTGCTGAAGGTTCCAGTCATCGACCATTGGTGGCAAACCGAAACCGCCTGGGCCATCGCCGGAAACTGCGTCGGCCTCGGCGCCGCACCCATCAAGCACGGATCGCCGACCTTCCCCGTTCCGGGCTATGAGCTGCACGTCCTAAACGAAAGCAATGAAGAGGTAAAGCGAGGCCAGACCGGCGCGCTGTCGATCCGCCTGCCCATGCCGCCCGGCTGTCTGCCGACGCTTTGGCGGAACGACCGCGGCTTTGTCGAAAGCTATCTCACCGAGTATCCAGGCTACTACAAAACCGCCGATGCCGGCTACATCGACGAGGACGGCTATGTCTTCGTGATGTCCCGCACGGACGACATCATCAATGTGGCCGGCCACCGGCTCTCCACGGGCGGGATGGAAGAGGTTGTCTCGAACCACCCCGACGTCGCCGAGTGCGCCGTAATCGGTGTCGCCGACGGGCTGAAAGGACACGTTCCGGCGGGCTTTGTGCTGCTGAAGGCGGGCGTCACCCGTGACATCGCCGAGATCGAGAAGGAGATTGTCGCACTCGTGCGCGATCAGATCGGCCCCGTCGCGGCCTTCAGGACCGTCCTGACCGTGGCCCGGCTGCCCAAGACGCGCTCCGGCAAGATCTTGCGCGGCACCATGCGCAAGATCGCCGATGGCGAGGAATATAAAATGCCCGCGACCATCGACGACCCGGCGGTTCTCGCCGAGATTGCATCGGCGTTGCGGGCGAAAGGCTTCCCATCGGCATCTTCGTAAGCGCTCGCAAGCCGTACGGAGACAGCCATGAATCATACAAGATCCGGTGAAGCACTTCCGCGCCGTCATTGCGAGCCCCGGATCGTAGTCCGGGGTAAACTCCACGAAGCAATCCAGGGGAAGTCACCGATGTTGCTTCTGGATTGCCACGGCGGGTTAGCCGCCTCGCGATGACGATGGTGGAAGTATTCATGCGGATTCTGTATCGTACAACGGTTGCGTTCCTAACGCTTTTCTGGGTCCTGCTGCCGCTGCGCGCGATGTCGCAGACGGACGCCGCAAAGTGGGTAACGGCCTGGACGGCTTCGGCTCAAGGCCCTTATCCCATCGGGAACGCGATGTTCCAGCCCGATTTGCGCCGCGTCTTCCCGCTGCCGGAGACCGGAGCGAAGGATCAAAGCTTCCGGCTCATCGTCCGGCCGGATATTTGGGGACAGGAGGCCCGCATCCGGCTTTCGAATGCCTTTGGCACGAAGCCCGTGACCTTCGACGGCGTCTTCATCGGCTTGCACCTCGATAGCTCGGCTGTGGTTCGGGACACGAGCAGCCCCGTGACCTTCGCGGGCTCGCCCGCCGTTACAATAGAGCCCGGCGCCAGCGCCTGGAGCGACGCCGTGCCGCTTGGCTTCGCTAGCGAGACGCCGCCTCCCTTGCTTCAGGGCAGAGAGCTTGCGGTCAGTTTTCATATCGCGGGTGAAAGCGGACCAATGACTTGGCATGCCAAGGGGCTGACGACATCCTACGTCACTTCGCCTGGGGCTGGTTCGCTTGGCGCAGTGGACGACGAGGCCGCTTTTCCGTTCGGCACGAGCTCCTGGTATTTCCTCGATGCGCTCGACATGAAGGTTGCGCCGGACACGCAGCTTATCGTCGCCCTTGGCGATTCGCTCACAGATGGCACCGGATCGACCATGAACGGCAACGATCGCTGGCCGGATGTCCTCTCGCGGCGCCTCCAAGCCAAATACGGCAGCAAATTCGCCGTGGTCAACGCAGGCATCGGGGGTAACCAGATTACCGGGCCCGCCGAGTATAGCCCGCAATCTCCCTATCCTGGCGGGCCCGCGGGGGTGCAGCGGCTGGAGCGCGACGTCTTGAGCCTGTCCGGCGTTTCGGCGGTGATCTGGTTCGAGGGGATCAACGATTTCAGCAAGAACGGCAATGTGAGCGTTGAGGCCGCCGTGAAGGCGCTGCGCGATGGCGCTGCCCTCATCCGCGCGCGCCTCCCGGGCGTCCGCGTGATCGGTGGAACGATTACAACGGCACTCGGCAATGCAGGGCCGGCGCATGGCTTCGCCGAGCAAGACCTGAAGCGGCAGGAACTCAACGCTTTTATCCGCGGTTCCGGTGTCTTCGACGGCGTAATCGATTTCGACAAAACCACGGCCAACCCCCAGACCAACGAGATGCGGCCCGAATTCGTGCCCGATTCAACCACGGGCGGCCCTGGCGACAAGCTGCATCCCAACCGGCTCGGCTATCTCGCCATGGGCGAGGCAATCAACCTGAAACTTTTCAGCCCGCCGCCGGCTACGGCCCCAGCAGCACTCAATCCGTGAACGCAGGAATGCGCAGCGAGCCCGGTCATTCCACTCCGCAGCATGCCATGACACTGCGCCCTTGGTTCGTCATCCCGTGCGCGGCTCGCGGTGCGCGGTACCGCTGCGCAGACACCGGATCGTAAAGGGCGCCTGCGTTTCCGGGATGACGCAAGGAGAGCGAACCGGTTCGCGCCGCGCCGCGCACGGGATGACGCATTGGCGAAGTTCGGTATTGTGCGCCCTGTTGAGCCGGTGGTTAACAAAGTCTATCGTCATCGCATAAACTCAAATGGACCTCACTCTCGCGATCCCGAAGCACAGCGGAAAACAGCCATGACCTGCGAACGCAAATACATCGCGCCCGGCGTCATCCTCTTGGGGCTGTGGATGCTGCTGCCGGCGAAGGCACAAGAGCTGCCCATCGACACCGTCAGACTGACCGGCGCCGTTATGCTGGAGACCAACGCCTATCGCAAATCGAAGAGTCTGCCCGAGCTGCAAAGGAAGGACGCGCTGGACGAGGCGGCCTCGCTCTATGCCAAATATCTCGCCGAGCACGACGCTTCCGGCCACACGGCGGATGGGTCGACCCCGGCAAAAAGGGTGAGCGCTCAAGGCTATAAATGGTGCTTCGTCGCCGAAAATATGATGGGGGCGTGGCGCAGGCCCGACCCGTATTTGGCGGACGAATTGGCCAAAGTCGCCATGGATGGCTGGAAGAAATCGCCGGGCCACAACGCCAATCTTCTCGACAAGCGTAGCAAGGACATCGGGATCGGCGCCGCGGCCTGGAGACTGAGCGACGGCCGGGTTGTGTTCCGCGTCGTGCAAGCCTTTGGCGAGGAATGCCCCGGAAAGCCGCGTCCGGCACCGTCGCTCCGCGACCTGTTCGAGAAGGCGGGTACGCTGGTGCGCTGAGCGCGAGGTGGCCGGTGGCGCAGCCAGCATCCGGTCCGGGAGAGTTGCCGACTTGCGCTGTGCCGCGGCCGGAGAGAATTGACTCCGTTCAGACCTGAGCGCCCCCCTTTTTCCGTGGGTAGCCTCTTTTGAATGGAACCCGCCGATGGCATCCGAATTGAATCCCCGATATGCAACGCGATTTTTTTGAGATCGCGCTGTGTTTACCCGGGAGGACCACCGGCACCTTGCCGTGGAACGCCTCTTGCTTAGCCGCCGAAGCAGAGGGTGACCGGGAGCGGCAGATTTTCCTCGAAATGGCCGGCGCTTGGACGGTAGTCGCCTTTTAGGAACCTTTAGTTATCGAACAAGCTTCGCCATTGGCGCCGGCGACGAGCGCGCCGGACGGAATCTGCGAGCTTTAGCTTAGCCTATTCGCCGGCGCGTTGGCTGTGTGCGAGGACTGAGAGCAAGAAAGGATTCGACCATGAAGGTTGCAGGATCGACCGCCCTGGTGACGGGCGCCAACCGGGGCCTCGGCCTTGCGTTTGCCAAGGCGCTTGTGACGATGGGGGCGGCGAAGGTCTACGCCGGGGCGCGCGATCCGTCGGCGGTTACCCTGAAGGGCGCCGTGCCGCTGAAACTGGACGTCACCAGCGACGAAGACGCCTCCGCCGCGGCGCGCGCAGCCGGGAACGTCAACCTGCTCATCAACAATGCCGGCATCGCCAGGCCCGGCGGCTTTCTCGCCGGCGGGGCGATCGAGGCCGCGCGCGAGCAGCTTGAAGTGAATTTTGTCGGGCCGCTGCGCATGGCGCGCGCCTTCGCGCCGGTCCTGGCGAAGAACGGCGGCGGCGCGATCATCAACGTGCTTTCTGTTGCAAGCTGGATGAACGGTCCGGCGCTAGCGACTTATGGCGCGTCGAAATCGGCCGCATGGGCGCTGACCAACGGCCTTCGCATCGAGCTTGCGCAGCAGGGCACGCAGGTCGTCGCGCTGCATGCAGGCTTCATCGACACCGACCTTGCACGCGATTTCGACGCGCCGAAGAGTTCGCCCGAGGAAATCGTGCGGACGGCGCTCGACGCCCTCGAACGCGGGGAAGGTGAGGTCTTGGCCGATGAGATTACGCGCGAGGTGCATCGCGGTCTTTCGGCGGATCCCCCGGCCTATTTCCAGAGCACCGCGGCGCTTCGGTCGCGCGCGGGTCTGCCGGCTGGCTGATTTTCGTAGCGCCGCGTTATGCTTAATTCCGGCATGGTGAATGGCGGTGGAGATTTATATTTTCCCGCCGCGAAAGGCGCGATTTTCCGCGTTTTCCCCCGCAAAAGCTGCATCCAGAAAGTCCGTTAAATATAATTCCAGCCCTGAATTAACCATGTGGATGGCGCTTTCCGCTCGCGCCGGTCCGTAGCCGGTATTTCTTTTCTATGCTGCAATATCAATTAGTTATCCTGCTATTAAAGCTTTAGCAAGGCGCTTTCCATAAGATGGCTCCTTAAGAAAGCGGCGTTGCAGCGGGGTCAGAAATGCCGGAACACTGCGTTTTGCAAAATCCGCCGGCGCGTTATCGCCGCGCACCCTGCGCGGCCGGCCTATGCCGGTTCGATGCGAAGCCTGCCTTTCGCCTCCGCCAGCGTTTTGGCGAGGAGGCGCGCGCACGCGTAAAGCGCGTCGAGATGCGGCGTTTGCGTCTCGGTCAGCCGGGCGAGTTCGATCACCGAGCCGGTGAGCGCCTCAAGCTCCAGCGCCCGGCCCGCCTCCACGTCCTGCAGCATCGAGGTTTTGTGCGCGCCGACCGACTCGGCGCCGGCAATCCGCTTTTCGATGGAGATGCGGCTCCTGACGCCAAGCTTTTCAGCGACCGTTTGCGCCTCCGCCATGACCGCGAAGGCAAGCGCCCGCGTCTCCGGAAATTGGCAAATATCCACGAGCGTGGCGTGGGTTAGCGCGCTGATGGGATTGAACGTGGCGTTCCCCCAAAGCTTGAGCCAAATTTCCGCGCGAATGTCGCTGCTGACCGGCGCCTTGAAGCCGGCTTTGGTGAGCGCTTCGGAGAGCCGCAGCACGCGCTCGGATTTCGATCCATCGGGCTCGCCGAGGGTAAAGCGATTGCCTTCGACGACTTTCACGACGCCAGGGGCAACAAGCTCGGAGGCGGGGTAGACCACGGTGCCGATGACGCGGTCCGCGCCGATGTTTGCCGCAACCTGCCCGTCCGGGTCCGCTGTGCGCACCGGCCGCCCCTCGAACGGACCGCCGAGCTTATGGAAATACCACCAGGGCAGCCCGTTCTGCAGCGTGACGAGGGCCGTTCCGGCGTGGAAAAGGCGGGGGAGTTCGCTCGCGATGGAGGTGACCTGGTGAGCCTTCAGGGCCAGCAAAACGAAATCGTGCGGCCCGGCATCGGTTATCGCGGTAGCCGTGCAATCGGCCCTGCGCCCGGTTCCATCCTCCTCGATCAGTGTAAAGCCGTTCCGCCGGATGGCCTCAAGGTTCGCACCCCGCGCGACGAAGGTGACCTTTTCACCCGCGAGTGCAAGCCGTGCCCCAAGAAATCCGCCAATCGCGCCTGCTCCAACGATCGCAAACGTCATTCCCGCCTCCCTTGCCACTCGCTCGTATCCTAGTCCGCAAGCCGGCCCGATGCGCAAGCGGTTTCCGGAGAAGGAGCACTTATTCCGCTCAAAGTATGAATGACTGCCACTCCGCGTACTGCTAACCTGAAGCCAGGCCGCGAAACGCCTTTCGCTCATTCATTTTCGATCGAGATCCATGACCTCATAAAGATCTCCTCACGATTAGGCTAGCCATTGATCTTCCGTCGTTTCTCACCAGCCGGCGGCACACAACGGAGAAATATTGCTCGTGGAGGCAAGTATTGTGCCCGGCCAAAATACACGCCCGCCTGAATCCGTTTGTCCGGACAGAGCGCGTTGGGCTCAGCTCGTTATCGGTATCTTCTGCATGGCGATGATCGCGAACTTGCAGTATGGCTGGACACTTTTTGTGACTCCGGTTGCCGGCAAGTTTCATTTCGACAAGAAGGCACTGCAATACGCGTTCACGATCTTTATTTTCTTCGAAACATGGCTCGTTCCTTTCAAGGGATATGCCGTCGATAAACTTGGGCCGCGCCTCCTTGTTATTTCCGGCGGTATACTCGTGGGCATTTCGTGGGTGATGAATGCTTCTGCCGAGAGCCTGGAGAGGTTTTATCTCGCCGCGTTCATCGGTGGAATAGGAGCGGCGGCCGTCTATGGCACCTGCGTCGGTAACGCGCTGAAATGGTTTCCCGACCGCCGGGGCCTCGCCGCCGGTCTTACGGCCATGGGCTTTGGCGTGGGCTCCGCCCTAAGCATCACGCCGATCTATAATATGATCCACTCGCCATTATACGGTTACGAGGCGGCGTTTCTCTATTTTGGAATCGGGCAAGGCGCGGTCGTGTTTCTCCTCGGCTGGTTCTTCCGCAGTCCCAATCGGGCCGTCATCGAGGAGCAGCACCCCGCGGAGCCACAGTCGGCGCGTCCCCAATATGGCCCCGTGGACGTCGTTTCAGCGCCTGTGTTTTGGATTATGTATCTGATGTTCGTGATGATGGCTGCCGGCGGTCTGATGGCCGTCGCACAGCTCGGCCCGATCGCGGAGGAGTTCAAAATCGCAGACGTACCGGTGACTCTCGCCGGGATTACGCTCGCGGCCCTGCCCTTCGCCTTAACGCTCGACCGGGTCTTGAACGGATTCTCCCGCCCCTTCTTCGGCTGGATGTCCGATCGAATTGGGCGCGAGAACACGATGTTCCTCGCTTTCGCATTCGAGGGCGCCGGAATCCTTTGCCTTGGCCGCTATGGACAAGATCCGGTTCTGTTCGTCGTTTTAAGCGGGCTCGTGTTCTTCGCTTGGGGCGAGATTTACAGCCTCTTTCCGTCACTTTGCGGGGATATTTTCGGATCGAAATACGCCGCTACGAATGCCGGTATTCTCTATACGGCAAAGGGGACGGCCGCCTTGGTTATCCCATATACCAGCGTCTTGGCGGCGCATTACGGCTGGAAAGGAGCATTTTACGCGGCGGCCAGCCTGAATATCGCGGCGGCGCTGCTCGCAATCGCGGTTCTGAAGCCCTTGCGCAAGCGCTATGTTGCCTACAATAGGTAAGCTCAGCTGTTGACAGAGGCAGACCCGGCCGGCTGAATTGCCGAAGTGCCAACTCAGCAGACGTTCCTTGGCTGCCCAAGGAATGTCTGCTTAGGTTTGTTTGTTTTCGCAGAGTTTTATCGCAAAAACGGGAAGGCCACTTTTGCGAACTCTGCTTAGAGACGTCAGGGGGAAGAAAATGCAGAAACAAACGACATTGCCCGGCGTTTTAGCTGTTGGCGCCTCTGACGCAATTGCAATCTCGGCGCCTTCGGCCAAGCCGATGACATTCGGCAGGCTTCGCGAGCAGATCGGGGAAACGGCGCAGGCCCTGCCACGTTTCGGCGCGGGCAAGCAAGACCGTGTGGCCATCGTGCTTCCGAACGGCCCGGAGATGGCGGCGGCTTTCTTGAGCGTGGCAAGTCATGCCGCTTCCGCCCCTCTCAATCCGTCTTACAAGGCCCACGAATTCGAATTCTATTTATCGGATCTTGGCGCCAAGCTTCTGATCGTGGAGGAAGGCAGCACCTCCCCTTCCATCGAGGTTGCGAAAGCACTCGGCGTGAAAATCGTCACGTTGACGCCGGAGCCGGAGCGCGGCGCCGGCAGCTTCAAGCTCAGCGGAGACACGAGCGAGCCGGCCCCAGCGCAAGGCCAAGCGGGCGCGGATGACATCGCGCTTGTGCTGCACACCTCCGGAACCACCTCGCGGCCCAAGATCGTGCCGCTTAGCCAGCGGAACCTGTGCGCGTCGGCCTGGAATATCGCGCAGACGTTGCGGCTGACACCGGCCGACCGTTGCCTCTCCATCATGCCGCTGTTTCACATTCACGGGCTCATCGCGACCGTGCTCGCCTCTCTGGCCGCTGGCGGCAGCGTTTTTTGCACGCCCGGTTTCAACGCCTTGCGCTTCTTCGCCTGGATGGCCGAGGCGAAGCCCAGTTGGTACAGCGCGGTGCCGACCATGCATCAGGCCATCCTCTCGCGCGCCGGCCACAACGAAGCTACGATCCGCGCCCATCCCTTGCGCTTTATCCGCTCCTCGTCAGCGTCTCTTCCACGCCAAGTCCTGAGCGAGCTGGAGGCAGCCTTCAATACGCCGGTGATTGAGTCTTACGGCATGACCGAGGCTTGCCATCAAATGGCGAGCAACCTCTTGCCGCCAGGGTCACGCAAACCCGGAAAAGTGGGCGTGGCAGCCGGCCCCGAGGTCGCGATCATGAACGCGGAAGGCGATTTGCTGCCCGCGAATACGGTCGGAGAGGTCGTCATCCGCGGCGATAACGTCACGGCGGCCTACGAGAGCAATCCGAAGGCCAACGCCGAAGCCTTCGCCCATGGCTGGTTTCATACCGGAGACCAGGGCACGCTCGACGATGACGGCTATCTGACCATAACGGGGCGCCTCAAGGAGATCATCAATCGCGGCGGAGAAAAAATCTCACCGGCCGAAGTGGACGACGTGTTGATGGATCATCCAGCCGTGCAGCAAGCCCTCACTTTCGGCATGCCGCACGCCAAGCTTGGCGAAGAGGTGGCCGCGGCGGTTGTGCTCCGCGAAGGCGCGTCCGCGACCGAGCGCGAAATCCGCGAATTCGTGTCCGCCCGCCTTGCCGATTTCAAGGCCCCGCGCAAGGTCGTTTTCCTCCCCGAGATCCCAAAGGGAGCAACCGGCAAGCTGCAGCGGATCGGACTTGCTCAGAAGCTTGGATTGGGGGAAGAGAGCGTTTAGAGCGCATCCTCAATGCGAAGGCGCACTCTAAGTTTCTGTTTTCTCATGTCTTATAGCACGCGTCAGCTGCCCGCGCTACGCGCTCCGGCCGGATGAACCCGGCACGGAGTCCGCGGCGCCTATTGGCTCAGCCCTGAGCGTCGATTCTTTTCCAGCGCGTTTTCTCTATCGCGGCATGCGGTAGCTTTCATCCAACCTTCGATGCGTTCGAATATCGGGGCGGCCAGTTCCGCCGGCCAAAAAAAGCGGCACTTGCAACTTCCGGTTGATATTGTGTGCATACAATGCGGCGATTGATCATTCCTCATGGGAGCTTCAATTGAGCCAGCTACTCTTCACAGGCCATCGGGCCGGGCACTTCGCGCAGCCGGCGGCCACCCTTACCGCCATAGCCCTTCTTGCCATCCTCATACGGACCCCATTCAACGCCAATACGGGCGTCGATGAAGCCTTTTATCTTATTGTCGGGCGCCAGTGGCTCCACGGCCTGCCGCCCTACGCTGGCTCCTTCGATGTGAAACCGCCCCTCTTGTTCCTCCTCATGGCCTCCGCCCAGGCGCTGCTTGGCGCAACTTTATTGGCCGCCAAGGCTTTGGTTTCGGGAGCGGTCGCCCTCACAGCCTGCGGTCTTTATCTCTTCGGGCGCCGTCTCACAGGAGAGTTAGCCGGCGCCGCGGCGGCCATCTTTTATATCGTCTCGACGCTGACCCTTGGCGGTACTTTCTCACCTGCCGAGCTGATCATGGCGCCGTTCACTACTTTTGCGATGCTGTTTGGCCTGCCCGCGCTGTTCGACAGCGGACGCATCCGGGTTCCGGCCCTGCTGGCATCGGGCCTACTCTTCGGCGCCGCGGCTTGCGTCAAGCACACAGCGGTCTTCCAAGCGGCGCCGTTCGCTTTGGTTTTGCTCATCAACCGCCAAGGTGTAGAGCGTTTGAGAGCGCTCGGCCTTTTCGCCGCCGGGGCTTGCATCGTGCCTGCGGGATTCGCCGCCTATTTTTTAGCCATCGGACATTTCGGCGATTTGGTAAACGATGCCGCGCTCTCGGCGATCCGCCGGGCGGGTGTCGGCTACATGCCTTGGAGCAAGGCCATTAGGCTTTTGACGGCGGGAATGCTGACGGTTCTGCCCGTTATTGCAATGGCAGGCATATTCTGGGTGGAGCGGCGCGCGTTGCGAAACCATCCCGCCTACCCTTCCATCCGTTTCCTTGGAACGTGGACTGCTGGAATACTCCTCGGCATATTCGTTACGAAGGGAATGTTCTTTATCTACACTCTTCCTCTTCTCCAGCCGCTCAGCCTGGCGGCAGGGGGATTCGTGCAACATGTGCTTGGTCGTATCCAATCCCGCGAGCGCCGGTGGTTCGTCCGTACCGGAGTTCTCGCAGCGGCGGCTGCCTATGCATACCTCGTCGTGGCTCACCTCTTTCTCGCCGGGGACGGCAGTGTGAAGTCGGCGGAAGCCGCCGCCGCCCTCATGCTGCGGGAAGGCAAGCGCTCTGGAGACCGTATTCTGGTGGTGGACCGGGATCTACCCGTCTATGTCGCGGCAGGCGCCGAGCCGCCCCTTTCCATTTTTCACCCGCTGCACCTTCTCTGCGACTTTCCATTGAAAGGAGCCGAAACGGCGCTGGCCGACTCGATGGAGAGAAAACCCGCCTTTGTCGTGCTTGCCGATGCTCCGGTAACCTTGCCTTGCGAGAATCCGGGCCGGCGGGCTTCGATCGAAGCACGGCTTGCGCAAGACTATTGCGCCCTCGGGAATTTTGAAAGCAGCATCACGGATTGGCCGGGTTCCTTCACCGTATACGGCTTAAAAGCGCGCGCGCGTGGCGGACGCGCGTCTTGCCCAAGTGTTCACTTGTAATAATGCATCGATATTTGTCGCTAGGAGATGAACGTGGATTTCGAAAATGAACTTAAATGTCACCAGGCAGCTCAACCACGATACAACCTACACGTGATAGAAGTGGTATCGCAACCAATATGGAACCGGTTGCCGAAAACCTAACTTTCCACATGGAGTAGTTGTCATGGGCCGTCTTATTGAAGTATCCAAGTCCACCATCCGCTGGCTGAAGGTCGAGTCGAAGCGCGGCGTAAGCGCAGTCGAATATGGCCTCCTCGCCTCTTTGATCGCTCTTGTGATTATTGCTGCCGTTACCAGCGCCGGCACGAACCTCAAAGCCGTTTTCACTTCGATTTCCACTCAAGTCTAAATCTTGGGCAGCATCTACACGGTGTCTGCCCAAGCTTCTTCTCGCGCGCGTCCGGAACGGGACGTGCGCGGATTTCCTTTAGCGGGTGAGGCAAGAGGGGCCATGAGCGTTCTGACCATTCAAGCGATTCCATGGGCGGCAAGCCTCGCGGCGCTGGCCGGCTGTGCCGCGACCGATTTACGGGCGCGGATCGTTCCCGATGAATTCGCAGTCCTCATCGCTGTTTGCGGTCTCGCGCTCGGGCTCAGGTTCGAGGCGGGCCAGGTTGGGATCAGTCTGCTCGCGGCCGTCGGTGTGTTTGCCACGCTTGGCGTTCTTGCGCATTACGGCTTTATCGGCGGCGGCGATGTGAAACTCATCAGTGCCGTAACGCTTCTCGTTCCGCCGGATCGCGTGGGCTTGCTCTTGATCGAGATCGCGCTCGCGGGGGGCGTGCTGAGCTGCCTTTATCTCGCGGCAGGCGCTCTCTTAAGGGCCATGCCCCGGTTCCGGGCGGAACTTCGCAAGATCGGCAGTAAAAGCGCTTTTCGCAAATGGGTGAGGCGCGAAGGCACCCGCGTCGCCTCAGGCTATCCCATGCCTTACGCGCTAGCAGTTCTTGGCGGCGTCGCAGTTCACATTATTAGAGAGCTTCCACAATGCTTATCCGCAACATCCTGCTCGCTGTAGGCTCGATACTGGTACTCGCGGGCCTTGGGCTCTCCGTGCTCTGGATTAACGATATGAAAAGCGCGCCCGGGACAAAATCGGAGTCCGCGAGGGCGATGCCGGAGGTGCACCTTGATGCGGTGCTTGAGGCAGCCCATTTGCTTCCCGCCGGCACTTTGCTGCGGCCGGGAGACATTCGGTGGAAGGAATTCCAGCCGGGTGAAAGCCGCCCTGGCGCTCTGTTGCGGAGCCAGGTTCCCGAGGCTGAGTTCATGGGCGCAATTACGCGGCGGGAATTCGCCGATGGCGAGGCGCTCGCCGCCGCGGACCTCGTAAAGCCAAACGACAGACGCTTTCTCGCCGCGGTGCTCGCTCCGGGCACGCGTGCCGTTTCCATCGCGGTCGATGCGCCCCAGAGTTCGTCGGGATTGGTCCTCCCCGGTGACCGCGTGGATGTCATCCTGACCCAGAACCTTGGCAATTCCGACCTTTCGCATAAGACGGTTGCCGAAACTGTGCTCCGGAACGTGCGGATAATCGCTGTCGATCAAAGGCTCAACGCTCAATCGAAACCGGGCAACGCCGAGCCGGCGGCCGCGAACGAAACGCGCATGCCGAAAACGGTCACACTTGAGTTAAACGAAGCACAGGCTGAGAAACTGTTCGTCGCAGCCCAGCTTGGCGGGCTCCAGCTTTCGGTGCGTCCGCTGGAGGGCTCAGATCCGGGGAGTGCCGATGAGGGCGTGTCGTCGTCCACTTGGGCTTCGGACGTGTCGCCTGCCCTGCGCCAAATCTCGCGCAAGCTGCCGCAGCCGCTCCCGTCCGGAAGCACTCTGGAGAGTTCGATCCGCAGGCCGCCGGCGCTGGCCTATTAAGCTATGCCCCCGACCGTCTTGGAGATCCGCAAATGACTGACATTGCAACCGCTTCCCGGGTCACCGCTGCCGTCACGGGCGCTACCGGCTCCCCAGCCGCGCGCATTTTCGTGCAGGATCAAGATTCCGAATCCATCGTCCGCGAAAGCCTCAGCGCCGTTGGCATTCAAGATGCGCAATTTACCATGGGAAACGTCACGGCGGCGATTGCCGCCCTCGCAAAAGAGAAGTCGCCTCAACTCTTGATCGTGGACATAAGCGGTATCGACGACCCGCTGACCAAAATGCGCGAGCTTGCAGAGGTGTGCGACCCAAATGTTTCGGTCGTCGTGACCGGCACGCAAAACGATATCACGTTTTATCGCGAGCTAAAGAACATCGGGATTACCGAGTATCTCCTGAAGCCCGTCGTCAGAAGCTTGCTGACAAGCACGTGCAAAGCCATTCTGGCTCCAGAGCGCACCTACAATAGCCCTCGCACTGGAAAGCTGGTCTTCGTGCTGGGAGTACGCGGGGGAGCGGGGGCGACCGCGATTGCCGCAAGCCTTGCCTGGGCCCTTGCCGAAACCAAGCGCAGCCATACGGTGCTCGCCGATCTCGACCTGCACAATGGCGATGCGGCGCTTCAGCTCGATAGCGTGCCTGGCCACGCTCTGCGAGAGGCGCTTGAGCACCCCGAGCGCGTCGACAAACTGTTTCTAGAGCGGGGGGTGAAGCACGTAACGGACCGCCTCGACCTTCTCGCTTCGCTTGAGCCGCTGGATTCTCCCGCAAGCGTCCCGGAGGAAGCTTTCCTGTGGCTTTTGGATAAGCTGCTTCCAAGGTATCGCTACACAATCGTTGACGTTCCGCCGGACGTCGCGGTGCGGCTGACTTGGGCGCTACGCCTTCCGGCCACCTGTCTTTTGGTGAGCAATCCAAGCTTGGCGGGCGCTAGGGATTTGGCTCGATGGAGTGGGATTCTCGGGCCCAACACGCCTGAGCGCAACACGCTGCACGTGGTGAACCGGCACTCGGCCCATGGCGGATTAAGCCGAGCCGATTTCGCCAAGGCGTCGGGCAAAACTCCCGATGTGACGTTTGCCTATGACCGCGAAATCGCAGCGGCCACCGCGCTCGGAATAAAAGCCATGCAAAAATGCCCCGGCTTCCAGCGCAGCCTTTCACGGATCGTCCGCGACCTTACCGGGGACGCGACAGAGAAACCGGCCTCAATGCTCAGCAGGATGTTTAGCTAATGGCAGCCTTCGGCAAGAATCTAGCAAGAGACGAGCGGCCCACGGACAATCCCGCGCCTTCCGCAACCGCCGCTATCCGTGACCAGGTCCTTCTGCGGATCGATCCCATGGTCGCGGTCCGGATGACCAAGCCGGAACTGATGCTGTTCGTGAACGCGCTCGTGGCCGAGATCGCCAACGAGCGCCGGATACTCTTAAACAAGGCCGAGCAGGACACTTTCGCACACGGCATCGTTGACGAAATGGTTGGGCTGGGACCGATCGAGCCGCTTCTGCACGACAGCACAGTCTCCGATATCCTCGTCAACGGTCCGGACATGATCTATGTGGAGCGGCGCGGCAAAATCGAGCTCACCGCGCTCAAATTCCGCAATAACGGCCACGTTATGCACGTTGCACAGCGCATCGCCTCGTCGGCCGGGCGCAGCATCGACGAATCGAGCCCCATGCTCGACGCGCGTTTGCCCGACGGCAGCCGGGTGAACGTCGTCATTCCCCCGCTAAGCCTCAAAGGACCGTGCCTATCGATCCGCAAGTTCTCGAAGACAGTTCTGGATTTCTCTCATTTCGTCACCATCGGGAGTGTCTCGCCGCAGATGGCGCGCGCACTTGAAATCGCCGCGCACTGCCGCTTGAACATCATCGTCTCGGGCGGTACCGGCTCCGGCAAGACAACCTTACTGAACGCTCTTTCGCGCATGATCGATCCCGGCGAACGGATCGTCACGATTGAAGACGCCGCCGAGCTTAAACTTCAGCAAACCCACGTCATTGCCCTCGAAACCCGGCCGCCGAATATCGAAGGCCGCGGTCAGGTGGATCAGCGCGCGCTATTGCGGAATGCGCTCCGGATGAGGCCGGACCGGATCATCGTCGGCGAGGTCCGGGGCGAGGAGGCCTTCGATATGTTGCAGGCCATGAACACCGGCCATGATGGCTCGATGTCCACGATCCACGCCAACACGGCCCGCGATGCCCTTGCCCGCATTGAGAATATGGTCCTGATGGGCAATGGAAATATGCCAGCTCGAACCATCCGCAGCCAAATCGCGAGCGCGGTCGACCTTATTGTGCAGACCGAACGCATGCGCGACGGCGTCCGCCGGGTCACTGAGATGGTGGAGGTGGTCGGTTTTCTGGACGATACGTTCTCCCTCAATACGCTATTCAAGTTCGAGTATGGAGGAGAGAATTCCGATGGCACCCTCCAGGGCCGATTCGAGGCGAATCCCATACGGCCGCGCTTTCTTCCGCGGCTTGAGTATTTCGGACTAGCGTCCCCGTTTCTCGAAGCCCTTGGCGTTGGAAAGTGAACGGAGGAAAAAACGATGCCGTTTCCTGCTCTTGCTGCCGGGCTACTCTTTCTTTTTACTGCGCTCGCTCTTTTGGTCATGCTCGTTGCGGTCCGGAAGAAAAGGCGCGAAATGGAGCGGCGCGTCAAGCTAGTCGCCGCGCCGGTAAAGCCGCAGGCGGGCGCCCAGGTTTCACAGCCGGACACCGGGCTGTCCGGGAAACTGGGCGAGCTGCTGAAGACCCTTCTGACGTTCGGCGCCGGCTACTCCTGGGGAATGCGTGCGGGCCCGCCGCAACTTGCGCTTATCGCCTTGGTTTCGGCCGCGGCGGCATGGCTTGTGACTGCGCGCGGTTTCGATCTGCCCATCTGGGCCGTTGCGCTTGCTACTGCCGCCGGTTTGGCGATTGGCCCGCGCACCATTCTCCTCCGCCAGCAGGACCGCGCCAATCGCGACTTCACGGCCCTGTTTCCGGATGCGGTCGATATGGTGACGCGCATGCTTCGCGGCGGCATGCCGATGACTTATGCGATCCAAATCGTGGGCAACGAGGCCCCGCCCCCTGTCAACACCGCGTTCACAATGATCGGCGATCAGCTCAAGATCGGCGTTCCGCTGGCTGAGGCCCTCGACTCCGCGAGCCGGCAAATTGCGCTTCCGGATTTTCGCTTTTTTGCGGTGGCGGCGATCATGCAGTACTCGACCGGCGGCAATTTGATAGCGACCCTGGAAGACCTGTCTCAGATCATGCGGAAGCGTCAAGCCGGGCGCCTCAAGGCGAAGGCGGTCAGCGCCGAGATACGCTTTTCGGCGTATGTGCTTGGGGCTTTGCCCATCGTGGTTGTCGGGGCGCTGCTCGTGATCGAGCCGGACTATTTGACTCCTCTGATCCAGGATCGCCGCGGTCACTTCATCCTCGCAATGGCTGGCGGCGGGCTCTTGCTCGCTTTTCTCACCATGCGTCAGATGATCGGAAGCGTCGGGCGTGAATGACTGTAAAGAAAGTTGACGGCAATGATGACGTTCGAATGGTTCGGCATTCATGGCACCGCGCACGATTTCATGCCGCTGATGAGCTTGCTCGCCCTTATGGGGGGCGGAGCGATGCTGTTCTTTTGGGGCGTCCGCATGAATAGCGCCCTGCCGGCCCGGCGTCTCGCCCTCATGCGGGACGGAGCGCTCATGACAGCGGTCAAAGCGCCAAAATACGCGCCAGGCTGGCAGGAAACCTCGGCCGGATGGTATGCGCATGGACTTACGAACGAAGAGCGGTGGCAGATCGTTCGCAGCTTTGCGAAGCTGTCTGTGCCGGCGTCCCTTTCGCTTGCGCTGTTTGCGGGCACCCGGTTTTTCTCCGCGGCCGGGTCCGGCGTGATCGCGTACCTTGCCAGCCCTCAAAGCTCTCCCATGTTGCCCGCCGTGCTGGGAGCGGCGGCGGCCATCACGGTTTGGCTCTTGCACGTTTCTGTGATCAGGATTCAACTCAAGCAGCATCGAAAATCGGTCGGCTCCGGCCTTCCCGACGCGCTTGAACTGCTTGCAGTCTGTGTCGGTGCGGGGCTCTCGCTAGAGAACGCGCTTCAACGCGTTTCGGCGGAAACCAAAATATCGAGGCCCGCTCTTTCGGACGAACTCGCCCTTACATGGGCGGATATTAGCATTTCACCGAACCGCGATCAGGCGCTTGCGAACATGGCGGAGCGCGTAAACTTACCGGCAGTGCGGTCCGTCATCGGTACCTTGTCGCAGAGCCTAAGATTCGGCACGCCGCTCGCTCAGTCGCTCCGGTCGGCCGCAAGCGAAATGAGAACCCAGCAGCTCATCGGCATGGAGGAGCGGGCGAACCGCCTGCCCGCGATGCTTACGATCCCAGTTATGCTGTTCATCATGCCGTCGATGTTCCTGATTATTGGCGGCCCGGCGGCGCTGAAAATCATGGATCTGTTTGCGGGCGTTCAGCATTAAATCGCTTGCGTCCGGTCTTTATAGCGTATTTCCCTTCATATATTTTGCGCCGCCGTCCAGGAGCTTAAGGTTATTGGTGAAGGTCGGATTATCCGGATCGCGCTCGCGCGCCTTGAGGAATTTGGCCCGGGCGGCGGTCAAATTGCCGCGTAACAGGTACGAATAGCCCTGAT
>JBKQIH010000258.1:0-3376 GCA_052148445.1 Rhodomicrobium sp.
ACCGGGCTGATCGCGCCGCTCGGCCGGTGGGTGCTGAACGAAGCCTGCCGGCAGATGAAGGAGTGGCTTGACGCCGGCATCGCGCCGCCGGTGCTTTCCGTCAACCTCTCGGCGGCGGAGTTCAAGGTTGCGGGGATCCAGCGCAAGATTCTCGCGGTCATCGATAAATACGGCGTGGCCCCGGACCGGATCGAGCTCGAAATAACCGAATACGCCATGATGGACGTGTCCGAACGCTCGGATGACATATTGGAGCGGCTCAAGGAGCGCGGCGTCGGCATCAGCATCGACGATTTCGGCAAGGGATATTCCTCGCTCGCCTACATGAAGCGGTTCCGCCCCTCGCGCATCAAGATCGCGGGCGAGTTCGTCTCCGGCATGCTGGAGAACGAGGCGGACCGCGCCGTGGTGCGCGCGATCGTCGAAATGGCGCATGAGCTGCGCATCGGCCTGATCGCCGAGGGCGTCGAGACCGCGGCGCAGGCCGCCTTCCTGTGCGAGCTCGGCTGTTGCGACGCGCAGGGTTTCTTCTTCAGCCGGGCATTGCCCGCCGGGGACGTCACCGCGATCCTGCGGCGCGGGGGAAATTTCGCTCCCGCCGATTGCCGCCCGTTCACGGCCGTGGCTTGAGGAGGCCCGCATGCATCCAGCCTATCTCCCCCTTAAACGGCCGCGCTCTTCCCAGCAGGCGCCGGCTTTCTGGGAGCGCGAGCGTCCGGCGCGTTCGCCCGACGATCCCGGCTTGCAGGCGGAAATCCGCGACCTGATCGATCCGCTGAGAGGCGAGACTTTCTTCCGCTCGGCCGCCTATGTCTGGACCGTTAAGCTGTTCGGCATAGTCCTCGTCAGCCTGCCTTTCGTTTTCCTGATTTGGCGGTTTTTCGGCGTGCTGTCCGTCCTCAATCAGGCGGTGAGCGGCATGGCCGGGATTCCGGGCTTGCCCTGACCCATGCGCCGCGACAATCGAGGAGAGAGAACATGAAAGTCGAAATATTTCACGGCAGTTGGGGCGTCAATTCCTACAAACTGCAGGAGACCGTCAATGCCTTCCTCGCCAGGCTTCCCGAGAACGCCGTGAAGTATGTTCAAACGACGATGGCGGCAAGCCGGGCGTCCAATGCCGATGAAACCGAGGAAGATTACCTTATCTCGATCTGGTATGAGGGCGAAGCGAAGATGCCATCCTTACGAAAGCCTGCCACACCCTGAAATCGGGACACGGCCCGTATGTAATCCGCGTGCCTGCGAACCGAACCGAATGAGAGAAGGAAATTTAAATGGCTCTGCATCCCTGGAGCGCCCGCGAGATTCATATCCATATTTCCGGAGATGACCGTCAATGGTGCGTCGACGACGGCGAAGGCGACCCGATTCCATGCGGCGCGGGCGATGCCGCCGAGGAGCGGGCCCGGCTGTTGGCGGAAATGCTGAATCTTGGTTTCGCGACCCAGGCCAAGAGCGGCGCAAAAAATCCCATCATGGATGCCGCGAAGGCGATCCATGCCAAATGCGGCGACATCCAAATGCTGGTAAAAACGATTTCTCCGCCGCAGAACAAGGCGCCGAATTCCGATCTGGCCGCGCTTCTGGCCGCGCTGGCCAATCTCCAGAATTTATCGGCTGAACTGCAAAAGAGCCTCCTGGGCGAGTAGCGGCTTAACCCGGCGGCTTTTCCCTCGGTTCATTAATAGCCCAAAAACGAACCGCCCTTCCGCGGTTAGGCGGATCTACCGCTCGCGTCGAGCCATGTCCGCTTTCGGGGGTAAACCGGACATTCCAGTATCATGCCGTTATGTCCACCTTTGACGGCGGATTCAACCGATCGACGCAACACCTTCTAATCATCTCGGATGAGGAGGGATGCGTATGGATGGGATGCGACCGAGGTTCACCGCCCGGCAGAGGGCCGAGCTATGGGAGCGATGGAGGGGCGGCCAGTGCGTAGCCGATATTGCCCGAGCGCTGGAGCGTAGGAACAAGAGCGGCGTTTATAGGGTTCTGGTGCTCAATGGAGGGATAGCCCCGGCGGCGCGGCGGAGAGCTGCGGTAGCGTTGCGGCTTGAGGAGCGTGAGGAGATCTCGCGCGGGATTGCCGCCGGTCGCTCGATGCGTCGAATCGCGGCCGGCCTGGGGCGCACGCCTTCCACGGTCAGTCGGGAGGTAAGGCGCAATGGAGGGTGGGGTGGCTATCGCGCGAGCGAGGCCGATGGGCGCGCCTGGTCGCGGGGGTTACGTCCGAAGCCGTGTCGCCTGGCGAGCCATCCAGAGCTACGATGGCGCGTCGCCCAGAAGCTTGCGCTCCAGTGGTCGCCAAAGCAGATCTCGGGATGGCTGAAGCGGGAGTTTGCCCCCGACCAAGACATGCAGGTATCTCACGAAACGATCTATCGCAGTCTTTTTGTTCAGGCGCGGGGCGTGCTGAAGAGGGAGCTGATGGCGCACCTGCGCACGGCGCGGCAGATGCGCCAGGCCAAGGGCGGCACGGCGAAGAACGGGCTGGGGCAGATCGCGGATGCGGTCTCGATTCGCGAGCGCCCGGCCGAGGCCGAGGACCGCGCCGTGCCGGGGCACTGGGAAGGCGATTTGCTCTCCGGGGGCAACAACACCCACATCGCGACACTGGTGGAACGCCAGACCCGCTTTGCGATGCTGATCAAGGTCCCGAGCAAGGACACGGTCAGCGTGGTTGGCGCGCTCGCCAAGCATGTGCGCAAGCTTCCCGCAGAACTGCGCCGCTCGCTGACCTGGGACCGCGGCAAGGAGATGGCCGAGCACAAGGCCTTCACCGTCGCCACCGGCGTGAAGGTCTACTTCTGCGATCCCCGTAGCCCCTGGCAGCGCGGCAGCAACGAGAACACCAACGGCTTGCTGCGCCAGTACTTCCCCAAAGGGAAAGATCTATCGGTCTACTCTCAAGCGTATCTCAACAAGATCGCATTGCGCTTGAACCAACGTCCCAGGGAGACATTGGCCTATGAATGCCCTGCCGATAGACTACGAGCAGTGTTGCGCTGACCAGTTGAATCCGCAACACATAGCGGACGTTCTCCGGCTGCGGTCCAATTTCAGCTATTAGGGATAAACCTGATATGACGCGGATAAATTGGTCGGGCACTTGGCGAAGTTGCCGCCGCCGCCAAATCGAAAAGATAGAATCCGATAACCGGGCAGATTGGGTTCTAACTCTAGATAAGCCCTTAACCTAACTCCGGAATACAGTTCGGGGGAGTTCCGATAAATCCTGCGGGGCACGTCTGCGGCGGCGACGAGCCGTTATTGTTCAGACCGCTTCCTGTCCCCGTGAGAAGCGGATTGTCCGGGTCGTCCTCGCGCTGGCGCCGGATCAGCGTCTTGGCTGGCCCGAAATAGATGCGCA
>JBKQIH010000259.1:0-10409 GCA_052148445.1 Rhodomicrobium sp.
AACGCCCGATGGGACGTGCATTCGCGATTACATTCACGTGGAGGATCTTTGCGAGGCGCATTTGATTGCTCTGCGTGCGCTACGCCAGGGCGAAAAGGGCGGCTATTTCAATCTTGGCACCTCTTCGGGATTCAGCGTTGCCGAAGTTCTCGACGCCGCGCGGCGCGTTACCGGCAGGCCCGTGCGGGAGATAGAGGGCGGCCGCCGTCCCGGCGATCCGCCTGTGCTTGTGGCCGATTCCTCCGCATTTCAGTCCACCTTTGGCTGGCGCCCCAAGATGCCGGGATTGGAACCGATTATCGAATCGGCTTGGCGCTGGGAACTCGACTTTTTCGTCAACGGAAAACACGGATAAGGGCTGTCAGTCGTTGCGGTTGAGGAAAACGCCGGCGCTCGTTCCAAGCGTGAGATTATTGAAGATCTGAACCGCCTCCGAATGGGTGACCATGATCGCGCCGCGAGCCGCTGTCCGGGCAAAGCACCATGGCTGATTAGCGCCGTATTTCTGAAAGCCCTGCGATTTCGGGCCGCAATAATCGGCATCGTAGTTCTTCACAAAGGGGATCGCGTTGGCGTTGACGATCACATTATCGCTTACCGTCACGTTGTTGGCGGCAGAGACCAAAAGCCCAAGCCCAGGGGTGTTGGCTATGAAGTTGCCGCTGATTTGCAGCCAGCCGTTAGGGACGCCTTTAGCCTGGAATCCAGTGCTGGATGCGGCATCCACGCTAATGCCGGCACCGGCGAGCCAGCCGGTGGCGAGCCCGGTTAAGTTGCCTTTCGCGTCGTAGTCGGTAAGCCAGTAGCCCGTACCGATTACCTTGTTGTTGCGCACAACGACATTGGAGGCGCCCGGCCCCTCGCTCCAGTTGTTAGGGCTGGCCGACAGTTGAATCCCCGAACTGCCTGTGTTGGCCACGACATTGTCCTCGATGAGGCCCGGTCCCGATTGCACAATAAAGCGTCCGCCCGCACTATCTCTGAGGCAATTGTTGCGGAGGACGTAAGGCGCGCTCGCGTATCGGGGGTCGGCGAAATAAGGCAGTTTCTCAGCGGGACGGTCCTGGTAGGCGAGCAGCCCTGGAAGCGGCGAATCCAGTTTGAAGCGAAAGGTATGAACCACTGTCTGAGCGTTGAAATTGTCTTCGCGCGAGGCGACCCGCAGCGGGGCAGCCGAAAGCGGCTTCAGCGTATCGGGATCGAACAGCAAAAGCGTATCTCCCGCCGACCACTTGTGGGCGAATGGGTTGTATCCCTTGAAGACGAACTGAATATCGGAAGCACTCAGAACGCTGGTTCCTTCGGCACCCTGAACCATCGAACCGACGATGTTGAAGCCGTCGTCATCGGTGTATGCGAATTCGCTGCTCTCTATCAGGATTTCGCCTTGAGTATTGCGGGCATCGGAGTCGCCCCGCAGCGAGATCAGCCGCGGACGCTCGCCAGGTTTCAGCAACTGGTCCGGCTTGCGGGTAATTTTGCTGTTGCTGATACGGAAACCGCGGCCGTTCGGGCCGAAAATGAAGCCGCCACCGCCGCCTCCATAGATATGTACACCCTCGAACGAGACATCGCTCGCATCGCCCAATACTCGAATCGCGGTGCCCGTTGCGGTGATCCCAATCGCGGTGCTGCCATCGGGTATGCTTTGACCCTTGATGACAAAGAAGTATCCGCCATCGGGAAAGCTCGGGTTAAACTGGATATTGGCCTTGGAGTAGCCCCGGCGCGACCAGGGTGCCTGAATATAGGTTCTACTTTTGAAGTCGTAGCTATTGAGGATGATGATCGAAGGCGGATTTTTGGGATCGGGCACATAATAAGGGCCATCTTCCACGACGAAGTGCTGGTCCTGGCCGCTGTTGACGACCGTGCCCGGAATCGCTTGCGGCTTCGACCAGTCGAGGCTTATGTCCCTTACGATGACTCGGCGGCTCCCCCCGCCAATTCCCAAGGCCGTCATCGAGGCCGGGTCATTCTTGCCCCCGGTACTGGCATCGAAAACCAAATGCGTCAGCGGGATGCCGTCGCGGTGACCGGCACCGGCGAGTATCAAATCGCTGGCGCCCTCGATGGCTAGCTGCGTATACGGGCTGTCCGGATGCAGCGCGTACTCGCCCGCTTGGAGCTGAACGCGCCCGCCACCCGCTCTTTTGGCCATGCCGATTGCGTTCATTATGTTTCGAAGATCGCTGCATGCTTTTTTCCCGGCGCAAGGCGGCAGGACCTTGAACGCCTGGATTGCCCGCTTGGGAGCGCCGATAGTGAACGACACGCGCTGGCCGCGCGGCGTGACGAAAGTCTCCGTCCGGTCCACGCCAAGCAAAGCATCGGGAACGGCTGGAAGGCCGGAGCAGTGGAACTCGCGATGCGTGTCGAAACGGACCCCGATAGCTCCGCCGCTGGCCCCTTCGAGCCGGTAGTAATAAATCCGGTTGTACTCCGCCGTGGGGTCCAAGACCTCGCGCTTGCCCTCGGTCGCAGCGATAGCGCGGGGCGCTTCCCCGTCTGCCCAGCGCAGTATGGAGACAGAAGGGATGCTTGCGCCGGCGTTTTGCACGCGCAAAAGGATGCCGTCCGGGACCTGAACGGCGGTTAGGCCCGGCGCTGCATTGCCTTGTGCGCTAGGTGTAGTGGAGGCGGACATTGCCGTGTCCCATCCCGCGCTGCCCCTTGCCGCCGCCGCGAGTAGCAAGAGGAGGATTGCAAACATGGGGCTGCGCGGAGAAATGGACATAGGGGGGGCACTCCTTATAACCGATCCGGTTGTCATCCCTTGCGCGCCCTGCTCCTCCGCTCATCAGCATACACCTGCGGACAAGTTGAGTTGCGGGGAGGGGCTGGGCGAAGGACCAAATTGCCACCGGATTTTAGACAAAAACTCCGTAGAACCAATGGATCGCCAGCGAATGGCGCGTCAGCCGGGTCCGCCACCTGGGAGCAGACTATCGGTGCGGCCGAGAATACGATAGGCGATAAGTCCAAGCCATTCATGGCGGGCGACGTAGAGCAAGGTGCCGGGATCGCCGTTGTTGTCCTGCACCGGCCAAGACTCGATCGGAAATCCGGCCTTCCGGAAGGTGCCCATAGCCCGCGGCATATGCGAGGCCGATGTCACAAGCAGCCAGCGCTCGTTTGCCGCCGGCCGGATCAGCTCCAAGGAATAGACCGCGTTGCCGTAGGTGCTTTTGTACTTAGCCAAGGATTTCCGTTCGATTAGCATGCGTTTGGCTAGTTCCGGTCCGGCCTTGGCGATGAGACCCATTTCGTAGGTGCTCGGGCCGCTAATGACGAGGCGCAGATTCGGATGCGCCTCAGCAAGCCGGAAGGCCTCTGTGAACCGTGAGGGCTGGCCGCCAAGCACAACGAGGCCCTGGATCGCGGTCCAGTCTTCGATCCGCGGCCTGCCGAAGCGGGATTCCAGGATTGAAACGAGAACTCCCGCGCCCTTGTGCATCTGCGCTTCGCCATAAGGAGTGTTGCGCCAGAAGAACAGCACGGCCGCGAGGACCAGAGTTGCTGCCAGGGTGAGGAGGAAAGTCCGCTGTTTCATCTCGCCGTTACCGCCTGTACCGCCCCGGTCTATCGTTATGAGACTGGCATGCTCCTAACCGGAATGATAGGCGCTAGCCCGAATTTCCAATAGGCGCAAATGCAGGTTCCGGTCACACGAGGCGGCTAGAGCCCGCTTTTGATGGAATCAAAAGCGGGCTCTAAGTTTTTGTTTTTCCGTGCTTCTTATCGGAAAACCGCTTCACAATTTTCCGGAAGCACTCTGGAATTCCGGCCGGTTTAGCTTTTGAACATCAGAAGGGTATCGGTGACGCCAGAGGTGGTCCAGATGCGCCGCCACGCTGACGACAGCTCGATGAGTTTATTACAATAGGCGTCTCTGGCGCCGCCTCCTAAAGGTAGAGCTCCGGGGGTGCGCGATTTGCTGGGAATATACCAGCCCGCATTGTCTAAAATCAGGATGCCTCCACTACGGAGTTTAGGCACAGCCCCGAGCGCGCACGCACCGCGATACATGCCGTCGACAAGGCAAATGTCGACACTGCCGTCATCGAGCTGTTCGAGCACGCGAACGTAAGCGGCATTTGCGCCCTCATCTTCGGGAACGTCGAGGGGGTGAAGGACAATCTCGGCATTGTGGATGCCTTCCGCCTCCAGCAGTTTGAGCCCCTTGTTGTACCAGCCCTCATCGTGCTCGACGCTTTTGACCTTGCAAGCGCGTTTTGCGAACCAGCGCGTACTGCGGCCCGATCCAAACTCTAGGACAAAATCGGAGGGGCGAATAAGCTCCGACAGCAGTGGTATACTCTGGCGCGTGAGCCAAGGATGGTCCGGGTTGACGAGGTGGTCCATCATTTCGCGGGCACGGGAGCAAACGTAACGGGGAGTCCAATGCTTAATCGATCTCATTTTAGTCCTCGGTAGTTTTGTTTGGCGGTTTCGCTGCTTTTGCGGGACGGCGGATCAGGCTGGTTCGCACACAGCGGAGGCGTTGGAACCACGATGCAAGCGCGTTAGATCGGCGAGCAGACGGCCTTTGAAAGCAAGCCCTGGCAAGACGAAGGCGAAGATAAAGCCGGCGGACGATGCGATAACCGAGCCGGCGGAGCCGATGCGCGGAATTAAAAGGATCGACAGCGGCAGGGTGATCGCGACCATGAGCGACTGCGCGACGATGAGGCGCCTGTGCATTCCGGTCGAAAGGTAGAAAAAGGCGAAGACGTTCGCGAGTGCCGACACCGCGCCATACATGGCCATGGTCCAGACAAGCAAGGGTGGCGCGACGATCGCACCGCCGACCCAGAGGTGCAAAATAGGATTGCAGAAAAGACCGGCTAGTCCGCAGGTTCCAATGGCAAAAACCGCGTAAATCGCGAGCGATTGCGTGAGATGCCGCTTGATCCACGGCAGATCGCCACGGCCGGACGCTTCTCCATAGGCAGGCCATTGCGCGATCAGCCCGATCGCGACAAGGGTTTGCGGCTGCAAAAACAGTTTCTGAACGACAGTGAAATCCGCCACTTCGGCGGCGCCCAGAAAACGCGCGATCAAGATTGGGGCGGACTGAATGGCCAGCATTTGGGTAAGCGAGTAAAGAACGTAAACGCCTCCCGATGTGAGAAGGCTGCGGCTGGCATCGAGTTCAACGTAGCGCCAAGAAGGGACGAGGTCCCGGCCGGAGCCGGCTAGGAACGAGGCCGCGCCTACGATTCGCGCAAGAGCGGGCGCCCCAGCCCAAATTCCAGCAATTGCGACGAGGCCGAGGTCGAAACGGATGGCGGCAACGAGGCCGAGGAACCCAACCACGAGCCCGGCAAAGTCCCAAAGGTTCACCCGGGCGCCTTGCAGTAGCCCAAGGCGGGCCTCGCGAAACACAGTTGCGGGAAAAGATGCCGCCATACAAAGGCAGATGACCGCGACCACGCTACCGGCTTCCCGGCCGAGCGCAGGGCTGGAGAGATTGAAAACCGAAGTCCAATCGGTGAGGCTTACACCGGTAATGGCCGCTAAAATGAAAACGAGCACGAAGCCGGCCGTCACAGCGAATGCCGAAGAGATCAGCGCGCGCATGCGAACGCGGTCGCCGGCGCCATGGGCTTTAGCGACAAGGGCAATAAGTCCGTTGCATACCCCGCCATCTGCGACGGCAAACAGCATGGTGATCGCGATCGCCGCCATCCACACGCCATAGCGCTCCTGACCGGTATAGTGGAGCACTAGGGGCACGGTGAGGACCGAAGCAATAATCGAGACGCCGCGTGTGAGCAGCAAGGACAGAACGGTGCGGAGAATCGCGCCCGTGCGCGTTGGACCTAAGGCGGCCTGTTTTAGCGAAATCAGGCGGCGTGTCACGGCTTGCACGGTCTTCGGCACGGCCTTGTTCACCGTTCAATGCCCCGCAGAAGACGGGATTTTCTGCCTGACGGCGATCGCGAATATGAGACTGGGCGGAATTAGCCGCTGAAGAGCCTCCGGGACGGTATGATAAAAATCCAGCGTCCGTTGCAACGCGAAGCCGCGTTTGGCCAGGATGCGTGCGAGCTCGCTCTTCGTCACGGCGTTGAGCGACAAGACGGAATACTCCCACCTCCCAGGTGCGAGCGTTCTCAATGTCGAGAATACGAGGGGCTGAACCACCCGGACCGGAGCCCAGCGGTGAGGCACTGAGAGCACGAGCATGCCGCCGGGAGCAATCACGCGCGCAAGCTCTGCAAGGCAAGCTTCGGGCTTTTCCAGATACTCGATCACACTCAAGCAGACACAGCCATCGAAGCTTGCGTCCGCGTAGGGTAGCCGTTCGACCGTCTGCACGGCCTCGAATTGGAGCGTATGCGAAAGGCCCGCGGTGGCGGCAAGTTGCCGCGCCGCCTCCACCATGGGTAGCGAGGCGTCGGCTCCGGTTACCGTCAGGCCGCCCGCTGCGAGCAGCCTGCTGAAATAGCCGCTGCCGCAACCGGCATCGAGCCACCGTCCCGGCGCCCGAATTTCCGGCATGATCAGCGCTTCGAAAAACTGCGCCCGCTTAAGAAAGCGGCCGCTGTTATATTTGGCATCCCAAGCTTCCGCGACGCCATCGTGGAAGCTCACGGCTGCGTCAGGGCATCGCGCCGGTTTCCGCTGTTCTTGCAGGCTCTCTTGCATCGTCGCTTCCCTAGCCGGAAAATAGTTTTCGCACAGCCTCTTATGACAATAATCGAGTTCCAATGCCTCTCTTAGGCGCTAAGGCTGAGTATTGAGCTGCGCCGGCTTTGCCAGGGTGCCGGTGAGGGCAACCCTGAAGCCTTCGAGTGCCTTTGTGGAATTGACGGCCCGCTCGTAAAGGGCGCCGGCAAGATAGGTCGCGGCAGTCAGGCGCAGATATTCGGGCCGGCTTTCGAAGACCTCTAAGCGCTCCACCTTCAGGCCGGCTGCCCGCGCGAGCGCGCTGACATTCGGGCGCGTATTCGCGCGGTAAACCGTTGGAAAGGTGTCCGCCTCCGCCCGGCCGCGCAGACGGTTGAAAGCCTGGTGAAAGCGATGCGGGGTGATGCGGGCAATGGTGGGAACGTAATGCCACTTGTTTGGCGTCTTGAAAACAAAGCGCCCTCCAGGCTTCAGTACGCGGGCAATCTCGCAGAAGACCGTAAGCGGATCTTCCAAGTGTTCGAGCACGTTGTCCGCGAAGACGAGATCGAACATCGCGCCGGCGTAAGGAATGCCGCCTGCATTCGCGACCTTCCCTTCGTCGAGCATCGGGTTCGAGGTGACGCGCGGATCGAGGTCGACCCCGCATACGCGGCTAGCGAGCCCGCGGAAATTCATCTGCGGAAGAATGCCGGCGCCTGCGCCAAGATCGAGGATGACGAATTCCGGACGCAGAAGTGCCAGGATCTGCGACCGGAGGAGATCGTCGTCCCAATTCGAGACAATACCAGGATAAAGGGCGCGGTCGATATATTGAACGAGCGTCTTCGGACCCGCCGCGCGGCTGGAGCCCGCTGCCAATTGCGGCTGCGGCAGTTCAGTCCTGTTGTCCGGCACGAGCGCCTCCCTGATCCGAGCCCCGATTTGCTGCCACCTGAGCCAAAAGCTCCAACTGCATTTGTAGTTTGGCAGCCGGCGTTGGGTAACCGTCCGCTAGCTGCCGCTCGCCCGCGCGAACCAACTGTTCTCTCAACTCGGCAGAGCGTGCAAGCTGAATCAGATGTTTCCCGGCGGCTACGGCATCGCGTGGACTGACGAACGACGCCGCGCTCCCGCAAAGCTCGCGCGAAAAATCCATGTCCGTTGTCACGAGCGGACGCCGGAAGAAGAAACTCTCTGGGTAGACAGCAGAGGAGACCTCGCGCAGTGTCGGCAGGTATACAGCGGATGCGCCGGCATAGGCTTGGCTAAGCTCGGTGATCTTGAGCACACCGAGGGTCGAGATGTAGCGGTCCACACCAAGTTCCCGCGCCTTCGCGAATATTGCGGCCCATTCGCGGCTGCCAGGATCGAGGGTGAAGCGGAAGACGAAGTCGAGCGCTGGCTCGAAGCTGCGCATCTTGGCAGCCACCTCGGGCACGATCTCCAGGTTTTTGTGCCAGTAATAGGCCGACGGAATGAGCACCGCGAAAGGCCCGGCCGGCGGCGCCTCCATTTCGGCGTTGCGTTCAAGGAGCGGGTTGAAACTGTTGGGGATGACCGAGATGCGTGCGAGAGGGATATCGAGACGGCTTGCGAGACGGGCGCGCGCGGTCTCCGTCTCCACCACCAAATGATCGGCGCGCCGGAAAAGCTTGGCGCGCAGCCAGTCGCCGAGACGATCCTTCATCGTCTCCACCGGCATCAGCGCATCGCGCTCATAGATGAGGTGCGGCAGCGCGAAACCGGCGAGCTGAGGCGCGCGCGAGCGGAAGAACGGCGGGCCGAACACCGTAAAGACAACGCTCGGGGCTAGCTCCCGCTCGATCCGCCGCAAGCGCCGGGTCAGCCAAATGCGGTCGGCTTGCGACCTGCGCTCAACATAAATGACCCGCGGATCTGCGGCGAGGGCGTCCGGAAGCGCTGCCCGCATAGCGTTCGGCACGACCGCGTTCCAGCTCACGGCAGATTGGCGCGACAAGCCAGAAAGCACTCCGATGGCAACTTGAACGCCGCCGCCGACGAGGATGGGCACGCAATCGACGAGCACTTTCATGATGAGATATCCGGCTCTGCGGCTCCCTCCGCGAAAGGGCGGCCCCGGTTCGCCGAGGCGCTCGTGATTGGCTGCGAAACCGGTCCAGCCAATCCGCGGCTTTGCGGCGCGATGCCAGGGGCACAAACCGGCCAGGCGCGCATGCGGGTACGTCTATCGTTTGTCATAGCTTCACCGTTGCACGCCGGGCGGCCTCTGGCTGCCGCGCCGCATGCCTATATTCAGCAGGAAAAGGGGCCCCAGCATAAAAAGAGCATCGGCAAAAATTTGGAAAAAATATCCGCGCGTCTGCATGTAATAGCCGAAATAGGTGGGGATGATCGCACAGCCCGCCAGCCGAACTTCCCGCCCCGTATAGGCGACACGCTTGACAAGCCAGCCCGCGATCGAAAAATACAAAAATGCAAGCGGTACGAGACCCCACCAGCCCATCTGCACCAGGATCTCCGCGTGCTGCGGAACTGCGATGCCGGCCTGCTCGGCGCCAGCCTCCGTGGCGCCGGAGATGTAGTACTTTACATACTGGGCCGAAGGCTTGTCCGGCCACAAAAAGCTTGGAACAAGACGGGTTATGCCGATGATCCAGGGCTCGAACGGGGAAAGTGGCGGCAGGGGATGGGCGGCTATATAGTCGAAGGAATAGACGCAGCCGAACTCGCCGCCGAAGTTGGAGGACGTGGAGTCGAGACGCTCCATCTGGAAGCCCGACAGGTCGATGCCCTGCCCATAGCGCCGGATCGTGCCGAGCAATATGAGGAGCGGCAGTCCCACCGACATACCCAAAAAACCACCCAGAATTCCAACCTTGATCCCGCGTTGCAGCGTGTAGGCAGAAATCACCGATGCCAGCATGATCAAGATCCGGAAACGGAATCCGGCTTGGAGAAACACGAAGAGGACAATGGCAAGAACCAAGAGAGACCGCGGGCTGAACCGTTCGCGGGCAAGCAGAACGAGTGTGAGCGGGATCAGGATATTGACCGACTGCGTCATAAAAGCCATCTGCGCGAAGTCTTCGGAGAGCTGATAATCTGCTACACCGGTGACGTTCAGCTTGCCCTGGGCATATTGGATGAGCACGCCCGCTACGGCTATCGCCCACAACGCCATGAAAACGTGCAGGTTTAGCTTCTTATCCCACGGGTAGGAGAACGCGGGGTTGGCAACGAGGACACGCCAGCGCCAGGCGAAAGCTGCGATAGCGCCCAAGGCATAAAGCAGTACCGCTGTGTGAACCCAGGTGAGATCGCTGATATACATCCCGAAGAAGCCTTCGTCGCCTCTTGCAAGAACGACTACGGGCATGAGGTAAAAGTAGATAAGGCTCGTAATCATGGCCATGCTTGGTAGCGAGAGGGCGCCCAGCGGAGAGCGCAACGCTGAAATCACGAACATGGCGCAAATGGGCAGCAACGTCAGAAGGCCAATAGCGGTGTCGATGCGGCTGAAATCCATCGGGGTCAAGCTTTCTGCCAGTCGCGGTTCACTTATCGCTCATGGTCACAGTGGAAGGCGCCTCTGCCGGCCAGAACGTTAGTCCAGCGGCTTATTGGGGCGCGTGCGCGGCTCACCTTAGGAGTTCCTGCGAACGGGCCCCGGCGGCAGCAACGGCCTGCCCCCGCGATTGCGGTCCGCCATCGCACACCTTGCAGATACCGTCGTGGAAGCGGTTCCAATCGATTGAGCGGGCCAAGTCCATGCAGCCGGGCCGCAGGGACCACAGCTGTTCTGGGTTTTT
>JBKQIH010000260.1:0-19524 GCA_052148445.1 Rhodomicrobium sp.
CCGCCTCGGGGCTTGGCACGGCTTCGGCCAAGTTTCCACTCTCCGGCATTACCAGGGCTGTTCCGCATGCTGCAATGGGGTCGGCGACGAGGGACTCGCCGGTTGCAGCCTCTGCAATGGCGCCAGCCTGTACCGTGGCGGCTTCCGCCTGCGGCTCGGCGACCGCAATAGGTTGAGGTGAGTTGCTGGCGGCGGGCGAGTCCGCAGGTGCCGCCTGATCGGCACCTTTGACAAAATCGAACATGCGTTGCGCTGCGGTCATGACGGCATCAACGTTGCCGCCTAGCTCGGCAGCCATACGCAGGCACTGCATGCGCTGGTCCTGTAGGTCCATGGTGTTTCCTCGACAGATTTTTTTTTGGGGGGAGTTGGGCGCCGCACAATCCACTTTCCGGCGCGATTACCACTATAAACGCATTTTTTACTCTTGTCCCAACTCGAATGACTTCATCGAGCAATATTTTCCGGTATAAACATGTAGCTTCGCAGTTGATCGTTCCGGGCGAATCGCGCTTCACCGCACATCGGATGGCGCTTCGATGCCGGAGGCGAGCGCCATCCACCGAGCGGCCTTCGGGCACTGCAATGAGGTGCCGATTCCAAGCCACCACAAGCTGCTTTGCGAAGCAGCTGACACCTCTGTATCGTCGCGGCTAGGGTGAACATTGAGCCACCGGCGATCCCGGGCCGGATTTCCTGATTTGAACATTTTGGGGACAGCACTTCCTCGAGTCCGTTTTCGACCCGCTACAGCGAAGCGATATTGAAACGTTCCGGCATCGATAGCCCGATTTCAGATCCGTCAGCGGCTGGCGGAGACGTTTGCGCCCATTATCTTCCCTCGCTAATCGGCCCAATCGTTCGAGGGCGTTGCGGCATCGGCGCGAGAACCGGCTGCCTCGATCTGGATAACGCCCCTCGGAACGAAGCTTAACTGCCCCTTCTTCAGCATCCCATGGCCGGGCAGAAAGACCCGTTCAAGCGCGACAATCGCGAAGCCATCCGGTGTTTCGCCAACGATGCAGACGGGGATTTTCCGGCGGCCGCTCCAGCCGCCCAAAACAAGATGCTGACTCATGGACATACTCCTCGCCATGCGCTGGCGGATAAAGCCCGGCGCCTGTGCCATCTCCCTGGCGTTTCGTCTCGATACCCATCTGTCGGCTGAGGGAGCGCGAAGGTTCAGGTCCGCGGGCATTTTCTGGCGAAACCGGTGCGCTGCATGACCGAGCTTGCTGCCAAGCTCTCGCCGGAGGCATTGGCCTTTGACAGCGGCGAGATCGCGAACTGGACAAAAGCGCCTTTTTACCTCGGCCCCGCTCTAGCTCCATTCGGCTTTCGCTCAGGAATGAAGGCATCAACAAAACGGCCCAGTCCAACGATGGCTCTGTACCTTCGCCACTGGATGTGGAGAGGCAAGAAGCGCTTACTCCAGCGCATCTGCCAAAGCCTTATCTTCCCATTTGCCTGAGCGCTTGCTAAACTTTGTCCCATGACAAAACTTCTCGAAAAGGCCTTTGAAGCGGCCCGGCGGCTACCGGCGGAGAGCCAGGACGAAATTGCCCACGCTATTCTTAACCTGACGGGCGGCGAGGGGGAGCCTGAAGAGATCGACCCGGCGCACTTGGCGGACGTGCTCGAAAGTCTGGCCCAGGCCAAGCGCCGCCAGTTCGCGACCGATGCTGAGGTCGAAGCCGCCTTCCGGCGCTTCGATGGATGAAGCTTCGCTTTACGCCGCGCACACTTGAAAATCTCGAGGTTATCTCGGATTATCTCCGCTCCAAGAGCCCCGCGGCTTCCCGCCATGTCCGCGCTGCGATTTACGAGAGCCTGCAGAGCCTCATCCTCTTTCCGCGGCTCGGCCGGCCCCAAAAGGCCAAGGGAGTTCGAAAGCTCGTCACGCGCAAATATGCTTATCTCGTCTATTACATGATCGAAGCCGATGCAGCGGAGATCGTCATCCTAAACGTCAAGCGTCCCGCTCAGAAGCGCGCACATTCTGACATTTGAAATCGTGCGGCAAACCTCGCGGCGGACGCTGCCGCTCATCTGAATGTGCCACGGGTGCATCCAACGGGAACATATTGCAGAGCCGGTTCCTGGAGGGCATATTGCGAGAGTTCGCAAACACGATAAAGGGCGCAAGCGGCGTTGAGACGGTTTCGATGGGTGGAGATTACAGCAGCGCCACAGGCGCGGACCAATACAGCGACTACGTTCTTCCTTTCCAGCTCGAAGCATCCGGCGCGCGCGGCCGCCTTATCCGGCTTGGGCCGGGGGTGGACGAAATTCTCACCAAGCATTCCTATCCCGAGCCGGTTCTGTTGCTTTTGGGCGAGGCCGTCACGCTGACCGCGATGCTCGGCGCCTCGCTGAAGTTCGACGGCAAATTCATTCTGCAAACGCAGTCGAACGGGCCGGTGAGCTTCCTCGTCGTGCACTATAGCTCGCCGGGCCATCTGCGGGGCTATGCGAGCTACAACCCCGACGATTTCGCCCGGGCCGTGAATGGCGGCACCAAGCCCAAAACGCTGCTCGGCGACGGCCATCTCGCCATGACCATCGATCCGGGTGCGGAAATGGAGCGGTATCAGGGCATCGTCGCGCTGGCCGGCCACACGCTCGCCGATGCGGCGCACGAATATTTCGATCGGTCGGAGCAGATCCCAACCTTCATCCGGATTGCGGTCGCGCGCCATTATACCGGGCCGGACGGCGCGGCCCCTGGGCGTTGGGCGTGGCGTGCGGGCGGCCTGATGGTGCAGAAGCTTACAGCCGAGGGTGGCCAATTCCGCGGCGATGAGGACATGCCGCACCCGATGGCGGGCGATGACGAGGGCTGGCGCCGGGCGCTGGCGTTGGCCGCTACCGTCGAGGATCACGAGCTTTTGGACCCGGCGCTGCCGCCGGAACGCCTGCTCTACCGGCTCTTCCACGAGGAGGAGGTGCGGGCGTTCACCGCCTCGCCGCTCGCCGCGCGCTGCAATTGCTCGCGCGAGCGCGTGGAAAACATGCTCGAACAATTTTCCGCGGAAGAGCTTGAGGGCATGGCGGACGGTAACGTCATTAAGGTGACTTGCGAGTTCTGCAATACGGACTACAAGTTCGACGCGGATAAGTATCTGAAACCCGGTGATGAATAGAGGCAACGCCCCTCACCCCAGCCCTCTCCCCCTGGGAGAGGGAGTTCGCTCGCAGCCGTTAAGAAGGCGTCCCCTCTCCCATGGGGAGAGGGACAGGGTGAGGGGCGTAACGCCGTTGAGGGACACGCATGCGCTTTGAGGGAACGGAAACTTACGTCGCGACGGACGACCTGCGCGTTGCGGTCAATGCCGCCATCGTGCTGGAGCGGCCGCTGCTGGTCAAGGGTGAGCCCGGCACCGGCAAGACCGTGCTCGCGCGCGAGGTCGCCACAGCGCTCGGCGCCCCGCTGATCGAATGGCACATCAAATCCACCACCAAGGCGCAGCAGGGCCTCTACGATTACGACGCCGTCAGCCGCTTGCGCGACAGCCAGCTTGGCGACGAGCGCGTGAAGGACATCCGCAACTACATCCGCAAGGGCAAGCTGTGGGAGGCGTTCGAGGCGCCCGCGCGGCCGATCCTGCTCATCGACGAGATCGACAAGGCCGACATCGAGTTCCCGAACGACCTGTTACAAGAGCTCGATCGCATGGAGTTCTTCGTCTACGAGACCGGCGAAGTGATCAAGGCGGCGCAGCGCCCGGTCGTGTTCATCACCTCGAACAACGAGAAGGAGCTGCCCGACGCTTTCCTGCGCCGCTGCTTCTTCCATTACATCCGCTTCCCGGACCGCGAGACCATGCAATCCATCGTGGATGTGCATTTCCCCGGGCTGAAGCCGCGGCTTTTGCGCGAGGCGCTGAATATTTTCTACGACATCCGCGACGTGCCCGGCATGAAGAAAAAGCCGTCCACCTCAGAGTTGCTCGATTGGATCAAGCTGCTGCTCAGCGAGGATATCGACGCCGAGATGCTGAAAGAGCGCGACCCGAGAAAGCTCATCCCGCCGCTCGCCGGAGCGCTCATCAAGAACGAGCAGGATGTGTCGCTGTTCGAGCGGCTCGCGTTTCTGAGCCGGCGCAAGGAGCGGGAGTGAACAGTCTCGAAAACCCCAATCGCAAATGGTGTCGCGGGCGCCCTAGTTGCGCTCCAACAGGTGGTCATTGCGGCAGCGGCCCTTTTAATAACGCAATTCCCGCTGAGCACCAGCGAGCGGGTACCGTGGTATGCCCCGATTGTGAAGGCCGTTGGCGCGATCGTCTTTTTGGCCCTTAGTATCTATCTCTGCCGGCAGGTCCTGCGTGCGCTAGGAATAGGACAACCGCCAGCGAAAGAGGATCACGGATATTTGGCCATCGTAAACATATTGGCGCGTCTTGCGCTCACGGTGGCTGTTGGCTTTTTCTCGATAGGTATGCTGCTGTTTTCTCATGGCGACGGCCCCAATACTCCTTATTGGCCCCCCGTGATAATTGGCGGGACCGTGGTTCTAATTTTTGCGGTCAGTTGCTGGATTTGGTGGGGCAGCATAATACTCGGGCAAGCTCTGTTGCGGGCGGGAAATGCCTTCTCTTTCTTCGCCGGGGCGCTTCCTATCCTCCTGGTCCTCGCAGTTGCGCTGGTTTTGCTTGTGTGGCTGAAGCATTAGCAGAATGTATCGCTGGTCAATCGGCGGGCGATCATGAGCCGGCGGAAGGACCAGGAGTAGGCGGCGATCGCTCCGAGCCTGTTTAAACGTGATGCGACCCATGCTACGGTTTCACTCTTGAGGTGAAAATGACAATAGCCCTGCCTGTCGACCGCGAAACAGCGGATTTGGCCTGGGAGCTTGCCCGCGCAACCGGCAAGCCTTTGCAAACGATAGTGCGCGAAGCGATCGAAAAGACCGCCGCGGCCGAAGGGGTCGTGCCGCCTCCCAAGCGGCGCGTGGACATGAATAAGATCCGGGAAATCCTCGCCCGGATCGATGCGCTTCCGGTGCAAGATCCCCGTCCGGCCGACGAGATCATCGGCTACGATGAGTTCGGTCTGCCACGCTGATGGTTATCGACACCTCGGCGCTTATCGCCATTCTTAACCGCGAATCGGAACGCGAGCGCTTCTTGCTTGCGATTGAAGAAGCCGGCCGCTGTTACATGTCCGCGCTTTCTCTTTACGAGACGCAGGTCGTGGCGCTTGCCCGCCTCGGCGAACGAGGCTTGCTCGAGCTTGAGGAGCTTATCGGCGAATTCGATTTCTCCGTGGTGCTGTTCGACCGGGCGCAAGCCGATCTTTCGGTTGCCGCCTATCGCCGCTTCGGCAAGGGTTACGGGGCTGCGGCATCGCTCAATCTGTGCGATTGTGCGGCCTATGCTCTGGCTCAATCCTTGAGCTTACCTCTCCTTTATAAAGGAAACGATTTCGCCGCGACGGATGTGACAGCGGCAGCTTGAAACAAACTGCACACAAGCCTGACCGCCCATGAAACGTACTCTGGGAGGCAAATTTTCTAGCGCAAACTTGCGTTGATCTCAGCGAGTGTTGCCTCGCCTGGGCAAAGCTCGGCCTCACCGAGCGCATTGAGCGGCGTTTGAGTGATCCCATGATGGGAATGCAAGTCGTGGGCGTCCTTATCGATAAAAAGCAGGCCAGTGACGATTTCGCCGGCTGCGGTGTGGTTTCGCAAATAAGTCATGGCAGCCAGGCGGTCCTCCGGATCGTAGCCGGGGGCAAGCTTACGGAGCTTGATCGTCGAATCGTTGTGCAACTGAACCGCGTGCACCGTTCCTGGGTCGTAATCGACCGAAATCGGAGTCCGCTCCGTCATGAAATCGAGCGTATTAACCGCCTCGTTGTGCTCCCGCACGTAATCGAAGCTCCTCGTGGACCCGCTGTGATTATTGAAGGCGATGCAAGGAGAGATGCAATCGATAAAGGCCGTCCCCCTATGCTCGATCGCTGCCTTTATAAGAGGTACGAGTTGCCCTTTGTCTCCGGAAAAGCTCCGGGCGACGAAAGTGGCGCCTAGCTCAAGTGCCACAGCTACGAGATCGATGGGAACATCTTTATTGGTTGAGCCGCGTTTGTTCTTGGAGCCGAGATCGGCTGTCGCGGAAAATTGTCCCTTGGTCAGGCCATAAACGCCATTATTCTCGACCATATACACCATGTTGACGCCACGGCGGATCATATGCGCGAATTGCCCGATCCCGATCGATGCGGAGTCGCCATCGCCGGAAACGCCAAGATAAGTTAGGTCGTGGTTGGCGAGATTTGCTCCGGTAAGCACTGAGGGCATCCGGCCATGCACGCTATTGAACCCATGGGAATTGCCAAGAAAATAGGTCGGCGTTTTGGAAGAACACCCGATGCCCGAGAGCTTGGCGAGGCGATGCGGCTGCAAATCGAGTTCGAAGCAGGCCTGCACGATGGCCGCGCTTATGGAGTCGTGGCCGCAGCCGGCGCAGAGCGTTGAAACCGAGCCCTCGTAATCCCGGTGCGTGAAACCAAGTGCGTTGGTTGGCAGGCTGGGATGATGGAATTTGGGCTTCGCGATATAGGTCATTTCAGTATCTCGGGGTCAACGGCTAGAAGTTGAGGTCGATGTGCAGTTATGAGCCGGCCTTACGCAGCGGAGTTACCTTTGCAGCGTCGAGGTAATCTTCAATCAATTGCGCAATCTGCCGTGCATTGATCGGGGTGCCATCGTAATGCAGAACGGGAATCAGCTTTGCTGGATCGAGTTCACACTCGTTCACGAGCAAGGTGCGAAGCTGCCCGTCGCGGTTCTGTTCCACGACAAAGTTAACATCGTGTGCCGCGATGAAATCGTCGACCTCGTGATAGAAGGGAAACGCGCGGATGCGCAGCATATCGAGGTGATACCCCTCAGCCGCCAGGTTTTCCATGGCCTCGTCCATCGCATGGCTCGTGGAGCCATAGTAGATAACTCCGTGCCGGGCCGGCGTTTCAGCGTTGCGGCGAATTGGCCGCGGCACCAGGGTCTTGGCCGTTTCGAATTTGCGTAAGAGCCGCTCCATGTTGTCGACATAGGCAGCGCCGTCCTCTGTGTACCGGGCGTAACGGTCGCGCGTTGAGCCGCGAGTAAAGAATGCGCCACGGGTTGGATGAGTGCCGGGATAGGTGCGATAGGCAATCCCATCGCCGTCCACATCGAGATAACGGCCGAAGTCGATGCCGGCATCGAGATCCGCCGCCGTCATAACCTTCCCCCGGTCGTAGCGCCGGCTATCATCCCAAACCAAAGGACGGCAAAGATGCTGATTCATGCCGATATCGAGGTCGAGCATGACGAAGACCGGGGTCTGCAGCCGGTCCGCCAGATCGAAGGCCAGCGCGCCGAACTCGAAAGCTTCGGTGGGATCCTCAGGGAACAGCAGGACGTGCTTTGTATCGCCGTGGGAGGCGTAAGCGGCGCTTAATATGTCGGATTGCTGTGTGCGGGTCGGCATACCCGTCGATGGTCCCCCCCGCTGTACATCGAAAATAACGGCCGGAACCTCGGCGAAATAGGCGAGGCCGAGAAATTCCTGCATGAGCGAGAGCCCCGGTCCGGAAGTGGCGGTGAATGCTCTAGCGCCATTCCATGCAGCGCCGATCACCATGCCAATCGAGGCAAGCTCATCCTCGGCTTGGATGGAGGCAAAAAGGTTCTTACCGGTTTTCGGATCCACCCTGTAGCGAGCGCAGTAGCGGCCGAACGCTTCCGGCAGCGATGTCGAGGGGGTTATCGGATACCAGGCACAAACGGTGGCGCCTCCGTACACCGCGCCAAGCCCAGCGGCGGAATTGCCGTCGATGAGGATTCGGTCGCCGGCAGCGGCCGCACGCTTGACCCGGAGGCCAATCGGACAGGAAAAATGCTCCAGCGCATAATTCCGGCCGAAATGCATGGCCTCGACATTCGCGGCAACAAGCTTCTGCTTGGCCTTAAACTGCTCGCGAACCAGCTTTTCTGTCTCGTCGGCATCGATATCGAGAAGCGCGGTAAGGGCGCCGACATAGACGATGTTTTTGAGAAGCTGCCTTTGGCGGGCGTCAGTGTATTGCTTGTTGCAGATATCGGTGAGCGGCATGGAAAGGAAGGTGACATCCTCCCGGAGCTGTGCCATTGGCCGCGTCCGGGACGAATCGTAAAACACATAACCGCCAGGTTCGACGGCAGCCACGTCCTTATCCCAAGTCTGCGGGTTCATCGCCACCATCAGGTCGGTCCCGCCGCGCGCGCCCAAATAGCCCTTTTCGGAGACTCGCACTTCGTACCAGGTCGGAAGCCCCTGGATGTTCGAAGGAAAGATGTTGCGGGGCGCAATCGGCACGCCCATTCGCAAGATGGTCCGCGCAAAAAGCTCATTGGCGGATGCCGAGCCGGATCCGTTGATGTTGGCAAAGCGGATGACGAAATCGTTTATGCGTGAAAGCTGCATGCGGATCCTGCGTGGGTCATAGTCAAAAGAAATTTCTGCATATCCCAGGCTCCCGTGGGACAACGCTCGGCACAGAGCCCGCAATGCAGGCAAACATCCTCGTCCTTTACCAAAACCCGGCCGGTCTTGAGACCGCCGCTGACGTAAAGATCCTGAGAAAGGTTCGCAGACGGTGCTTTCAACCGGGAGCGTAGGTCAGCTTCTTCGCCATTGTCCGTGAAGTTGATGCAGTCCGTCGGGCAGATATCGGCGCAAGCGTCGCATTCGATGCAAAGCGGACCCGTGAAAACGGTCTGTACGTCGCAGTTTAGGCAACGCTCGGCCTCCTCAAGAGCAAGCTTCCGGTCGAACCCGAGCTCGACCTCGGCCCGGATATCCTTGAGCGCCGCGGATTTGTCGCGCTGCGGCACCGGATAGCGCTCATGCGGGGAGACGTCGTTGTCGTAGCTCCACGCGTGAATGCCCATTTTCTGGCTCGTCAATTGAGCTGCCGGCTCCGGACGAAGGGAGACATCTTTGCCATTGCAGAAGAGGTCGATCGATATGGCCGCTTCGTGCCCGTGCGCGACCGCCCAAATAATATTCTTCGGGCCGAAGGCGGCGTCTCCGCCGAAAAATACGTTGGCGCGCGTCGATTGCATGGTTGCCGGGTCGACCTTGGGCATGCCCCAGCGGTCGAACTCCATGCCGATATCCTGCTCGATCCAAGGAAACGCGTTTTCCTGACCGACGGCCACAAGCACGTCATCGCAGACAATGTGCGTATCCTGTTCGCCGGTAGGAACCAGCACGCGCTGGCCTTTATCGCCGGTTGCTGCCTTCACTTTTTCGAATGTGACCCCGGTTAGCTTTCCCCGCGTATGGGTGAATTCCTTGGGAACCATGAAATTGTGAATGGGGATGCCTTCATGCATGGCATCCTCCTTTTCCCAGGCAGAGGCTTTCATCTCGGCAAACCCTGAGCGGACCACGACCCTAACGTCTTCGCCGCCAAGCCTTCTTGCGGACCGGCAGCAATCCATGGCTGTGTTGCCCCCCCCGAGCACCACAACGCGCTTGCCGATGTGGGAAGTGTGCCCGAAGGCGACGTTCGCCAGCCAGTCGATGCCGATATGGATGTTAGCTGCGGCTTCTTTGCGGCCGGGGATATTGAGATCGCGGCCGCGGGGTGCGCCTGTGCCAACGAAAACCGCGTCATACCCCTCCGAGAGCAGGGCCTTCAGGCTCTCGATGCGCTGGCCGCTTCTGAACTCCATACCCAAACCGAGAACATATCCAATTTCCTCGTCGAGTACGGCGTCAGGGAGTCTGAACTTAGGTATCTGAGTGCGAACCATCCCGCCTGCCTTGGTATCGCCGTCGAAGATGACAATCTCGTAGCCGAGCGGCGCGAGATCGCGGGCGACCGTCAATGAGGCAGGACCCGCGCCGATGAGTGCGACACGCTTTCCGTTCCGCGTCAGGGCAGGCTGCGGCAAGCGCTCCCGGATGTCATCCTTATAATCCGCCGCTACGCGCTTTAGCCTGCAAATTGCAACGGCCTGTCCTTCGACGCGGCTCCGGCGGCAGGCTGGCTCGCACGGCCGGTCGCAGGTGCGGCCAAGGATCCCTGGGAATACATTGGCTTCCCAGTTAATCATATAGGCGTCGCTGTAGCGGCCCGCGGCGATTAACCGGATATATTCAGGAACGGGTGTGTGCGCCGGACAGGCCCACTGGCAATCGACCACCTTGTGGAAGTAGCCTGGTTTAGAAACGTCGGTAGGTTTCATTCCCCCTCCACCGCCTGGACCAATGGGTAGGCTGGCGTAGTGTAGCTTAATTCCGCCTTTAATTTTTCTTAACGGCCTCTATAGCGGGGAGCACAAATAAACGCCATCCCTATTCTGAGAATATCGTGGGGATATCGCACTTTGCCGCACCGATGACGCAGGGACGCACCAGATCAGCGCCAGCACGCATCCATGAATTTTCGAGCTATGCGCCGAAGCGCGCTCCGGCTCCTCGCTGGGTTGCCGGGTTGCCGGGTTGCCGGGTTGCGACTCGACCCGATGATCATTAGAACGGTCCTTAAAGCCCCCGTGCTTTGGAATGCCATGGGGCTATCCCCTTTTTGATCGCGATCTACATCTCATGGCGAAGCCGCAAACCGTAAAGCAACTCACACCCGCTGGCGCTGTCGACCGGCTTGAGGCGTTATACGCCAATGCCGCGTCGGCGCTGGCAACTGCCCTTGACTGCTACCTCGATACAGGCACTCCTCCGTCCCCACAGACACGCGCCAGGTTCCATTATCCCGTCCTGCGTATCATCCACCGGACAGAAAAGCATTCACGTTCGCCAACGCTGCGCGCCTTCGCCAAGCTGGAGCGGCCGGGGGTCTATGAGACGACAGTCACACATCCGGGTGCTTTTCGCAGCTATCTTCTTGAGCAGTTGGAACCGCTGGTATCGGAGTACGGCGCGGAAATCGAGGTAGGCGTCAGCGCGCAGGAGATTCCCTATCCCTATGTGATCGAGCGCGCCGAGGAGATCACGAATGCCAGCGTCTCCGCGAGCGAGCTTGCCCGCCATTTTCCAACGCCGCGGCTTTCGGCTGTCGGCGACGAAGTCGCCGATGGGCTTTGGCAGCGCAAGGAGGGCGAACCGCGTCCTCTTGCGCTCTTCGATGCGGTCCGCACGGACTTCTCGCTCCGCAGGCTAGTCCATTATACTGGGAGCGACTGGCGTCATGTACAACGCTGGATCCTGCTCACCAACTATCATCGTTATGTGGATCAGTTCGTGCGCTGGGGACTCCAGCAGCTTGACCGTGAAAGCGCTTTCGACCGGCTTGTGCTGCCGGGCAATGTAACCGTCAACCGGCACCATTCGCGCTCGGAAGCCGGGGCGCTCGTGGCCAGTTCGCAATGGCATCGCTATCAAATGCCCGCCTACCATCTGACGGGCGGCGGCGACTCAGGGGTAACCCTCATCAACATCGGCGTCGGTCCGTCTAACGCCAAGAATATCACAGACCATCTCGCTGTGATCCGCCCTAATTGCTGGCTCATGGTTGGGCATTGCGCAGGACTTCGCGACAGCCAATCGATCGGGGATTACGTGCTCGCCCACGCGTACCTCCGCCAAGATCGTATCCTTGACGATCTGGTGCCGCCCAGCGTGCCGATCCCCGCGCTCGCCGAAGTCCAGGTGGCCCTGCAGGAAGCGGCAGCCTCGGTCACGGGACATGGCGGCGACGCGCTCAAGCAGCGCCTGCGCACGGGAACCGTCGTCACGAATGACGACCGCAATTGGGAATTGCGCTTCACGCAGGAAAGACGGCGCATCAACCTGTCGCGCGCCGTTGCCGTCGACATGGAGAGCGGCACCATCGCGGCTCAAGGCTTTCGCCTGCGCGTTCCCTATGGCACGCTTCTCTGCGTCTCGGATAAGCCACTGCACGGCGAGATCAAGCTGCCCGGGGCGGCGAGCGCGTTCTACGAGACGGCAATCGCCCAGCATTTGGAGATCGGCCTTGCCGCTCTCGACCTCCTCAAACAGAGGCGCGACAGCCTTCATTCGAGAAAGCTGCGATCCTTCGACGAGCCGCCCTTCCGATGACAAGACTCTAACAAGCTGGCTGAAAGGGGAGCACGGCGGAGAGAATTTATCGCGCGTTCTTTGAGAGGCGCACCTGAAGCACGTTCAACCCCTTCCGCCGTCATCAATGTGAGGCGTCAGCGGGTGGCGGGATTTATCGGCCTCATGAACCGCAGATCAGCTTAAGCGCCCTTGGTGCCGGCCGCCAGCACTCTCAACGGCTATTCAACCGGGCAGAGCGCTGCCGGATTTAACTGCGGCGAACCAGCCCGGCAACGAGGGCAATCACAAACAACAGAATGGCGACCCAGAACAGCAACTTGGCACCCGCCATCGCCGTTCCCGCTACACCGCCAAAGCCAAGCGCCGCCGCGATGATGGCGACGACCAGAAATACGATCGCATAGTAGAGAAGATTTCCCATTTGAGCACCATTACGGCTGTTTCTCGTTGGCAAACTCCGGGCGGGCGCGATGGTTCCATGGGCTCTTCCGTGTGCATCTTGTTGCCGGCGGGCCGAGGCGGAACGCAATACTTCCGGCGCGGGTTGTGCCCCTGAAAGGAAGATTCGTATGGAACGCGCATCCCGGTCCGGCGCTCAACCGGCAACGATGGGGGGCTTGGTGGCGGGAGTAGCCACGATTTCGATACTCTATTTCGGACGCGCCATCTTCGTTCCGCTGGCACTCGCCATTCTGCTAAGCTTCGTGCTGCATCCTGCGGCTTTACTGCTGCGGCGGCTACGATTTGGCCGGGTGCTTTCCGTCTTAACCGTCATATTTCTTGCCACGTGCCTCGTTGTTGGCCTCGGCGTTGTCGTTACGCGTCAGCTTTCGGGTCTCGCGGGCTCCCTGCCGCGTTATGAAGAGACGCTAAGCCAAAAGATTAAGGGATTGCAGACTGCCGGCAGCGCCTCCTCCGCGCTCAGGCGCGCAAGCGATACCTTGCAGAATCTTGGCCATGAGATCGCGCAAGGGGAGAACAAGCAAGATAGCCAGGGTAGGCTTGCTCCAAACGCGGCGAAGCCAATCCAGGTCGAAATCCACCAGCCCGAATGGGCGTTCTTGGACCGTTACCGCTCGGTCATGGAGAGCCTTTCCGAGCCGCTTTCCATGGCAGCCTTGGTGCTCGTGTACCTCATTTTCATCATGCTGCAGCGCGAGGATCTGCGCGACCGCTTCATCCGGCTTATGGGTGTCAGGAGCGTGCAACGCTCGACCGCCGCGATGGATGACGCGGGCAGCCGGCTGAGCCGCTATTTCCTGACCCAAACGCTGGTCAACAGCATTTTCGGCTGCTTCATTGGATGCGGGCTGGCGCTGATCGGTGTCCCGAACGCTGTCCTCTTCGGCGCGTTAGCCGCCATGATGCGCTTTGTGCCCTTCATTGGCTCCTACATCGCAGCAGCCATTCCCCTTATCCTTGCCGCGGCCATAGAGCCGGGCTGGGCATCCTTCTTCTGGACGCTCGCGTTGTACGTTTCGGGGGAGACCTTCGTTGGCCAGGTCATCGAGCCTTGGCTCTATGGACATACCACAGGGCTTTCGCCCTTTGCCGTTATTGTGTCCGCTTCGTTCTGGACCTGGCTGTGGGGGCCGGTCGGCTTGGTCATGGCGGTGCCGCTCACGGTCTGTTTCGTTGTGCTCGCCAGCCATGTCGAACGCTTCGAGTTTCTTTACATCCTTCTGACCGACGCCCCGGCCCTCACACCGCAGCAAAGCTTCTATCAGCGGATCCTCGCCGGAAATGCCGATGAGGCCGTTCACGATGCCGAGCAGTATCTGAAGGCAAATTCACTTTGCCAGTATTATAGCGAGGTTGCAATTCCGGGCCTGGCGCTCGCGCATCAGGATTGGGAGCGGGGCGTTTTGGACAAGCATCAGCTGCTTGAACTCAGCGAAGCGGTCGAAGAACTGGTAGAGGATCTCGACGATTACGATGATGCTATTCCGAAGCGTCAGAAGAACTCAAAGGACCCTGATCGCGTGGACGCCCCTCCTCTTGACATAGCGGTGGTTGAGCCTGAACGCCTGCCGCCCGATTGGAAGACGTCGCCGGTCTTGGCCATCGGGGGGCGGACGCCTGTCGATGCCGGGGGCGCTGCGATCGTTGCACAACTCCTGCGGAAGCATGGAATTCCCGCCCATGCGCCTGCCTCGGGCATGGCCGGACGCGACTTTTTAAAGGATGTAGGCCGCTCCGATGCTCCCTTGATCTGCGTCTCGGTTTTTGGCCGTTCAAACGCACAGGCACATATCCGCTTTATCGCGCGGCGTTTGCGAAAAAGCCGGCCAGATGCGAAGATCCTGTTTTGCTGCTGGGATGAGGGCTCCGATGCAGCCGTCTTCGATTTGGCCGGCTTCCCCGGTTTTGCATCGACTCTATACGACGCTCTAGCCTTTGTTCTTGACAGTGCAGAGTCCGGAAACAAGCTGCATCGCCTCACTCCCGGGAAAGGGAGATCGACGGAAGCAACTGTTTAGGCACACTTCTGCTGACGTCAGCGGGAACCGGCCCGGATATTCTTCTCGATCTGCTTGTCGAGTTGGGCTCCGAGAAGTCCTGCGAAAGCGGTGAGCCAGAACCAAAACAGCAGGACGATGACGGCGCCAAGCGACCCGTATATGCGGTCGTAGGAATTGAACGCCGCAACGTACCAAGAGAATCCGGCAGAAACGATAAGCCATGTCAGCGTCGCTATAACAGAACCCCAGCTCAGCCAGCGCCAGCGGGAGGTTGTGCGGGCGGGGCCATAGCAGTAGGCGACCGCAAGCGCCAAGACAGCCACCCCGGCGAGCAGCGGCCACCGCAAATAACGGATCAGACCTTTGTATGTATCGCTCAAGCCGGCCAGACTGAGGAGCGGGGGCACAACGACAACAGCCATGATCGCTGCGACCATGGTGATCACGGCAACGACGGTGAACAAGATCGCAATGGCGTTCACCTTGAAAAAGCCCCTTGTTTCCTCGACCCCGTGAATATCGTTTAGGGCTTCGATCATGGAGGAGGCTGCGGTCCGCGCGGTAAACAGCGCCAGCGCAAGGTTTATCAGCCCTGCAACCGTTAGCCCTGCGCTTTGCTTGGTTAGCGCAATCAATTGCTGCTGAATCAGCGTCAGTGCTTCTTGAGGCAAAACGTTGCTAAGATTGTCAACCTCGTCCCGGATGGCGGAGGGTTCGGATAGAAGCCCAAGAATCCAGACCGCCGCGCCGAGCGCGGGAACGATCGCGAAAAACATGTAGAACGCGACCCCGGCCGCGAGTAGGCCGAGGTGTTTCTTTCCGATAGCGTGATAGGTCTCGATGAGCACGGTCTTCCAGCTACGGACCGGCATCGCCGTTCTGCTCCTGGGTTGTTTGGTTTCGCCTTGCCGGCGCCTGAGCGTTCGCGCTAGCACCAGCTCCCAGCGCTACCGCAACTGCAAGTATCACAGAATATCGTACGCGACCTACCCTACTTACATCGTCTCCATCGTCCAGCAAAACAACACCTATATCAGATTAGTTCCACGCGTATCGATGCAACTATACTGGCGTTGTAGCTAGGTATCCATTCTATACGAGCCACGGTTCATTGGAACGCCCCGCGGTTGTCTGGAGTTGTATTAGAAGAAGGCGAGCCGATAGCCGCCGCTCATCGACGATATAAATAAGGAACATCGCCATGGTTAAGGATAACATCCAGGAAATGAACGCGACCGCCGGCTCTGCCGCCGCCAGCGGCCACGGTGAGATCGAAGAGCTGCGTCATCAAGTTAAAGACCTTACGGAAAGATACGGCACGATGGCCCAGGACACATTTTCTGACGTCAGACATGCCGTGCGCCAGAATATGGGCGATATCGAGCGGCAAATCCGTGCCAAGCCTGTGCAGGCCACGCTGATCGCGGCCGGGGCCGGGTTCTTGATCGGTGCGCTGCTGAGCCGTTGAAGGGGTAACGCCCATGTTTGGAGCAATTCTACGGCTATTGGCCGCCGGCGAAGCAAGCCGGCGCCTGGGCGATTACCTGAAACATTTGACAACCAAATATCTGGTGTTGAGCGCGGCTGGGATGATCTTCTTAGTAGCGATCGTCTTCGCGATCTTGGCAATCTTCTGGGGCCTTATATCCAGCAATCACGACCCAGCGATTTCGGCCGCGATTATGGCGGGAGGCTTGGGCTTAATTGGCTGCTCGATCGCGGTACTCGCCTATGGAATTACGCGGAGGAAGCCGCCAAGCGCAAGGCAGGCGCTGATTGAGCCCATCCAGGCCGTGAAAACCGAAATTCCTTCCGCTGAAGATATCGGGCGGCGGATTGAACAAGCCGCCCGGCAGTATGGCCCGTTGCGTGTAACGGCCGCCGCCGCGGCGGGGGGACTTGTTGCCGGTCTCCTTGCCAAGCACTTTGGGCAAGCGGGCGGGTACGCAGACCCGCGGCGCAGGGGCCGTTAGGGAGGCCGGCGCTACGCGTGACCGGTCGTCGCGGGAGTTTCGGCCCTGGCGTTACCTGCCCCGAGCGCACAGTAAAGCCGTCCCAGCGGAATGCCGGGCGGGATAGCCGAGTCCTCCAAAAGCTCCCGCCGCGTCACCAGGAGCAGCGAATGGGAGGCCTCGATCTCTTGGGCCGCCGCTTCAGTCGCGCGCACTCCCGGGATCGGGAAAGTGGCTTGAACGCCGAAAAGCGGTTCTGGCGAAAAACACCCGAAACAATCTTTGATATTGCTTCGGGCGAGCTTCGAGCGTAGTTTCGCGGGACTCGCGCTCTGTTCACCCGCGAACTCTATGCGAAAGAACCGCCTCATGCGCTTTGAATCGCCGGGGTTTTTTTGAGCGTGATGCTTGGGGAATAGTTTAATGGTAGAACAGCGGACTCTGACTCCGCTAGTCTTGGTTCGAGTCCAGGTTCCCCAGCCAGTCGAAATTCGCCACTAATTGCCACGCATTATCAATACGTTACGCGGGGCGGCTGGACGAGTGCGTACCCAAGTGCGTAATGGGTGTGGATAACTTCTCGTGCTCTGGGTGGGAAGTCCGGGATCGCTGCTATTCCCGCGCGTTGAAGAAGCCGGCCCATAGTGCATCCCTCCATGCCAGAGAAAATATTGCACCATCAAAACCTGGGATCAAACTTTCTAGGTTGTCCCCAAGCTACGGTGCCAAATTTCAATTGCCGCGTCTGCTACACAAGTCCGCCCTCAGCTCATATTGATGTTAATTGGGCTCGAAGAGGCCTTTTGGGCCCGGGCAGTATCCCCCTGCCTCAAGCAATACGGCGGCTCCAGTCTTTTCGTGTCTGCTCGACGCTCGATAAATTCGGATGTTAACAATGAAAACACGGATAGGGCGGGTTTACTTATCGATGCTGCACCAAAAGCTCGGCTTTATAGCCAATAAATGCAAGCTGATCGCGAGGCGCATAACAGTATGGGCTAAGAGCCGTTTTAGGCTCGCAATTACTGTCCGGACGATTTTCAATATATCCGTTGGTCTCCATGCAAATTGCGATGGAGTTACGAGCGGCAGTGGTAACAAGGCTTTCGTGTTCCGGTTTGGTATGCAGAAATTGGTATTTACAAGCAAAAATCTGCCGCCTTTGATCATGTAAACATCCACATAGTGTCAAGGTTATCAAGGCTATTATGAATTGCTGAGACCATTTCCGGCTGAGCTTAGCGGGCAGCCGAACTGGAATGCCCTCGCGCAAAACACCAACATTACTGTTAGGGCTGGCCCGGCAAAACCGAATCGTTCTGGCGGCGGCCGCCACTCCCGCACCAACTCCTAACCTCGGTGCTCTCCCGGACGTGAACTTCTTCCGCGAAACTCGGCTTAAAATTCAAGCCCGTGCTTAATAGACTGTTACAGTGCATAATCACGTCTGTATTAGATTGTTCCACCTTATTAAAGTAATGCCTGGCTGACAGGGCGGAAATGTTGGTATTTTAATAAACGAATTTTTATAGATTCCGCAGCAACAGCGTGGTGACTGCTGGATAATCCGTCCAGGCTCACCTGGAAATGAAGAGGTTGCTGGGCGCTCAGTTGCCGGCCCACAAATCAAGCGCAGGCGCCGCTGCGTTGTAAAAAAGTGTAATACCAGGAACACAAGTGTGTAGGCAGTCATTAGAACTGTTAACACCCAGTGTTTGAGAGTTCCTTATCGCAAAGGCTGAGGATGTATTTGCTGGATCCGCATGCGCCCAAGCTTCGAAAGAGCCGATACTCACCAACGGCAGTCCATCGGAGAGGCGGAGCCATAGGAATTGGGAAAGGGAGCTATTATGCAGAAAACGAAGCATGCCCCCAAAGGGAAACGATCGAAGAAGGCTTTAACCGCATCCGTCTTGGGCGTCGCCGGATTGTCCCTGGCAGCGACGGCAGCCGGACCGGTAGCGAGTATGGAGTTGCCGGGTACGGCACCGGTTCAGACGGTCCCTCTTGGTGAGGAGGAGATCTCCGACGTCAGCTTGGCGACGTTCCACCTTTACGACAAGGAAATTAGCGGGACAACGGATCCCCTAACGAAATACATCGGCGGACGCGGCGGTCGCGGCGGACGCGGCGGTCGCGGATGGGGCGGATGCGGTCGAGGATGCCGCGGATGTGGCCGTGGATGCGGCCGTGGATGTGGCCGAGGCTGTGGCCGGGGATGCGGATGGGGCGGATGTGGGTGGGGCGGATGCGGTGGATGCGGCTGGTGTCTATCGTGGGGTGGTTGCCGGCCTTGGTGCTGAGCCCCCCTTTGACAACACGACAGATGCAGTTTGTGTCTGGGCAGGATTGACCAGTTTCGATCCTGCCTTGTCAGGTTTCTTTTATGGCCGGCTCGAACGCAGGGCTTTGCTGGCGCCGGAGGGAGGGCGTACGGAATGAGAGTTGAGAATTTAGAGAGTTTTAAGCCGCTCAGCGGCAAGAACGTTTTGGAGTTCGCTCCGAATTTCTCGGTTTATGCGCTGTCACCGGATGTCCTTTGCCTCTACTCCGAGGACAGGAAGTTCCTTCTTCACGGCACACTCTATTGCGTACTCGCAGCCGCGATAGCAGAGGGGGAAAAGAGCATAGGTGAACTCGTGCACGGTCTGGAGCGGTCTTTTCCATCGGATCAGATCCACGAAGCCCTGAAGCGGATGATCGACGGCGGCTACGCCGTTCTCAAATCGGGCACTTCGAACGGTACGGCGGCTGCCTATTGGGCAAGCTTCGGCCTGCCGCCCGAGACCGCCGGAAGAAACTTCCAGCAATGCCGTATTCGCATTCAAGCTTTCGGCGTTGAAGGGGGAACGGAACTCGCCGCAGCGCTAAGCGAGCTTGGCGTCCGCATCGTCAAGCGCTCCCCCGATATGACCGTGACGCTGGTGAGCGACTACCTCGATGGGCGGCTTCCGGAGTTGAACCGGCGGCATTTGTCGGACGGCACCCCATGGGTGCTCGTCCAGCCTTCCGGCATATTTCCTTTGGTGGGCCCGGTGCTCAGCCCCGGCAAGAGCGCCTGTTGGATGTGCCTAG
>JBKQIH010000261.1:0-28346 GCA_052148445.1 Rhodomicrobium sp.
TTCCATCGGGCTGGGTGCGCGGCTTAGCCGCCGTGCCTCTTACCGGAAAACCGCTTCACACTTTTCCGGAAGCACTCTAGGGTCGCGCCGCCGGCCTCGCAGGGGCGGCGAACCGAAGAGGATCGACGTGGCATCATTACAAAAATTTGCACTGGCGCTGGCCGTTGCCATCGGCCTGTTATCCGCACCCGCGAACGCAGCGCAGACGAGGCTCCACGATGCCGCCGCGGACGGCGACACTGCCCTGGTCACAGCTTTGCTCGATGCCGGCGCCGATGCGAATGAAAAGGCGTCCGGCGGCTACACCGCGTTGATGTTCGCCTCTGAGAAGGGCCGCGTGCAGGCTGCGAGGGCCCTGATCGCCGGGAAGGCCGACGTGAACGCCAAGGCCGCCAACGGCACCACGGCCTTGATCCTTGCCGCGTCGCGCGGGCATGCGGAGATCGTGCAGTCCCTGCTCGCGGCCGGCGCCGACAAGGACGCCAAGGCCGCCAACGGCGCCACCGCGCTTTTCATCGCCGCGCAGAACGGTCACGCAGCGGCGGTGCAGGCCTTGCTGGCCGCGGGCACCGATGCGAACGCCAGGGCGGCGGATGGACACACGGCGTTGTACCTTGCCGCATCCCACGGGCACATCGAGGCGGTGCAAGCCTTGGTCGCCGCGAAGGCCGACGCGAACGCAGCGGCCGCGAACGGTGTAACGCCCTTGATGGGGGCCGCGCTGATTGGACGCCTGGATGTCGCGGAGGCGTTGCTTGGCGCCGGCGCCGATGTGAACGCGCGAACAAGTGGCGGCAAGACCGCACTGTCGATTGCGGCGAAATATAGCCACCGGGAGATGACGGAATTGCTGCGCCAGCACGGAGCAAAGGAATAGGCCCGGCGCGGGCGCTGCGCCGTTTCTGCTTGCCGGCCTGTCTGCCGCGTGCTAATGACTGACCGGACAGTCAGCGTTAACGAATGGTCAAGCGGTCTATGGGCGGAGCACGCGTCAAACCCTTGGACGGGGGTTCGAGCCGCACCGGTGCTCCAGGGCGCCGGCGCGCCGGGCGTACCGCACCAGAAGAGCGTCAAGAGCACATTCTTGCGGCCGCTCTGGAGGTCTTTTCCGAGCATGGTTTCGCGGCGGCGCGCCTCGATGACGTGGCGCAGCGTGCAGGCGTCGCAAAAGGGACGCTTTACCTCTATTTTCCCGATAAGGAGACCCTGTTCGAGAGCATGCTGCAAGGCGTAGCGGCGCCCGCGCTTGCACTCTTGGCGCACCTCGCGGAGGACGAAACCGTGCCTCCGGTTACTGCACTGAACGCGCTTTTTACGTTTTTCGAAACCCAGGTCCTGGGCACTCCGCGGGAAAAAGTCATCCGCCTCATCGTCTCAGAAGGCCCGCGCTTTCCAAGGCTCGCCAAATTCTATTACGAAGAGGTCGTCTCCAAGGGGATCGCCTCGGTTCGCGCCATTGCCGCGCGCGAGAACCAAGGCGCCTTCGACGCGGAAGCCTTGTCGCAGTTTCCGCAACTGCTTTTCGCGCCCGTGCTCCTGTCGGTCATCTGGCGCGGCTTGTTTTCGCAATTCGAGCCTCTCGATGTGTCCGCGCTGCTCGCGGCGCACAAGGAAATCTTGCTCAAGGCTCAAGGGGAGCGCGATCCATGAAGTTCCGGCGTTTTATAATCCTCGCTCTCATCGCAGGCGGTGCCGCTGGCGGATATTGGTGGTACTTCCTCCGCGCCAAAGCCAATGGGCCGCTGGTGCTCCAGGGCAATGTGGAGGTGCGCCAGGTCAATCTCGGCTTCAAAGTGGCGGGCCGCGTCGAGAAGCTGAACGTCGACGAGGGCGATGTTGTGCTGGCGGGTCAAACGCTGGCCTCGCTTGAAAAGGTCTATTTCGACGATGCTCTGGCGCAAGCGCGCGCTCAGCGCGACCAGATGGCCGCGAACTATGAGAAGCTTAAGGCCGGCAACCGTCCCGAGGAGATCGCCGAAGCCAGAGCGCTCGTCGCCGAGCGCGAAGCAACGCTGATCAATGCGCGCATCATTCTGAAAAGAGCGCAAACGCTTCTCAACACACCGGCAGGCTCGCAAAAGGCCGTCGACGACGGCCAAGCCGCAGAGCGGCAAGCCGACGCTCAACTTAATTCCTCGCGTGAGGCGCTGCGGCTGCAGGAAGCCGGCTTCCGCAAAGAGGACATCGAACTTGGCAAGGCGCAGCTTGGCGAGCGCCAGGCGGCCGTCCTGACCGCCGAGCGCAATCTGGCCGATGCCGATCTGATCGCTCCCAGCGGCGGCACGGTGTTGAGCCGGGTGCGCGAGGTTGGCGCCATCGTCGCGACGGGCGAAGCGGTCTATGTGCTGAGCCTCACCACGCCCCTTTGGGTGCGGACCTATGTCTCCGAGCCCGATCTCGGCCGCGTCCGTCCCGGCGTGGAGGTTCAGGTGAAGACCGACACACCGGGCGCCAAAACCTATTCCGGACGGATCGGATTCATCTCCACGGCGGCCGAGTTCACGCCGAAAACCGTCGAGACCACCGAGCTTCGCACCTCGCTCGTCTACCGGCTGCGCATCGTTGTGGATGACAGCACCGGCTTTTTGCGCCAGGGGATGCCCGTCACCGTCACCGTGGCCGCGCCACAGCACGAAGGAACGCCGGTCGCTAGCAGTAATGTGCCATGAAAACGCCGCTCGCGCTCGTTGAGAATCTGACCAAGAGCTTTGCCGTGGGCCTGCCGCCCGCGCTCGATGCGCTGAGCTTTACCATCGGCTCCGGCCAGGTCACGGGCATCGTGGGGCCGGATGGTGCGGGCAAGACAACCCTCATGCGGCTGCTTGCGGGGCTGCTCAAGCCGAGCGAAGGCCGGGCCACGGTTTGCGGCTACGATACCATCGAGGGCGCGCTCGGGCTGCACCATTCGATTGGCTATATGCCGCAGCGCTTCGGCCTCTATGAAGACCTGACCGTCTTGGAGAACCTGACGCTCTATGCGGATTTGCGCGGCGTGGTGGGCGAGGCGCGGGACGAAAGCTTCGAGCGGCTGCTCGCCTTCACCGACCTCAAGCGCTTCACGGGCCGGCTTGCTGGGCGCCTTTCGGGCGGCATGAAGCAGAAGCTCGGGCTCGCCTGCGCCATGCTGCGCTCGCCCCGGCTGCTTTTGCTCGACGAACCGAGCGTTGGCGTCGATCCGATCTCGCGGCGCGAACTATGGCGCATGGTGGGCGAGCTGACCGGCGAGGGCGTCGGCGTGGTCTGGAGCACGGCCTATCTGGACGAAGCGGAGAACTGCGCCGAGGTGCTCGTATTCAATGCGGGCAAGCTTCTATTCCAGGGCGATCCGAAAGCGATGACCGAGCACATCCAGCATCGCGCGTTCCTGGTGCGCGGCGTTGCGAGCGAGCGCCGGATGCTCCTCACCCGCGCGCTCGCCAGGCCTGAAATCATCGACGGCGTCATCCAGGGAGAAGCGGTCCGGCTTGTCATGGCGGAAGGGGCTCATGCGCCCGAGCCGGCGCAGCTCGGCGCGCCCGGCGCGAGCATCGCGGCTGCCAAGCCGCGCTTCGAGGACGCCTTCGTCGCGTTGCTCGGCGGCCAGCCCAAGCGTACGCAAGCTTTCGAGGCGCCGGCGCGCCCCATCAATGGCGAGGGCAATGCCGTCGTGGCCTCCGGCTTGACCAAAACCTTCGGCGATTTTACCGCAGCGGACCATATTTCCTTCACCATCAAACGCGGCGAGATATTCGGCCTTCTGGGACCGAACGGTGCAGGCAAATCCACCACCTTCAAGATGATGTGCGGCCTGTTGCGCCCAACCTCGGGCACGGCCAGCGTCGACGGCTACGACCTTTACAGCGCGCCAGCTATTGCGCGCGGGCGGCTCGGCTATATGGCGCAGAAATTTTCGCTCTATGGCGATTTGAGCGTGCGCCAGAACCTCGACTTTTTTGGCGGCGTCTACGGCCTCACGGGCGCCAAAAAGCGCGGCGCCATCGATCGCGCAATCGCTGCCTTCGACCTGACGCCCCACCTCAAGACCAATGCGGCCGAACTGCCGCTCGGCTTCAAACAGCGCCTCGCGCTGTCCTGTGCCATTCTCCATAGCCCGCCGGTGCTGTTTCTGGACGAGCCCACTTCGGGCGTCGATCCGATTACGCGCCGGGAATTTTGGGGTTTCATCAATGCGATGGTCGGCAGCGGCGTCACGGTGATGGTGACAACGCACTTCATGGACGAGGCGGAGTATTGCGACCGGGTCGCGCTGATCTACCGGGGCAAGAGCATCGCCACCGGCACGCCGGATGCTTTGCAAGCCTCGGTGAAGAGTGCCGCGCTACCGAGCCCGACCCTCGAAGATGCCTTCATCGCGCTCATCGACGCGCAAGACCGGCGGGAGGCCGCATGAACGAGCGCCCCGTATTCATCGAAGCGAAGCCGGCGATCGAGGCCCACGCCTTCGATCCCAGCGAAGGCCGCGTCCGCCGCATCAAGGCGCTTGTGCGCAAGGAAACGCTGCAAACGCTGCGCGATCCAAGCAGCCTGATCGTAGCCGTCGTTCTGCCGGCGCTTTTACTGTTTCTCTTCGGCTTCGGCGTCTCCTTCGACGTCACCACGGTGCGTATCGGCCTTGTGATCGAGAACCCGACGCCAAGTACGGATCAATTCCGGCAATCGCTCTCCAACACACCGTTCTTCGATGTCCGGGTGAGTTCCGACCGGCGCGCCTTTCTCAACGACCTAACGGCCGCAAAGCTCGAAGGCGTCGTGGCGATATCGGGAGATTTCTCCCAGCAGCTTGGACGCGGCGACACGGCGCCGGTGCAAATCATTACCGACGGCAGCGACCCCAACACAGCAAGCCTCGTCACGGCCTATGTCCAGGGCGCCTGGCAGTCCTGGCTCAATCAGCGGCTCCTCAGCGCCGGAATGCCGGCGGCCGGCCTCATCGATCCCCAGCCGCGTGTGTGGTTCAATCCCGAGCTTGAAAGCCGCCGCTTCCTCGTTCCGGGCTCGATTGCGCTGATCTTGATGATGATCGGCTCGCTTCTGACCGCGCTCGTGGTCGCGCGCGAATGGGAGCGCGGCACCATCGAGGCGCTGCTGGCCACGCCCGCCAGCGTGCCAGAATTCTTGATCGGCAAGGTCGTGCCGAATTTCGTCTTGGGCTGCATTGCGATGGGTATCTCTGTCGCCTTCGCGCTTCTCATTTTCAATGTGCCCCTGCGCGGGTCGGCCTTCACACTCATCCTTGCGACAACCGCGTTCCTGCTGGTCGCGCTCAGCATCGGGCTTCTGATCTCGACCGTTGCCCGCACGCAGTTCATCGCGAGCCAAATCGCCATGATGGCCTCGTTTCTTCCAGGTATGTTCTTTTCCGGCTTCATTTTCGAGCTGGCGAGCATGCCCGCGCCGCTGCGCGCGTTTTCGGCGCTCGTCCCCGCCAAATATTTCGTTTCGGCCCTGCAAACGATCTTCCTCGCCGGAGATATCGCGGCGGTGCTTGTGCCCAGCATCTCGATTCTGATGCTCATGAGCGTGGCGGTGATGGTGCTTACGGCCCGCAATTCCAAGATGAGGCTAGACTGATGATCCCGCCTAAACTCATCGCGCTTATCGTGAAAGAGCTGCTCTCGGCGTTCAAGGACCCGAAGACGCGCATCGCCTTCATCATCCCGCCTTTGATGCAGGTTTTTCTTTACGGCTATGCGGCGACGCTTGAGGTAACGAACGTGCCCATAGGCGTTTACAACGAAGACTGGGGCGAGGCATCGCGTCAGCTTATCCAGCGCTTTGAGCGGCCCTCGGCCTTCAAGGAAATCGTCTATCTGCACAGCCAGGACGAGGTGCGCGACGCCATCGACTCTCAGCGCGTGCCGATATCGGTCCATATCGGCCAGGATTTCTCGCGCAAACTCGCCGCCAGGCAGCAGGCCCCGGTGCAAATCATCTTGGACGGGCGCCGCTCGAATACTGCGCAAATCCTCAACGGCTATGTAAACACTATTTTGACCCAGTTCTCGATAGATTACATGCTTGGCGAAGCGCAAGCTGCGGCTGTGAGCAACGCGGTGGACCGGTCCTGGTACAACCCCAACCGGGAGTACCGTATCGCCATGATTCCCGCGCTGGTCGGCACGCTCACTATGACGACGGTGCTGTTCGTAATCGTCATGTCGGTGGCGCGCGAGCGCGAGCTCGGTACCTTCGAGCAGCTCTTGGTCTCGCCACTGCTGCCCATTGAGATCATCATCGGCAAGGCCGTGCCGGGATTGATCATCGGCGTGATGGTCGCGTCCGCCATTAGCCTCTTGGTGACGCAAGTGTTCGGCATTCCGCTCACCGGCTCGATCTTCGTGCTCTACGCGGGGCTGATCGTGTTCCTGCTGGCGATTATCGGCATCGCGCTGTTCATCTCCTCGCTCGCCTCGACGCAACAGCAAGCCATGCTCGGCGCGATGGTCTACATGATGCCGGCCATTATGCTCTCGGGCTTTACGAGCCCCGTGCAGAACATGCCCGATTGGCTGCAACCGGTGGCGCTTCTGAACCCGCTCACGCATTTTCTGGTCATCGTGCGGGGCGTGTTCCTGCGGGATATGCCCATGGAACTCGTGGCTCAGCGCATTTGGCCCATGCTTATCATCGCCATCTTTACGCTCTCCGCGGCAACTTGGCTGTTTCGACGAAAGATTGGTTAACGCGCCCCAAAATCTGCGGCGCAACGCCGCAGAATCAGTGTACGATAACACAGTTTGTCACACTGTGTCGAAATTGGGGGGATTACATGATCCGTACGCTTGCGCCGGTAGCCTTTGCCGTAGCGCTTTTTTTCAACGCTGCTGGCGCCGGAGCCGAGCAAACGGCTCAACACAGCGGAACGGCCGATGAGCAGGCTGCCTGCACGCCGGACGTGTTCCGGCTTTGCGCCGCGCATATCCCAAGCGAGAGCCGCATCGTGGCCTGCCTTAGGCATAACAAGGCTAGACTAAGCCCCGCTTGCCGCAAAGTGTTTTCATAATTGTTCGAGCGCTTCGCCTTTCGACGATCCGGTGCGGCGCGCCTGTCTCGTCCGCAAGCCTAACTGCGCGGCAATTGGATCGCCGCTTCACGCGCAACGGATTTCGAACCGGGAAAATTCTCGCCGTCGCTACGGCGACACCGGTCCGCGCGATGCCAGAACGGTCAGCCCGGCGAGTATCCCGATAGGCAGCAGCAGACAGACGAAGCCCAGATTATGGCAGGCCACGGAACCGGCTATTGTGCCAGCCAGAAAGGCGAGCACGATCGGGATGGTCTTGGCAAGCCGTTTGCGCGCTTGCCCTATTTCAGGGACGGCGGGGGATTCTACCGCGCGCCCGGTCCAGAGCCGCGCCAGCAGGACCTCGGTGGCGTCGATGGCTAATTGCGTGGTGTTGGTGGTCATCACGTTGGTTGAGGACGCATCGCGCATGAGCAGTCGAACGAAGGCGCTCTGGACCCCCATGGCGCTAAGCCCGAACAGTCCTGCAGCAATTGCCGCCGGCTGATCGGGATTGTTCATGTCTGGCACCGCCAGCGGGATCGTCAGGAGGCCGGTGAGCAATAGGGCCTCCAGGCCGAGAAGAATGGGTGACGCCCGCCGGCCTAATTGGCGCGCAACCGACGCCGCGGCGGTCGCGGCAACGATACCTAGAACGAACGCCGGAATGGCCAACACTTTTATGAGCGTGCCGTTCTCCCGCACGGCCAGGAGCGCGCCGGCGACCACGAAGCTGCCGGTGAGCTGGGCCACGAATAGCCCGAACAGCGCCACGAAGGTGCAGCCGTCAACGAAGCCGGCGGCGAAACTGAGCACGGCCGGCACGGTGCGATAGGAGCCCTCGGTCCATTCGGGGGTCATAAGCCGCGCTCCTCCGATGAGCGTCATCGCGAGGCGGCAAAGCCGCCGTGGCGATCCAGAAGCACCATCGGTGACTTATATCTGGATTGCTACGCTACGCTCGCAATGATATCGACCAAGCGATCAACCGGATCCGGTATCACTCCTCTTCGTTTTGCAGGAAGTCGCGCTGGCCGCCGTGGCTATTAGGCCGCCTGCCTTTCTGGCGGCGCCATGAATTCCGGTCCCACTGGATCTTTGATGGTTTCTGCTAGGATCCGGCCGATGCTGCGCTTCGCATCGTTGTCGAGCTGCCAGCCGGAAGCCTCGTTCACAGGAGCGAGTTGCGAGGGCTTTCGCGCGCCCCAAAGAGCGATGGTGTTGCCTGCATCGAGGACCCAGCGCACCGCGAGAGCGAGCACCGTCTTGCCGTAGCGTTCTTTGGCAAAATCGTCCAACCGGTGCACGGCGCTCAAATATTGCTGCAGCCTTGGCGGCTGGAACTTCGGATCCGATTTGCGAAGATCGTCGCCTTCATACGTGGTCTTTTCCGTGATCTTTCCCGTCAGAAGACCCCGGCAAAGCGCCCCGTAAGCGAGTACTGTAAGATCGTGCGCTCCAGCATAAGGGAGGATGTCGCGCTCGATCTCTCTCTCGAAAAGATTGTAGGGGGGCTGAACCGCGCTGAGCGGAGCGGCAGACCGGAAGCGGTCCATTTGTGCCGGGGAAAAATTGCTGACTCCGATACTGAGGATTTTGCCTTCGCGCTGGAAGCCCGCAAGCGCGGCCGCGGTCTCCTCGATGGGCACGCTTTCGTCAGGCCAATGCACCTGATAAAGATCGATGACATCGGTCTGAAGCCTGCGCAACGAATCGTCCAGCTCGGCCCGCAGGCGTGCCGGAGACGAATTTCTGAAAACTTTCCCATCGCGCCATTCGAGGCCAGCCTTGGTGGCGATGATCGCTTTGTTCCGGCGGCCTCCCGCCAGTGCCTTGCCAACGATCTCCTCCGCGCGGCCGAAGCCGTAGACGGGAGCCGTATCGATGATATTAATACCGAGGCCGAGCGCGGCATGGATGGTTTCGATTGCATCGTTCTCGCCGGTTCCGCCCCACATCCAGCCGCCGATGGCCCACGTCCCCAGCGCGACGCGTGAGGCTTTCTGTTTTACTCCCCCGATTTCGATGTGGTCCATTTTGCCCTGCCGTCGAGAATTTTGGTTGGTTCGAATCTTGGGTTCTATTGCGCTTCCGCATTTCCGGCCGCAGCTGGAGCGCTTCCGGAAAAGCGGGAAGCGGTTCTAGGTAGGGCGCGCGACTTCGGCACCCAAAGGTTAATTCCCGTTCACGAAAGGCGATCCCAAACTTCTATGGTTGCCGGCGCCGAAGGCGGCAATTCGTAAATGAAGGCTTGCCATGCGCATCGGAATTCGACCGGCCAGTTTTCGCACGGCGTTGTTCGCGGACGCGGCGGCGTAAGCCTGGCCGCTTATCCGGAGCGAGACTTTTTGACGATACAAAGGAACGTGCACGGAACATAAACGGCATCCGCTTCGCACCACCGGCGGCAATGCTCAGCTCAAGTCCCTTGCAGGTCCGCGTAATTGGAAAACCGCTTGAGGTCCGCATCGTGCCGCGTAGGCTCCAGATAGGGGAGAGCCCGCTTTAGGAAAAAATTAACAACCGCAATGCGATGCCGCACATATAGATCGAGCGGGTCGAGTTCGTGCCGGAAGTGATATTTTGGCTCGTAGTTCAGGCTTGTCGAGCGGTACCATTCAAAACCGTTTGCGATGGCCCATTCCATAATATTCTTTGTCATAACATTATAAAGATGCAGATCGAAGGCGAAGTCATAATCGAAGCCAACATATTCTGAGCATAGTTCTTTGTCCTGTGCCAGACATAGGTTGAAGCAAACGATCTTATCGTCTTTCACTATCAGAAAATATCGCGCCTTATCCGGCATGAGTTGCCCAATGTTGCAAAAATACTCCGGAGAAAGCTTCTCAAATTTCAGGGAGGAGCGCTCGTGTACAGCCAGATACAAGGGATAAATTTCGCCGATGTGAGGGGTAATATCTGTAACAACGCGCATTTCGAGCTGGGCGCGCTCCGCCGAGCGCCTGAACTCGCGGCGCAATGTTGCCCGGAACTTCGAGCTCAGCTCCTTGCGCATGTACTCCTCGAAGCTCGCAAAATTCAATCTGCGGCGCGTCATGGGCATGCTCGGTGCGCGGACGAAGCCGTGTGTACTCAAACAGGCGAGCGCTGCCCTATCGGACGCCATAAATTCCTTAAAGACGATAAGGCTGGTCTTGAGCTGCCGGGCGAGGTCCGGAAGAACACGGCCAAGGCTTCGCGCTATACGAAGCTTCGACTCGCCGTCTTTAGCCGCGAAATGCCCTTCGCCGGCGGCGCAGCCAACCATCAGTGTCCGCATGCGCAGGAAGCGCGGCCAGACCCGCCGGATTAGGGTCGCCGCTTTGCCAACGCGTTGCCCGGCACCGGCAATGAGGTCTTGATCGACGATAAAAGCTGGCTGAACAGCGCGGACCCGCCCATCCTCGTCTGACAGGACCAAATAGCGGTAGTCGAATCCATGGATCGTATCTTCCACCAATTCGTAATAGCGGCGGTCCTTCCGCAGGCCTGCGAACGCGTATGCCCAGGCTGGGGAGTCCTCGAATTGGTCCCTCCGCCGGATTGCTACGCTCCACTGTGCCCCGGCCAGCCGCTTGGCAGCGGAATAACCTTCCACCTCCAAGGACTGGACAACCTCACTTACAGCCGCCTCCGCTTCCATGCCGAGCCCTCAATTCTGCAAGCCATCGCCGATCTGCCCGCGCGTTGAAGCGCGAGCGCTCCCGCCTGGACACTGCCAAGCCCAAGAAACGCTATGCAGAGTATAGCCGGATCAGCTTGCGCGGGGCAAACCTTCGCGCTGGACACCGTAGAGCCAATCGTTCCACTTCAGGAGTGCCGGTCCCGAGGACGCTTTTATGGTGAGATTGCGGGCGATATCGAAAGGCTGCCCCACATGGTAGATCCGCCCCATCTGCGCGGAGGCATTGGCCACTTTCCAAACGCGCCGCTCGCGCTTTTTCCGGAAATCATTCAAGCCTTGCACAATATCGGATCGCGCGCCGCTCAAGCATTCGGCAAGCGCCGCACCGTCCTCGACGGCCATCACACCGCCTGAGCCGAGGTGGGGCACCATGGCATGCCAAGCATCGCCGATGAGTTGTATGCGGCCTTCCCCTCCGTGCCACTTTTCAATCCCGAACATTCTCCAGCGGAGCCAAGCCTCTGTCGAGGCGATGGAGGCGAGGGGTTGTCCGGCCCAACCGCTCAAGCGGTCGAGAAGATAATCAAGCACACTGCCGTCGATGTTCCCGCCGTCGCTTTGGTAGATATCGTCGATCGCGAGCACCGCGTTCACGCTTGCACCGCCGGACACAGGATAGTGCACAAGGTGCGCGCCGGGCGCCATCCAAACGGTGATAATACTCTGCATCGGCGCTGCGACCGCGCTCAGTGGCAGCATGGCGCGCCACGCCACCGATTGTGCCGAATATCGCCGCGGGTGGAAGCCGGCGAGTTCCCGCACGGACGACTTGATACCGTCCGCGCCAATCAGAGCCGCGGCCGAGGCCGACATGCTGCCCGCCTCAATCGTTACGCCTTCGCCGTTTTGACTGACCTGCCTAATGGGCGCGTCGAAAGCGACCGGAATTTCGAGTTCTTGTGCCCGCGTCAGAAGCGCCCGCTGAAGGTCGGCGCGCATCAGTGTGACGTGCGGCGCGCCATAGCGCTTGCGCGCCGCACGCCGAAGCGGAATCGTGTTGAGGAGCGCGCCGGTGATGGCGTTACGAAGCTCGATCGCCTCCGGCTCGACGGCGGCTCCTAAAAGGTCGAGTTCCCAGCGCTCCATGATACGAGTCGCGTTGGGGCCCATCTGAATGCCCGCCCCTACAGGTTCCAGCGTGGTCTCGCGCTCGAATATTTCGACGGGAAAGCCTGCGAGCTTCAGAGCGATCGCCGCGCTGAGCCCCGCTATGCCGGCTCCGGCAATGGCAATCGTTTCCCTGCCGGGGTGCCCGTCCTTCATCGCACGTCAGCACCCTGGAAGTCGTACAGGCAGTAGGGCGGGTCGGTTTGATCGGAACGCAGATTGGCGTCGTGGATGTAAAGGGTCGAGCAGTAGGGGCAAACGATCTGATCGTCGGCGCCCATATCGAGATAAACATGCGGGTGGTCCATGGGCGGCCTCGCCCCCATGCACTGAAACTCTTTCACTCCGATGTGAATCTTCTCGACGCCGATGTCGTTATGAAAATGGGGCACGCCGGTTTTTGCCATGGAACTCGCCTCTTTTTGCGCAGCGGCACGTTACTCGAATGAGCGGGGGGCGCAAGCCCGTTTTGCCTCCGAGAGCAGTTTCACGGCTGCCTGCGGCGCTGGCATTCCTGAAGCGCATGAAGCCCTTATGGCGCACCGCAGCCCGCCATAAGGGATTGAACTCAACGATAAAGCTTACGGAGCCACGGCCGGCAGCCCGGCCAGTGCCATGGCGAGATCGCCCTCCGCATAGGACTGGTCGGTGAGCTTGCCTTCGAAATAGGCGATATAGGCGCCCATGTCGAAATGTCCGTGGCCTGAGAGGTTGAACAGGATGGTTTCGGCCTTACCCTCCTCCCGGCACCGCAGGGCCTCATCGATGGCGCCGCGGACCGCATGCGTCGATTCCGGCGCCGGCACAATGCCCTCGCAACGCGCAAACTGCACGCCGGCATCGAAGCAGGTCTTTTGCGGGTAAGCGCGCGCCTCGATCAAGCCCAGATCGTGGATGTGCGACACCATCGGCGCCATGCCATGATAACGCAGGCCCCCGGAATGCGTGGCGGGCGGAATGAAGGTCGAGCCGAGCGTGTGCATCTTGACGAGCGGGGTCAGATGCGCCGTGTCCCCGAAATCGTACGCGTATTTGCCGCGCGTCATGGTCGGGCACGAGGCGGGTTCGACAGCAATGAAGCGGCGCTTGCGCCCGCCGCGCAGTTGCAGCCCGAGGAAGGGGAACGCGAGGCCGGCAAAATTCGAGCCGCCGCCCACGCAGCCGATAATGACGTCGGGGTCGTCGCCCGCCATCTCGAACTGCTCGATCGCCTCCTGCCCGTTGACAGTCTGATGCAGCAGCACGTGATTGAGCACCGAGCCGAGCGAATATTTCACCGCCGGGTCCTTTGCCGCGATTTCAACGGCTTCGGAAATGGCGATGCCGAGCGAACCCGGACTATTGGGGTGCTCGGCCAGGATCGCCCGGCCGGACTCCGTTTCGTTCGACGGGGAGGCGATGCAGCGTGCGCCGTAGGTTTCCATCAACGCGCGCCGGTAGGGCTTTTGATCGTAAGACACCCGCACCTGGAAGACGGTCACGTCGATGCCGAACAGCGAGCCGGCGAACGCGAGCGAGGAGCCCCATTGACCGGCGCCCGTCTCGGTGGAGAGCCGGTTAACGCCCGCCTGTTTGTTGTACCAAGCCTGCGGCACCGCCGTGTTGGGCTTGTGCGAGCCACCCGGGGAAACGCCCTCATATTTATAGTAGATTTTAGCCGGGGTCCCGAGCGCGTGTTCGAGACGGCGCGCGCGATATAGGGGAGAAGGCCGCCACATGCGGTACACGTCCCGGACCGGCTCTGGGATTTCGATATCGCGCTCTGCCGACACCTCTTGCAGGATGAGCGCCATCGGAAACAGCGGCTCAAGATCGCCGGGCCCAATCGGCTGCTTGGTGCCTGGATGCAGCACGGCCGGCAGCGGTGCCGGCAGATCGGCCGCAAGGTTGTACCAGGTCTTTGGAATGTGCGTTTCGTCGAGAACGTATTTGAGCTGGTTATTCACGCCATCCTCCCCTCAAAATGCCATTCGCGAACCATACGCGAGAAACTTAACCGCGTGAACGGCCTTCCCCGCATGGCCGGACTGCTTTGGACAAAGCCGGCAGCGTTGCACGGGTTGTCAACCGGCGCGTCAAACCTTCTTCACGAACTCCGATTTCAAGCTCATCGCCCCGAAGCCGTCGATCTTGCAATCGATATCGTGATCGCTGTCGACAAGCCGGATGTTCTTGACCCTGGTTCCCATCTTAACGGGCTTCGAGGACCCCTTCACCTTCAAATCCTTGATGACGGTAACGGTATCGCCGTCTTGCAAAGTATTTCCGGCAGAGTCCCGGTAGACCCGGCCGCCTGGCTCGCCGCCGGCTTCGGCAGAGGCTTTAGCATCCCACTCGTGAGCACACTCCGGACAGATGTAAAGATTGTTATCCTCGTAAGTAAAAGAACTCTTGCATCTGGGGCATGCTGGAAGTGCGGTCATGAACTTATCCTTTGAGAAGCGCCGGAATGCGGCGGCAGCCGATGCCGCACTTAAGCACATTCAGCGATCTTCGCGACGCTGAATGTACGCTAGAATTATGCTTTGGCGCACTTCCCCGGCCTTATGCAGCGAACACTCCAGGTATAGCAACCTAATCATCTTTTTTATATAAAACACTAGATTGCGGATACTTAAAAGATTGCATTTGCTAGACACACCCGGCGTCCTCTAGGCAAATTCCGCTCCAACCGATCGTGGATCACAGCTAACCCTCCAGCTTATGGCTGAAGGATTAGTACAGATCCCAGCTCCGGGATAGAAAGGGGCTGGCTACCTTGCGCCGGCATAAGTCAGCTCTAGCTGTTTTGAGGCCCGCTTCCCAGGCAGAAAACCGGCGCGCACGCTTTGCCTAAAAAGCGCGAAAGTCCGCTAGGAAACCGCTGCGGGATCTCGATGGCTGCCAATCTCGGTGGCCTCATAAAGAGCCTTGGACAGGTCCGTCCGGGAAATCATGCCGACAAGCTTACGGCCGGGCTCGAGGACAGGAAAGCTTCGCGCCCGCATGGCGATCATCAGCTCAAGCGCCCGCGTCAAAGGCTCCGCGGGTTCAACATAAGCGACGTCCTTGGTCATGATACTGCCGACCGTGCGCTCCATCAGATCTTGATAATGCGGCATGAGCTGCTTCGTCGTGAACATGAACGCCTTTAGAAAATCGAACTTGGTCACGATGCCCACACAGACATCGCCGTCAACGACCGGGAAGCAATTGTAGTCGTGCTTTTCGAACAGGGCGCCCAGGTCATGCAAGCTCATGCTTGACGGGATGCTCTTAATGTTCGTGCTCATATATTGGCTGACGTGCCATTCGAGAAACCGGTGCATCGCCATTGAGGCTCCATCTCATCCTTGGAATTCGACCGCTAAAACCCTCTCACGCCGTGCTTGCGCATTCAGGCCTGGATTAAAGCGCCGGGTTAGGTTTTGGAACGGGAAACAGACACAATCAACGAAAATTACCGTTACGGGGCTTGTACACGGCTTTCCACTTTCCCCGCCCCTCGTCATCCCAGAAATGCCGCAGGCATTATCCGGGACCGCTAAGGTCGCCGGTGTGCTTAACGATCCCTTCCCGGCGCAGCGGCACTTCGGCACCGCGGCACGCACGGGATTGACGCCAAGGGTGCAGCATCATGCCGCAGCGTGCTGGGGATGACGGATGACAATAGCGCCTTTGCGCTCAGCCAAACGAACCCCAACGCTATCCGGCAAGCTCCGGCTCCCACGCGGTGTCCGCTCCGGCAGCCTCCCTGGCCGGCTGATGCACGATTTTTGCGAGTTTGAGGAGCGCTTCGCGGACGCCCTTCCCCGCCACGGCGGACAGAAGCAGCGGCTTTTTTCGCGCCGCGCGCTGCAACTCGGCCGCCTTTTCCGCCGCAACTTCCGGGGTGACCGCGTCGCATTTCGATAGCGCCACGATTTCGCGCTTGCGATGGAGCCCAGCGCCGTAAGCCTTCAGCTCGCCGCGTACCGTCCTATAGGCTGCCGCAACATCGGGCTCGGTGACATCGACGAGATGAAGCAGCACGCGGCACCGCTCCACATGGCCGAGGAAGCGGTCTCCGATGCCTGCGCCCTCGTGCGCGCCTTCGATGAGCCCAGGAATATCGGCCAGCACAAAGTCCTTGTCGTCCGCTTTGACCACCCCGAGATTGGGATGGAGCGTGGTGAACGGATAATCGGCGATTTTGGGCTTTGCCGCGCTTACCGCCGCGAGGAAAGTGGACTTGCCCGCATTGGGCAGCCCGATGATCCCTGCATCCGCGATCAGCTTAAGCCGCAGCCAGATGGTCATTTCGACGCCCGGCTGCCCCGGATTGACCCTGCGCGGCGCGCGGTTCGTTGAAGACTTGAAGCGCGCATTACCGAAGCCGCCGTTACCGCCCCCGGCAATCAGGGCGCGATCTCCCGGCTGCACGAGGTCGGCGAGCAGCGTTTCGTTATCCTCGGCATAAACCTGAGTACCGGGCGGAACCTTGAGAACGGCGTCGCCGCCCGAAGCCCCGGACCGGTTCGCACCCATCCCACCCTTGCCGTTGCCGGCGGTGAAATGCTGCTGATAGCGAAAATCGATCAGCGTGTTGAGATTGGTTACACACTCAATCCAAACGCTTCCGCCGTGGCCGCCGTCACCGCCGTCGGGCCCGCCAAATTCAATAAACTTTTCGCGCCGGAAAGAGAGGCAGCCATTACCGCCGTCTCCCGAGCGAATGTAAACCTTTGCTTGATCCAGGAAGCGCATGAGCCGGAATTAAGGAGAGTTCGGCCCCAAAGCAAGCAGATCCTTGCAGCTTGTTCTCTATTAACGCCAATTCGCCAAAATCGCCGGCGCGAACGGGCCTCGAACGCATGGCGGAAGCTGGCGTCATCGCGAGCACAGCAGAGCGATCCAGGGTTAATCGTCACAACTACAATTCTGGATCGCCACGGCGGCCAAGGCCGCCTCGCGATGACGGTGCGTCCCAATCGAGCGCGCGATGCTCTAGTCCGCGCGTTCGAGGTTCACCGCCTTGGGCCCCTTACCTTTCGGATCGGGTTGCGTCTCGTAAGATACGCGCATGCCTTCGTCGAGCATCCCAACCCCAGAACGTTCGACCGCGGAGATGTGCACGAACACATCCTTTCCGCCTTCGTCCGGTGTTATGAACCCGAAGCCTTTGGCTTGGTTGAAAAATTTGACCGTGCCGCTCTGGCGCATGGGATGTTCACTCCTCTTCCCCAACGAAAAAAAACATGGCCGATAGACCATGTTTTGACTTGTACAGGCAAGACAGGTATCGGGGGGAAGACATGCGCAATAGGACCGCGGGCGCGGTTTATTCTGCAACGCGTAGTTCCACGGGGTCCGATAGTTTGCCCGGTTGGGCCGGATTATGCGCGAACATTGCCGTTTCGTAAAGTCCCGGCGGTAAGCTTTCAGACAGTTACGATCCCGAAACGCGGCAGTGATGCATCCAAGCATCAGTCCGCCCGGCCCGGCAGTGCTCCAGTGGGCGCCGGGACGCTACGCGCGACACAAAGCAGAACCGCGAGCCCGCATCACCTCGACTTTTGCTGCGCCCGCTCTTTTGCGAGCGCTTGCAGCGCTTCTTGTGCTTGCCTGGCCTCTTTCTGCGCGCTTTCCTTGTCTTTCTCAGCCTTGCTCCTGGCGTCCTGGGCCTCGGTGGCGGCCCGTGTAGCATTCGCAAGCTCGCTGCGGATTTGCGTGAGCTGCTCATCGCACGACTTTACAGCCTGGTCGGCCTTTTCGCGCAGGCTAATCTCCTCGCCTAATTTGGCTGAGGCCGTGTTGGCGTCCCTCTGCACGCTCTGCCGGGTGCGTTCCTCGCTGGCAAGCTTGGCACGAAGTTCTTGCAACATGTTCGCTGCCTTGTCGGCCGTCTCTTTGAGCTGCTGGGCTTGTCTTTCAGTTTCTTTGGAAGCTTGATGCCACTCATATCCGGAATACGCCGCGGCAGCGGCCAACAAGGCGATAAGAATGTTGCGGACCATGTGTCCCTCCGGCGGCGCAATGCCTTAAGTGTGAAAGCGGGTGCTAGGGCTGGTTGACGCCGGCTCATATCACAGCGGACCGGCTGCCATTATGGCATTTCCGCTGGGCGATCACTTTTTAGCCGGATGTTGTATCCGTGCACGGCTGCACACAGCCATACTTTAGGGGAAAAGCGGCAATTGCAGAAGTCCCGCCGTTTCGGGGAAACCGCACATGAGATTGAAATTCTGAATGGCCTGCCCGGCCGATCCCTTCACGAGGTTATCGATGGCCGAAATCACGATGGCGCGCCCCGGAATGCGGTCCGCGTAAACGCCGATCATGCAGTAATTCGATCCGCGGACGAACTGCGTGGATGGGAGTGTACCCTTGGGAGCAAGCTTAACGAAGGCCGCTGAGGCGTAACGCTCCTTAAGTGCCGCGGAAAGGTCGGCGGCCGTGCGCCCCAGGTCTAACCGGACATAGGCTGTCACGAGTTCGCCCCGGCTCATCGGCACGAGATGGGGCGTAAAATTCACCATGACGTCCTCGCCCGCGGCGGCGGAGATTTCCTGCTCGATCTCGGGCGCATGCCGGTGGCTTGCGATGCCGTAGGGTGAAATCCCCTCGCCTGCCTCGGAGAACAAAATGTTCTGCTTCAAAGAGCGGCCGGCGCCCGACACGCCGGACTTCGCGTCGATGACGATGTCGGATGCGTCGATGAGGTTCGCGTGCACCAGCGGCAAAAGCGCCAGAAGCGCCGCCGTCGGATAGCATCCGGGGCAGGCAACCAGGCGCGCCTTGGCGATGGCATCGCCGTAGAACTCAGTCAGGCCGTAGACCGCGTCTTTCAGGAGGTGGCTGGCCGCGTGCTCGCGCCCGTACCATTTCGCGTAGGTTTCCGTATTCTTCAGCCGGAAATCCGCGGACATATCGATGACTTTGACGCTGTGCGGCAGCGTCGCGACGATATCCTGCGCCGTTCCATGCGGCAATCCGCAGAACACCGCATCGCAAGCGTTCCAATCGGCGTCCTCCGCCTTTACGAGCGCCGGCGCATCGATGAGACCTAAATGCGGGAACACCTCGCCGAGAGGCTTCCCCGCATGCGTATTTGCCGCCAGCACGGCGATCTCCATGCCCGGATGGCAAGCGGCCAGCCGGATGAGGTCGGCGCCCGTATAACCGCTGGCACCGATCACTCCGATCTTGACCTTCGCCTGCCCTGACATGAGCCTTGCCCTCAGAGTGATTCCGGAAAAGCATGCCCTCGGGCTCTTTAGCGCCGCGCTACCGCACGACGTGCTGCTTGAGCGCCAACCCGCGGGTCTGAAGCGGTTTTCCGATAAAACGCACGGAAAAACACAAAGCTAGGGTCCGGCTTCGATTCAATCGAAGCCGGATAGAGCCTAGCGTTTCGAGAACTGGAAGCTGCGGCGGGCTTTCGCCTTGCCGTATTTCTTACGCTCGACCACGCGCGGATCGCGGGTGAGGAAGCCCTCTTTCTTCAGAACCGGGCGCAGATCGGGCTCGTAATAGGTCAGCGCCTTGGAGACACCGTGACGAACCGCGCCGGCCTGCCCGGAAAGGCCGCCGCCCGACACTGTCGCGACGATGTCGTATTGCGTCGCCCGGTTTGCGGTGATGAGCGGCTGCTTCAGGATCATCTGCAACACCGGGCGGGCGAAGTAGACCTCGAGCTCCCTGTCGTTGACGGTGATCTTGCCGACGCCCGGCTTCACCCAGACGCGGGCCACGGCGTTCTTGCGCTTGCCGGTGGCATAGGCGCGCCCATGGGCATCGATTTTCTGAACGTGAACCGGACGCGACCGGTCCTCGGCGGCGGGTGCGGGAGCGCTCGCGCTCTTTTCGAGACCCGCGAAAGACTTCGTTGCGCTTGTCTCAGTCATTAGCGCGCCCTCACTGCATTTTTCGGGTTCATGGCACGGATATCGAGAGGTTCTGGGCTCTGCGCTGTGTGCGGATGCTCTGGCCCGCCGTAGATCAGCAGATGCGTCATTTGCTTGCGCCCGAGCGGTCCGCGCGGAACCATGCGCTCAACCGCTTTCATCAGAACGCGCTCGGGGAACTTGCCGCCGAGGATCTCGAACGGGCGCCGCTCCTTGATGCCGCCGGGATGGTTCGTATGGCGGTAATAGATTTTGTCCTGCACCTTGTTGCCGGTGAAGACGATCTTCTTCGCATTGATGACGACGATATTGTCGCCGTCGTCCATATGCGGGGTGTAGGTGGGCTTATGCTTGCCGCGCAGGTGCATCGCGATGATCGTTGCGACGCGGCCGACAATCAGGCCCTCGGCATCGATCAGAATCCACTTTTTCTGAATGTCCGACGGTTTTGCGGAATAGGTTCTCATGTCTCAAGTCCGGTAAGAAGCGGACGTGCCGCTCCAATGAAAAAAGGGCCCGGAGGCCCATTTGCAAGAGAAATACGCGAAGCGAAGCGCGCTGTCAACGGCAGAGAACGCCCCGCAGTCAAAAATAGCTTAGGAGAATCAGTGGGATAAAAATACGGTGCTATGATACCTGCACTTAAATCGGCGGGTTGTCTGTCGCGCCCTCCGCGGGCGCGACGCTTTCGGACCCTAGAGCCGATCCCGATTCGAACGAATCGGGTGAATCGGCTCTACACTTTGAGTGAGAGCGGTTCTCGTCCGAAAACCGCGTAACACTTTTCGGGAACCGCTCTGGTCCCGGGTCATTGGTGCTCGAAGCTCGTACGAAGGCCGGCGCGTTTGAAATAAAAGTACAGAAGCGAGCTGCCGGCGGCGGCGAAGAAACACCAGACCGAGACGAATGTCGCAAAATAGGTATAGGCCGAGACGAGAAAGCCTACCAGAAGCATGAAACCGAAGGCCTGGACGACCCGGCTCGAAGAAAGCATGGCCGGGACACAGGTGCAGAGCAAGTAGAGCAGGCTTTGGTAGGAAACGGCGTCTTCCACGGCCCCGTAGCCGATGCTCTGCCCGCAGATGGCGGCTGTTTGCGGGTACTCGATAAGCCGGTTCACCATATAGATCGAAATCGAGCCTCCGAAAACGGCGATGGCTGCAAGAGCTTGCCGCCGGCGCGGGTCGGGCTCGATCGCAAGCACCGCCAGCGCCGTGTAGGCCGGCCACAGCACTTTGGCAAAAATCAGAAAGATAAATGAAAGCGCGGCAGCCGCCTGCCCGTTGTTTCCACCTGGCAAGACCAGCCAAAGTGCGCCTTCGACGCCTTGCTGGGCCGCAAACAGCATCGGCATGCTTGCCAAGGGAAGCTCGCGCGGGTGTTTGATTTGCCTGAGGGTTGCGATACCGATCGCCGCCGTGACCGACGCGGCGGAGAAACTAGCGGTCGCCGAGAAACACATGCTATCGGCGCCCCGCGCTCCCGAGTAGCCCGCATTCGATCCAAGAGCCATGGCCGGGCGCGAGAGCAGCGAAATGCTGTCTCAGGAGACTTAACACGAAAAAGGCCGCCGTCTGCAAGAAATTGAGGATGGGCGCCAAAGCCGGAGCAGCCGCCGCCGGCTGCTTTCCATAAGCGCCAAAACAATCGATTGTCATCGCGAGTTTCGCACCGGCCGAGGCCGATCTTTCTGGATGAAACTGTTCAGCGCCGCTGGAGCTACGCGCTGAACTCTTTATTCCTAGGCGCCAAAGGCGATCCAGGGATAGGCGAGAGCTTTGCAATTGCGGTTCCTGGATTGCCACGGGGCGTTGCCCCTCGCAATGGCGGCTAATCCGCATCGCCGTGGCGCCCCCGCAACTATCGCTGCCCCATCCCCTAAGCGCGCGGCGGCCGGTGCCGCTCGTGGAACCATGCGCGGTACTGGATCATTTTCGCGCGCTGCGCTCCGGGCGCGTGCCGTTTGCAGGTCGATGCCTCCTCGCTCCTCTCCGAAGCGCCCCACCGCAGTTCGACGCAATCGTTCAAATTGTACGCCATCTCAAGATCCTCGGCGCGGCTGGCCACTTGTTTGAGGGTCAGCGTCCACGCCGAACCATCGCTGCGCGTGTAGGAAACCTTGCGCGCCGAAAGCTCCGACGCGAGCACGCCCTCCAATCCGGCCTTCACATCGGCAACGCTCTCCCCCGCCGGCATCGCATAGCGCTCGGGCCGCCGCGCGACGCGATCGGGGAACCCGCGCAGCACATCGATGGCGATCAAAAGACGCATATCGCGCGAGGGCGTGGCGAAATCTTCCCACGCGCCGGCCGTCTCGAAGATCGACGGCCCGTCGGGCATCTCCGCGTCGCCGTGCCCGCCGGCCTGGTACTTCCGTCCGTTTTCGACCGAGGTTACGCGGGCCTTCACCTGTTCTTCGAGCGAAGCGAGCACCTCCATCAGCGCGCGCTGCGGATCGAGCGGCTCGGGCGACATCACGTCGTCCATCTTGTCGTAGAACTCTTCGACGCTAAGCCGCGACGGATCGAGCGAAAAATCGCCGTATTGCGGGTTTTTCGCGATCTCGGCATTGGTCAGCCGCCGCAAGCTGCCGCCTTTCTCAAGCACGATAGGGCGGAAGCGCTTGAAACCGGGGCCGCCCAGCGCAGGGTTCTGCGCGTACAGAAAATTGCCTCGCCAAAAGCGCTTGCGCGAGACGGTCCCGTCGGGCTGGCCGTCCACGGCAAAGAACACGCCCGCCGCCGCTTCGGTTTGCGGCACGCGCTTTGCGAGCATCAAAACATGTCCGTAGGGGTCGGCGTAAACGGTTCCAGGCCTGAGCGTTTCTTGGGCGAGCGGAACCGGATAGTGATCGTTGTTTTCGTCGGCCGCAGCGGTGCGCGCGGAGCCCGAATGAACGGCATCGGCCAGGACCGGCAGATAACGCGCGAAGGATGCGGTAAGTCCAAGCTGCCTCGGCCAGGCTACGCTAGCCCGGCGGACGGCGGGCCGCGGCGGCTGCGCCGCCGGACGGCTGAAAAAGCCTAGGAGCGGGCGGGATGCGGCTGTTTGCTCAGGTTTTTCTTCGGCCGGGACCGGAGGTGGCTCGGTGTTCCGGATGTTCCACCACTCGTGGCAGCGCGGCGGCTGGCCGCCGCCGCCGCGGTTGCACTTCGAGTAGCCGAACGGCAGGCCCATCTTGAAGGCGAAATAGGCGCGCAGGAAGTAAGGAAGGTCGGCGCAGTCGGGTTTAACGACGGTCCCCATCTGGTCTTCGCCGAGACCCAAATGGTTGAACAGAAAATTGCGCGAGCGGTCGCGCAGCACTTCATGCAGCGCCGGCCAGGACGGCGCGGCTTCGGGCGGCGCGTCGAAGAGCATTTCGATCCATGCGGAATACAAATTTTCCGTCTCGCGGGTCCAAGCGTTGCGCAAGGGCCAGACGGTTCCCTCCCCCGCGTGCGGGCGCGGCGGCTCGTGGCCGAGCACAGCGATTTCACGCGCGATGGCGCGGCACCCGGCCGGGGCGCTGTCGCGGTCAAGTTTTACGTGCCACGTCCCGGCGGCGGGCGATGCAACCTCGGCGTACCAGAAATAGGGCGGCCCGCCATGCCGCTCCCGCGATTTGGCTGCAACGCTGCCATTGGGCGCGATCAGCGAAAGCTCGCCATCGAGCGGCTTTTCCGCGGCAAAAATGACCCGCAACGGAGCGCCCTTCCACGGCGCCAGCGGCGAGGGCAGGACCGCAATCCCGGCCGCATCTTCGCAAATAGCGGAGGGAGCTTCGGCCCGGACGTCCACCGCAGAGACAAGGACGATGAAAAATGCGCCTGCAACCGGCAGCAATGCCGTCAGAGCGGCAGCAAACCTGCGTGCTAGAATCAATCGAGCCCCCTTCTTCTTGGAACGCTATGCAACCCTAATGCGAAAGCTTTGACTGAATCGTGGCAGAAGCTATAGCCTAGCGTATCGCGCCGCGGCATCGCCGGCCAAGTCCATTATTGCGCGATTCCCCATCCCGTTGTCTCGGGTGGCCGTTGGGACTGCCGTCGCCCGGATTAGAAAATTCCGGATCGTTTCGTCCGAAGCCGGCCCCGTGCGGCCCTGCGGTTTGATCCGCAGCGGGTACCAATCGTCAGATTTTGACCGCTAGATACTTCATGCGCCGCTCCGGAATTCTACTCCCAGTGAGTGCTCTCGACAAGCCGGGGCACAACGAGACTCGCCAGAATATCGCCCGGCGCGGCTTCCAGGCGCAGCGCATCGGAAAAGCCTTTCAGCGCCTGCCGCGCCGCGATGTGGACGGCGGCGCTGGGCCAGACCATGTATGAGGCCGGCGAGGTTACGTTGACAGTATGGCCGCGCTTTTTTTCCTGCATTTCAGGCAAAAGCGCGTGACATAGAACGCCGCAACATAAGGCAATTCGATCATTTCCGGGGCGCCAAGGTTCCCTTAAGCTGCAGCTCGACACCGCCCCGGTCAGCGCCTCGAAGCGGTTTTCCGCAGGTGACTAATGGGGGATGGCCAGTTGCTGATTGGGAAAGATCAGGTTCGGATCCTTGATCTGCTCTTTATTCGCGCCGGCAATCTCTCCGTACCGGATACCTTTTCCATAGTAGTGCCGGGCGAGCCTCCAAAGCGTGTCGCCCCGCCTGACGGCCGCGAGCTTGGCGGGCTTGCCCGGTTGAGGCCCGGTTCCGGCGTTTGCGGGGACGGCCGTTAATTCCGCGGCATACCCGGGTGTTGCCGAATTCGATTGCGGGGCAGCGGGCGCCGTTCGGGCCGGTTGCGGCGTTGTCTTTCCGTGCGGTTCGACCGTCAAGGCAAATACGCGCTCGCCTGGCACGCTGGCGCCGGTTTGCGGGCCGGTGGACAAAAGCGACAAGGCATAGGCGCCCGCGGTAAGAGGCCGCTCCAGCGCCAGCACCCAATCGCCATGCTCGTCCGCTTTCGCCGTGCCGAGCGTTTCCCCGCCGTTCTGAAGCAGGACCGTTGAACCGGGCCCCGCCTTCCCAGCCGCCACGAGCATTCCGGAGCCGTCTGCGGAAACCACATCGAAGCTGGGCGCCACAATGCCCGGCTGGAGTTTTGCGGAAGGTACCGGATTGGCGGATCGATCCGCGAGAGAAGCAGGCTGAGGTGCCGTGTCGAGTCCTGGATACATCAGGTAGATCGCGCTGGAAGTCAAAACCAGTGCAAGAATATAGACAAGCCAAAGGTGATATGGCTTACGTCCGGTCTCAATATTCTCTTGCTCACCTGCCATCGCTAGCCTCCCCTTGATTAGAAGAGACGGCCGCCGTACTCTTCCGCTGGGAAAAAGGATTGGCCATAAAATAGCATGCGCATGATTAAATGTCTTTTGTGAAAATGCCGTTATTTTTACCGGATTTTAGCAATACTATCCTGCGGGAATATTGGACCGGCTCCGCGCTTCGTCACTGAACCGCACGCCGAGCCCGCCGCCTCCGGTTCCGATGAACTCGACGCCGCCGCTTTCCAGAGCTTCACGGATGGCTGCGAGAGAGCTTTTTCGCGGTTGCACCGTCTCGCATTCGATCATGTTCAGGGTCACGATGGACAAACCGGACTTCGCCGCCAGCGCGGTTTGCGTCCACTTCAGGAGACCGCGCGCGGCGCGGATTTGAGCAGCTGTGATCATGGCGGGATATATAGCGCGAACTTAAAGAAAGTTAAAGTTCCATCTTGACGCAAGACTCCTCCCGCGCCAGGATACGGCCCCCGAACCGGAGCGCGTGCGTTATCCCCCATTTTGGAAACCCGCACCCGCAACACCACGCCCGGGGCCGGACAGATTTCCGGCGCGGGCCGGAGCTTGAGGATTATCCGACACTAAAGGGACGCGGGCCCGGAGCCCGCAAGCATCGCAAGATGTTCCCGTCCTTGGGCATGACATGACCGCGCCGCATCAGTTTGGCCGGGCGGGCCGGAGAGAGAGGGTTATCCGCGCTTGAAAGGGCGCTCCGGTTCGAGTCCGGCTCGGTGCATGGCGGCACACCCCCTTAATCGCAACATGCCTGCCCGGCCCCCTCGGTTTCAAATTTCAGATTGTGGCGCCGGCCGAACTGAAAGAAAATTACAGTTTCGTGTTGACGCATACCTCCGTTTGCGTCATAAGTGCACTCCCGGGCCGAAGCTGGTGCGTTATCTCACCCTTAATGAAGCCGCATTGGCAACAACACGTCCGGGGCTAAGAGAATTTCCGGCGCGGGCCGGAGCTTGAGGATTATCCTCCACCAGCTGGGGGCGCAGGCTCGGAGGCCTGCTAACATCGCAAGATGTTTCCCCATCCTTGGGCACAACACGACCGCGCCACATCGGTTTTGGCCGGGCGGGCCGGAGATTGAAGGTTACCAGGCCAGGACGGAGGCCGTGGGTTCGATTCCCATCGCGGGCGCGAGCCGGCGTAGCTCAGTGGGTTAGAGCGCCGAAAAACGCCTTCGGTCACAACATGCCCGCCCGGCCGCTCATACGGCGGGCGAAGAGGCCAGAAATTAGGATTTGCAGTCCGGCCGGGCGGGCCGGAGATTGAGGGTTACCCTTGAGGAGGGGGAGGTCATGGGTTCGAGTCCCATCGCTGGCGAAAGCAGGCGTAGCTCAGAGGCCAGAGCGCCCAAACGTCCTCGATCGCAACATGCCTGCCCGGCCTCTAAAATTTGAAAGAAACGGTTTCGGCGCGGGCCGAAGCGTAAGCGTTATCGCTGGTTCAACTCCATCCAGCCCGACCTTTTACCGGGCTGCCGCTCAAAAGGTGAGCAGCGCTCGCGCATACCATGCCCGCGCCGATAGCATTTCGGAAGGTTCAGGCCCGGGCGGGCCGCAGTTCGAAGGTTACCGCTGATAACGGGGAAATGCTGGCCGGATGGCAAAGCGCCTATGCCTTTGAACGCAACACGTCCGCCCGGCCCGCCGCAGCCGCGAGGCATTGAGTTTGTTACCCGGCGCGGGCCGGAGCGGAAGCGTTATCAAGGTTCGACCCCAGCTGGCTCCACCGTTTTACTTTTTGCGGGGCCAGCGTGCTCATTGGGAGCATCTCGCTTGTGCATAACATGACCGCGCCGGTTATGAGGTTAGAGTTTGGCCCGGGCGGGCCGGAGGCACGAAGGTTACCACTGTTAATGGGCAGGTCGCAGGTTCGAATCCTGCCGCGAGTACCGTTTATGCTCGCGTAGCTCAGCGGACAGAGCGGCAAAACCGCCTTTGGCCATAACATGTCCGCCCGGTCCATTTTTTGAAGGAGGTGTACTCATGATCAACTACACGAAGCTATTTTCGCTCCGCCGTACCCCGCAGTCCGAGCCGATCCCCGGCACGGTCGCGAACTCGGCTGGCGGCTTCGCGTTCCCGGTTGACGGCTGGGCGCGCCTCGACCGCTTCCTGGTGCTCGGGTCCGAGGGCGGAAGCTACTACGCGACCGAGCGGGCGCTGACGCGCGAGAACGCCGAAGCCACCATCCGCGCGATCCAGGACGATGGCGCACGCGCTGTTGCGAGGATCGTCGAAATCAGCCATTCGGGCCGCGCGCCCAAGAACGACCCGGCGATCTTCGCCCTGGCGCTCGCCGCCTCGCTCGGCAACGACGAGACGAAGCGGCTCGCTCTGGCGGCGATCCCCAAGGTCTGCCGCACCGGCACGCATCTGTTCCAGTTCGCCGAGGCCGTCGAAGGCTTTCGCGGCTGGGGGCGCGGGCTCCGGCGCGGGATCGCAGCGTGGTACACAGCGAAGCCGGCCGATCAGCTTGCGCTGCAGGTGGTGAAGTACCGCCAGCGCGGCGGCTGGACGCATCGCGACTTGCTTCGGCTCGCGCATCCTTCGACGGAGGAGGCGGCGCGCAAGGAGCTGTTCGATTGGGTCTGCCGCGACACGGTTGGTGATGAGCTGCCAAAGCTCGTCACCGCGTTTATCTCGGTGCAGACGGCACCTACGGCGGACGAGATCGCAGCCCTCATCGTGGAGCACGATCTGCCCCGCGAGGCGGTGCCTACCGAGTGGCTGAACGACGCCAAGGTGTGGCAGGCGCTGCTTGAGCGTATGCCGATGACGGCGCTGGTGCGCAATCTCGGCAAGCTGTCCGCGGTTGGTGTGGTGAAGCCGCTCGGCGACGGGCTGCCGCTCGTGCTCTCGGCGCTTCGCGACGCGGAGCGCATCAAGAAGGCGCGCCTGCACCCGCTGGCGATCCTGCTTGCGCTGAAGACTTACGCGCAGGGGCGCGGCGAGAAGGGCAAGCTGACTTGGGAGCCCGTGCCCCAGGTGATCGACGCACTAAACGCGGCGTTCTACACTGCGTTTGCGAATGTCGTGCCCACGGGCAAGCGCATCCTGCTTGCGCTCGACGTCTCCGGCTCGATGGCCGGGGGCGGGATCGCAGGCACATCGCTGACGCCCCGCGAGGGGTCGGCGGCGATGGCGCTGATGACGGCGGCAACGGAGGAGAACTACCACATCGTGGGGTTCACCACGACCGGCGGCGACTGGCAGACCAACACGCGGCTCACGCCGCTGCCGATCACGCCGTCTATGCGGCTCGACAATGCGGTGAAGACCGTGTCGGATCTGCCGTTTGGCGGGACCGACTGCGCGCTGCCGATGCTGCACGCGATGGAGAAGGGCCTGAAGGTGGATGCCTTCGTGGTCTACACCGACAGCGAGACCTGGGCCGGGAAGATCCATCCGGTGCAGGCG
>JBKQIH010000262.1:0-33374 GCA_052148445.1 Rhodomicrobium sp.
TGGCGCTGCGATAGAGATAAGCGATGAGTTTCAGGTACACTTGCAACGGCGTCCGCCCGCTCTACTTTCATGGAAGCACTCTATATTGCTCAAGATTTAACCAGATCGTTACGACAGAAGACTTCGGCCGCACCTTTTCACCTATCGGCGCACTAAAAATCCCGCGCCGTTACAAGTTTCCGCTCAATCGCTCCGCCCTGCTGCGCCGTGTCCTGCGCATGTCGGTATACCGCCTTCGAGTTGCAGACAACGGCAGCATCGTTTGCGTTTTCAGAGGCGGGATTTATCTGCTTCGCAAAGGCGAAACCGAAGCCCATTGCGTGCACCCCATTTTAAGAGGGAGCCGGCCGGTTTCGCTGGCGTCGAAGCCTGGGGGCCTCATCGTCTGGGGCGAGTATCACGGCAATCGGGAGCGCGGCAAGATCGCCATTTTTGGGAGCCCCGATTGCGGCGAGACTTGGCAGCCCGTTTATACGTTTGCTGCCGGTAGCATTAGGCATATTCACGGCATTACTTACGATGAGTTCGACGATTGCTTTTGGATTTGTACCGGCGACCATGATGGCGAAGAACAGTTATTGAGAGCCGATGCAAATTTCCAAAATGCCGAAATCGTTTTGCAGGGCGGGCAGGAAAACCGGTTTTACTCGGTAGTTGCGACCCCCGATTATCTGCTTGCGGCAAACGACTCGCCCAATGCGGACAATTACGTGCGAAGATTGCACAAAAGAACCCGCGAGGTTTCAAATCTCGTTCGCATCGACAACAGCAGCTTTTATAGTTGCGTTCTCGGGGGCTGGTATTTTTGTGCGACAAACGCCGAAGAGCCGGAACCGGATTCGCCCGTGACATTCGAGCGCCCTAACGATTTTTCTGCGTCTCACGTTTGGATGATCGATATAGCGACCGGCCGCGCTAAGCGGATTCTCTCATTTCCGGTGGATAAATGGTATAGGCTGAGCACGCTTCCCAAGATACCGAGTGGACTATTCCAGTATTCCCGGATTTATTTCCCGGACGGAGATAACCCTTCGGATAAGCTCGTTTGCTATGCGCTCGGCACTGCCGGCGCCGATGACAGCATGCTGGTTTACAACTTGAAAGATCTTGAGAGATTGTTGTGAAGCCGGTTGCGCACGTCCCCCCTATCGTTGAATTCACGCTGCGGGCGGCAAAGGCCGCGAAAGACCGCATTCAACCGGAAACGGGCGGCGTGACTGAGCGAGCTGAAGCGCGCAATGCGCATGCCCCCGTTGCCAAGGAGCAGCTCAAAGCGGTGTTGGCCCAGCTAAGCATCTATCCGGGAGACCTGCTGATGGTCCACTCGGACATGCGGGCCATTACAAGATTAGGCTGGGAAGCGGCCGGTTTGCTGGATTTTTTGCTTGAGTATCTGGGGCCGCGCGGCACGCTCGCCATGCCCACCCATCCGCGCCTGAAGCACGATGGCGGCTTGCGGATTTACGACGTCAATCGAAGCCCGTCGTCGGTTGGGCTGTTAACGGAAATCTTCCGGCGCCGTAAAGAGACGCTCCGGAGCGAATACCCATTTTCAGCGGCGGGCGCACAGGGGCCGCTGGCCCGGGCGCTGACGGCTTCGCACCGCCATTCCTACGCCCCGCACGACGAGCATTCCCCTTACGGCAAGCTTGCCGAACTGGAGGGCAAAGTATTGGCCCTCGGTTGCCCTCTGGATCGCATGACCATTTTGCATGTCCCCGAAGATACCATGCGGGATGAGTTCCCGATCCGCGGCTTTTACCAGCCCGAGCAGGTTAAAGTAAAAAACAACGGCGAAGAGTTCGCCTTGGAAACCCATCGGCGCTCCTCGTGGCTCTGGTGGTACCTTGCGAAGTATCAATGGACCGCTCAGATGAATGCGCTCGGCTTCGTCCGGAAAGCTTCCCTGCAAGGCGCAGGGTTCCAAGCGATGCAGGCAAAGCCTCCGGTTCAGTGGATGCAGCGGCGCATCGAAAGCGGCAAGACCATCTATCCATTGGCGGCCTGGAACCGGGTGCTGCGTCTCAAGCACGCCGTTCACGACGGAATTTGACGAGGGGTTTATTCTAACATGGCGGGCTATAATCGCGAGAGTTTGATCCAAAAAATTGCCGAAATCCGTGTCTTCGAGCAGACGTTACTTGAGCTGTTCCCAACCGGCAAGCTTTATGGAACCACCCACACCTGTATCGGCCAAGAAGCATGCGCGGCGGGCCTTGCCGTACACCTCGACCCTGCTATCGACATCGCCTTTAGCAATCATCGCGGCCACGGGCATTTTCTAGCCTTCGGCGGATCGCCGGATGAGCTGCTGGCCGAAATCATGGGAAAGAAGGGCGGGACTTGCAACGGCCGGGGCGGCAGCCAGCATTTGTGTAAAGGCTTCTTTTTTTCGCAAGGCGTGCAGGGACAGAGCGTTCCGATTGCCGTGGGCTGCGCCTATAAGAAAAAAGCCTTTAAAGAAGAGGGCATCGTAGTGGTTCACATTGGCGACGGCACGCTTGGGCAGGGCGTGCTGTACGAATCGCTCAATATCGCCTCGCTTCTTTCCGTCCCATTGCTGGTTGTGGTCGAATTCAACGGCGTCGCGCAATCCACACCCACTGAAAGGACGATTGCAGGCGACCTTATCATGCGTTTCGAAGGCTTTGGCGTAAAAGTGGATCGCCGCAAGGTCAACGATCCATTCGAGATCGCCGATCATTTCGGTGAAGCCGTCGAATATGTCCGCTCGGGAAAACCGTTCGTTCAGATCTTGGACACCTTCCGTTTGATGGCGCACAGCAAGGGAGACGACGACCGTCCCGCTGAGCTCGTGGCCGCCGCGTGGAGCCGCGATTGGCTATCGAATAGGCTCGCGCAGCAAGATCCGGTTGCCGTCGCAGCTTGGGCCGGCGCCAAAAGATCGATGGCGGAAACCGTCGCCCGGGCCGGCGCGGCGCCGGATGCGGAGTTTGGCGATCCGTCGGTATTCGCTCCGCGAGAGGCGCCCCCGTTCCGTTCTTCGGCCGATTTGCTCGTGCCCGAACCGCAAACCGAGCTTCGTATCAATGAGCTGCTCAATCGGGCGCTCGATGAGCTTTTGCTTGAGGAACCCGGCGTGCAGCTGATCGGCGAAGACATCGCCGATCATTATGGCGGCGCTTTCAAAGTCACCCGGGGGCTATCCACGAAATACCCGGGAAGGATTTTTTCGACACCGATCTCGGAGGCCGCTATTGCCGGCATCGGCAATGGCTGGGCCTTGCAAAACGGCTACCCCATTGTCGAGATCATGTTCGGGGATTTCGTCACGCTGGCGGCGGAACAGCTCGTCAATCAGGCGGCGAAAATGTGGTTCATGTATAATGGCAAAGTCACCGTACCCCTGACGGTCCGGCTGGTGTCGGGAGGCTACCGCGGGTACGGGGCAACCCATAGCCAAAGCCTTGAATCGCTGTTCTGCGGCGTTCCCGGCCTCAAAGTGGTCGCTTTATCGCGCAGGCATAACGTTGTGCCGCTGCTGAAAGCGGCGGTGCTGGATCCAAACCCAGTCATCTTCGTGGAAAACAAGACCCTTTACGCACAAAAGCCGCTCCGCGCCCCGCCGCCCGGCTTTCGCTTCGTGGCACTCGAACCCGAGGGAGCGGACGAATACCCTCCCCTTCTATTCACTTCAACCGATCCTGGGGAATCGGCAGAAATCACAATTGTCACTTACGGTGGCATGACGGACATGGTCGAGGAGGTGATGACAACCCTGCTTGTCCAAGAGGAAATCGGCTGCGATTACTTCGTTCTAACGGAGTTGAGCGCGGAGCGCGTGGACGCCATTGCCGCGTCCGTTTCCCGGACAGGACGCCTTGTGGTGGTTGAGGAAGGCTACGTTTCATTGGGCATCGGAGCAGGGATCGTTGCAAAGGTCGCCGAAGCGCTCCCCCGATGCGAATTCCAGGTGCGACGCGCCGGCGCGATGGGCGTGCCAATTCCCCCCGCCCGCCACTTGGAAACCGCCGTATTGCCGTCGGCAAGCCGCATCCAAGCGGCAATTCTTGAAATCATCGACTAAGAAGGTTCTCCCCATGCGGAATTACGTTCCCGTTGAGGTGCCACGCGAGTCCGCGAACGACGATGAAGTGCGCCTCGTGCAGTGGCTCGTAAAGGACGGCCAAGAAATCGAAGCTGGAGATGCCGTTTGCCTTCTGGAGTCCAGCAAGGCCACCATCGAATGTACCGCGCCGCAGGCCGGTTATATCTATCTGCAGAGGGAGGCCGGCCGGGATGTCCCGGTTGGCGAGGTCATTGCGCTGATCGGCGCCGAACCGAAAGCCCCTAACATGAACCTCCAAGCCCGGCGTGAAGCTGCTCCCATAAAAGCGGCGATAAGCGCAGACTCGGAAATGAAGATTTCCGCCAAAGCACTCCTTTTAATTGAAAAACATAATATCGACGCCGCTGTGTTTGCTGGGATCGGCCTCGTTCGCGAGAAACATGTCCAGCAACATCTAGAAAGCAGGCATAGTTCCGCCCCGGCCAGGCAAAGCGGCGAATTTAGGCCCCATTCGCCGATTCAGCTGCGGACGGCGAAAGTCCTGGTCCAAGCCAAACAGACCATTCCCCATTCTTATCTTTCGCGGCATGTGGATGCAGGCCCAGTCGATGCCAACGTCGAAGAAATCGGCACGTCGCACGACATTATGCTGAGCGTTTCGGACTTGTTGATTATGTGCGTTGCCGAGGCGCTCGCCGGACATCCCAAGGTGAACGCCACTTGGACGGAAGAGGGCCTGAGACTCCACGATAAAATCAACGTGGGCTTTGCGCTCAATCAGACGGACGGAACGTTGATCGTGCCCGTCATCAAGCATGCGAACGAGCGCGGCGTGATCGGCATTGCAGGGGCTGTGAAGGGATTTCAGAAAAAATCGCTCCGGGGCAAGCTTACGGCCGAGGATCTGACTGGAGGGCACTGTACCGTCACCAGTCTCGCCGGCTCGGGCGTGCACCAGGTCATCCCGATAATTTATCCCGATCAATCGCTTATCGTCGCCATCGCGGACAAGTGGGGCCACGGCGCGTTTTCGTTTTACACCGTGACCGTCGCCTACGATCATAGGATCCTCAACGGTACGGAAGCGGCCTCGTTCCTAACAACGGTCAGTGAAGGACTTCTGCGTGGAAGATAACCCCAATGTCGATCGAGCGATCAAGGAGCGCGCCGTCCGGGCAATTTCGTCCGTGCTTCGCCTGACCCCGGAGGAAGAGGCCAATCTCCGGTTGGAGACGGGCTACAAGACGCTGAAAAAATGGACCTCCGCACGGCACGCGGAAATCGTCGTCGCTATCGAAGACGAGTTTCAAATCGAGATCGATGAAATCAGCATCCCCAAGCTGAATAATGTCGTGAAGTTCGTGGCGTACATACAGTCGAAAACCGGTGTGTGACGTGCGTCTTCGCGTCGGCACCGATATCGTGTCGATTGCGGACATCGCCAGCATCGTGTCGAACCCCGCCGCCTTCGAGCGAACGTTTTCGCCCCGCGAGGCCTCGTGGTGCAACGAGCGCGGCGATGACATGCTGCCGTCTCTCGCCAGGATGTTTGCGGCGAAAGAAGCCATGATCAAAGCGATGGAGGAGCCTGAAGGCTATTTCCGCAATATCGAGGTTTTCCACGATGACAAGGGATGTCCAACGGTCCGGTGGAACAAGCTTCCCTCGGATGCCCAAGTCAGCCTGAGCATGGCGTACAGCGAGCCATTCGCCATCGCGGTCGCGGCGATTCACATTCCGGCCCGGCCGTGACGGGGCGGCACAGCGCCTGAATTGCGGCAGCATGTGATCGATTCGTATTAAGATGAAGTGGCGGGAGTGACGGGACTCGAACCCGCGGCCTCCGGCGTGACAGGCCGGCGCTCTAACCGACTGAGCTACACCCCCGCAAAGGGAATGGACCGCAGATCGCGGTCCGTTCCCTCTACATAACGCGAGCCGCCGCGCTACTCAAGCGCTAGTTTTCGAAATTTGCGGCAAGCCGGGCGCCGCGACGAGCCGCGTAACCCGAGGCTTCAAGACTTGGCGGGGGCGGGCGTTATAGCGGCGTTTCGCTCACCGCCGGGGGGGCGAAAGACGAAGCGCGTGTAAAACCAGCTGATGCCGGGCAGGCTGAGGCCCAAACCCAGAAACGACAGGCTGCGAGGCCTCGTACAAACACAGCTTCCCAGCCGTCTGGATCATCACCGGGAGCGAAGCGATCCGGACGGCATGGCCGCCGCGCAGCGTGCCGATGAACAAAAGCACAACCTCAGCGGCCTCAACGTGCCGAAGTTCGGCCGGGATGGCAGGAGGTTCCGCGGCGGCCTCGGAAGTTGCGCCGGGGGCTGTGCCCTCAATGGCGCTTCTCAGAACCGAAATCTCGTCGACTAACCGCTGGATCGTGCCTTCAGCGTCCGCAAGGCGTTGCCCGTTCTGGGAAATACGCACCAGATCTATCCACGGCAGAACCAATGCCGCGAGAAACACGCCGGCAAGGACCGCAGCGAGCCAAACCATGGCCTACGCGTCCTGCCAGCGAACCGGACGCGGCGGGCGGCCCGCGCCTATGCGCGAAGCGGCCGCCGCAGCCCCGCCCCAGCCTATTTCAAGAAGCCTTCGAACTTCTTTTTGAACTTGCTGACGCGGCCGCCGCGGTCCAAAATTTGCTGGTTGCCGCCCGTCCATGCGGGATGGGTGTTCGGATCGATGTCGAGGTTCAGCTTCTGGCCTTCCTGCCCATAGCAGGAATAGGTTTCGAACTGAGAGCCGTCCGTCATCACAACGGTGATCTTGTGATAATCGGGATGAATGTCCTTTTTCATAGCGTCTTCCTATTGCGCGCCGGCGAGCGCCTTGTATTTTCTGGATCGCTCTTGCTATACAGGACGAAGTGAGACGATGACAAGATCAAGCGTCATCGCGTTCGACGCATTTAGGAGTTTTTTGCGTCAGCGCGGGGGGGCGAATGCGAGAGTAGCCAGTGACCGTCCAAGAAATCGACGAACGCCCTTCAAGCCCGCCCTCTGCCAGCAAAACCGTTAAGGCCGCGGTGCCCGCGAAACGGGCTGAAGGTTCGCGCCGCAGCCTGAAGCCGCTTGCGCTGTTGCGGCCCTATGTTCTACGGCATAAACCGGTCGCGCTGCTCGCGCTGGCCGGTCTTTTGCTTTCTTCGGGCGCGATGCTCGCCCTGCCTTACGGCGTCCGCGAGATGATCGACCGGGGATTCTCGCATGAGAATCAGGGGCTGATTAACATTTATTTTGCGGGGCTGTTCGCGGTGGGCGTGGTGCTCGCAGCCGCCAGCGCGATGCGGTTCTATTGCGTGGCCTGGCTCGGCGAGCGGGTCATCGCCGAGCTTCGCGAGGACGTGTTCCGCCATCTCACCCGGCTGAGCCCCGCCTTTTACGAAAAGTCCCATTCCGGCGAGATCATGTCGCGGCTTAATGCCGACACGACGCAGATCAAGGCCGCGGTGTCGACCTCGGTCAGCCAAGTGCTGCGCAATGGCGTCATGTTCCTTGGCGCGGTTGCGGCGATGGTTTTCACGAGCGTGAAGCTAAGCGCGCTGGTGATTATCGTGATCCCGCTCATCGTGGTTCCGCTGATTCTGTACGGGCGCACGGTGCGCCGCTATAGCCGCATCGCGCAGGACGAGGTCGCCGCTGCATCGGCCTTCGCCAGCGAGAACTTATCTGCCACACGCACCATGCAGGCGTTTACGTCGGAAGACTTCGTCGCGCGCCGGTTCGCCAAGGCGGTCGAGCGCTCGTTCGATGCCGCGGTGTCGCGGACGAAGCGGCGGGCCGTGCTCACCGGCTCGGCCATTTTCATGATCTTCGGCAGCATTGTCGGCGTGCTCTGGTATGGAGCCCACGATGTGATCGCCGGCACGATGAGCGGCGGGTCCCTTGCGCAGTTCGTGCTATACTCGGTGCTTGCCGCCGCCTCGCTCGGTGAATTTTCCGAGGTGTGGGGCGAAATCCAGGCAGCGGCAGGAGCGGCGGAGCGCCTGGCCGAGCTAGTGGCGGTGAAGCCCGATGTCGCCGAACCCTCCGAGCCGCGCGCCTTCCCGGCGAATGCGAAAGGCGAGGTAAGTTTCGAGAACGTGTCCTTCTCCTACCCCTTGCGCCCGAAGCAGCAGGCCTTGCACGGCCTTTCGTTCGTTGCGCGGCCGGGCGAGCGGGTGGCCATCGTCGGGCCTTCCGGCGCCGGTAAGAGCACGATTTTCAACATGATTTTGCGGTTTTACGACACGCAAAACGGCAAGGTGTTCGTCGATCGGGTGCCGGTCGACAAAGCCGGCCTTACCGAACTCAGAAAGCGCATTTCGCTCGTCTCGCAAGACACCATCATCTTCGCGGAATCGGTGGCCGACAACATCCGTTACGGAACGCCCGATGCGACGGACGAGCAGGTCAAGGCGGCGGCTCGCTCGGCTCTCGCCAGCACCTTCATCGAGCAGCTCCCGCAGGGTTACAACACCGTGCTCGGGGAACGCGGCGTCGTGCTGTCCGGCGGCCAGCGCCAGCGCATCGCCATCGCGCGCGCGATCCTGAAAAACGCGCCGGTCCTGCTTTTAGACGAGGCCACGAGCGCGCTCGACCAGGAGAGCGAGAAGCTCGTGCAGACCGCGCTGGAGCGCGTCATGCGCGGGCGCACCACGCTTGTGATCGCGCACCGCCTCGCCACCGTCATCAATGCCGACCGCATCCTTGTGATCGACGGCGGCCGGCTCGTGGAGGAAGGCAAGCACGCCGAACTCATCGATGCGGGTGGAGTTTATTCGCGCCTCGCCGGGCTCCAGCTCGCCGCGCCGGAGGGGGCAGCGCTGGCTTCCTAGTTGGTGTTAGGTTTTCATCGCTGTTAACGATTGCCGGCCGGGCCATGGCTTCCCGGCCGCTTTTCTCGATGGCGCCATCCTAAAGAAATGCGCCTTCCCAAAGCCTTAAGCACACTAAGCTGCTGACTTTGCGTGGAACTTTTCAATGCGGCCACGTCTGTCCGCCTGGGCTCTCCGGCCGTCACCGCGCGCTTGCCCAGCACCAGCTCGTCGATGCGGCGCGGCGGCACATGAATATCGCGCGCCACCCGGTTCTGGCTCAGGCCCATCCGCTTCAGGAACTCTTCGAGCAGAATCTCGCCCGGATGCGGGTTCGGCAGCAGACCGGCATCCCCGTCAGTGGTAATCGGCGATTTGGACATCGCTCGCGCCTCCTTCATCCCAAACGAAACAAATGCGCCATTCATCGCTGGTCCGGCCTCACGCTACAAAGGCGGCAGCTTCGCGAGCATTTATGCTTGCAAGGCTTTCTGCACAGCCTCCGGAGCGCGGTCGATAACGAGCAGATAGGCTCTCGTTGGACCTTCCGGCTGGCGCGAGCCTTGTTCCCAATGCCGCAGAGTATTGATTGAGAAGCCGAAGCGGCCGGCAAATTCCTCCTGCGTCATCTCCAGCTTGACGCGGATTGCCTTCACGTCGATCCGCTCGGGAACATGAACGCGATAGGCGTTCGCGTCCGCCGTTCCTTCCGCATAGGCTACCGCCTGCTCAAGCCCCCGGCGGATGCTTTCGGCCACGGTGCTCATAACTTTCTCCTTTTAAATGTCTCAACCAGCGACGCGGTCAACTGCCGGAAGCCGTTGCGGTCCTGCCGGCTCAAATCGGCCCGCTCGTTCTTCGCGTAGGCGGTAAGCGCGAAGAGCGGCATGCCGGGGTCATGATAAAAATAGATCACCCGCGCGCCGCCACGCTTGCCCCGCCCTTCCAACCCCCAGCGCAGCTTGCGAATGCCGCCTGTGCCCTGCACGAGATCGCCCGCCGTGGGATTATAGGCGAGATAATCCACCAGCAACGCACGCTCCCCGTCGCTCATGAGCTTGCGCGCAGCCGACAGGAACTCCGGTGTCTCAATGACACTGACGGGGACCGTTCGGGCCATACGGGGATACTACTCCATTGGATCAGTAAGGGCAATTAGGAAGTCGTCCAATGGATTACCTGTCTGCCACTAGACGGCCCCAACGTGGTGCATAAGATGTAAGGATGTAAAGATTAACGATTTAACGTCCTGGCAACACGGAAACCGCCCGCGTTACTCCGCACCCATGACCCGTTCCAAAGACGGCCGGCAGAGCGAAAATCACCAGGGCCTTCGCGCCAAGCGCCGCCTCGAAGGACGCGCAACCTGCAGTCCCCAGTCGTCCATGTCCAGCCATCCGCGGGTGCGCTATCGTAATTTCGGTTCCAGCAGTCTTCCACCCAATTCCAAACATCGCCGTGAACTTGATAAAGACCCCATGGGTTGGGCTGGAACGACTTCACAGGCACTGTCTTTTGTGTACGCTCATAGTTTCCATTGTAATTGGCCTGATCCGGCGCGATAGACTGCCCCCCATCAGTATGGTGCCGTGGTACCCGCTCGCGTTACATACTCGTTTTCTGCTTCCGACATGAGCCGATACGTAAATCCCGTCTTTTTCGACAACCACGTTGTGTAGGCATGCGCCGTGGCCCAATCCACGCAGACTACGGGATGTGAATCCGACTGCTCGAAGCCTGTCGAGTAATATGAAAGTGTGCTGTCTTGCTTAAACTCGCCGCCAGGCATGGCGTGACATCCGACGGTGAAGCCGAGCCGTTGCAACGCGGACTCGATCAGCGCCACGTCGCTGTGCGGGTTCTTGAGCGGGCCGACCTTGTCCGCGTAATTCTGGTTACCGATGAGGAGCGCCAGCCGCGCGGACTCCGCGCTCGCCGCCGCGGCGCCGCAGAAAAACGTCATCGGCACAAAAAGATCGCCCGGACCCGTCCCACACCAAGGCTCCCGCTGATTTTCCTGATCCATTCACTTTCTGCTACGGAAGCGCCAAGCGCAAGTTGCATAACTTTATCCGGCGCACCCCTTACGGCGCCGGCTCGCCGCGATTAAGTGACAGCAAGGAATGGTAACCTGCATCGAGGCTGGGGTAAGGCCCCCTCACTCTGTCTCTCCCCGAGGGGAGAGAGGACGCTGCCGCAACCGTCGCGGACTCCCTCTCCCCTTGGGGAGAGGGTTGGGGTGAGGGGGTCTTTACACCGAATCGGCGCAGGCCGCCATAAACCCACGGGGACGCGACGATGGAAAAAAAGCATCAGTTCAACCTCACCTACCTGTTTATCGCTTTCGGGCTCCTGCTCCTGTTCCAATCCTTTTGGGCAAGCTACACCCAAGTGGAGACGATCCCCTATAGCAAGTTTCAGGATCTCGTTAAGAACAAGCAGATCGAAAAGGTGGTTGTCGGCCCGTCGCAAATCCAAGGCGAGTTCAAGACGCCGGAAGGCAGCAAGAAATATTTCATCACGACGCGCGTCGATCCTGCCGTTGCCAGCGAGCTGCAAAAGACCGGCGTCGATTATTCCGGGAGCACCGGCGACAATCTGTTCCGCGACATCCTGTCCTGGGTGCTGCCCATTGGCATTTTCTTCGCCATCTGGGCCTTCTTTTTCCGGAAGATGGCCGAAAAGCAGGGCATCGGCGGCCTGATGAGCGTCGGGCGCAGCCGCGCGAAAATCTATGTCGAGACGAAAACCGGCGTCACCTTCGACGATGTGGCGGGCGCCGATGAGGCCAAGGGCGAGTTGAAGGAAGTCGTGGACTTCCTGAAGAACCCGGAGCGCTACGGCCGGCTTGGCGCGCGCGTGCCGAAGGGCATTTTGCTCGTCGGCCCGCCCGGCATCGGCAAGACGCTGCTCGCGCGCGCGGTCGCGGGCGAGGCGGGCGTGCCGTTCTTCTCGATCTCCGGCTCCGAATTTGTGGAGATGTTCGTCGGCGTCGGCGCGGCGCGGGTCCGCGACCTGTTCGAGCAGGCGCGCAAGATGAAGCCGTGTATCATCTTCATCGACGAGCTGGATAGCCTCGGCCGCTCGCGCACCGCAGGCATCATGGGCGGCGGCAATGACGAGAAGGAGCAGACGCTCAATCAGCTCCTCGCCGAACTCGACGGCTTCGATCCGCGCGAGGGCATCGTGCTGCTCGCGGCGACGAACCGCCCCGAGATTCTGGACCCGGCCTTGACCCGCGCCGGCCGCTTCGACCGGCAGATCGCGCTCGACCGGCCCGACCGCCCCGCCCGCGCCGCAATCCTCAAGGTTCACCTCAAGCGCATCAAAGCCGCGCCCGGCATCGACCTCGACGCGATTGCCGCCATCACCCCCGGCTTCTCCGGCGCGGATCTTGCCAACCTTGTCAACGAGGCAGCGCTCGCGGCGACAAGGCGTAACGGCGATACCGTCACCATGGACGATTTTACCACGGCGGTGGAGCGGCTTGTCGCAGGGATCGAGAAGCGCTCGCGGATTTTGTCGCCCAAGGAGCGCAAGGTCGTCGCCTATCACGAGATGGGCCACGCGCTGGTCGCGTCCTCGCTGCCGGGGGCGGACCCCGTGCACAAGGTTTCGATTATCCCGCGCGGCATAGGCGCGCTGGGCTACACCATGCAGCGGCCGACCGAGGACCGCTTCTTGATCGAGCGCGGCGAGTTGATCAACCGCATGGCCGTACTGATGGGCGGCCGCGCGGCGGAGGAGATTATCTTCAACGAAGTCTCAACCGGCGCCGCCGACGATCTCGACCGCGCGACCGATATCGCCCGCCAGATGGTGACGCGGTTCGGCATGGCCGAAGCGCTCGGCCAGCGCGTGTACGAGCCGCAGCGCCAAGCGTTTCTGGGCGAGGCCCTGATCGGGACGCGGCCCAAGGACTATTCCGACGAGACCAATCGCGAGATCGATATCGCGGTGCGCAAGCTTATCGACCAGGCTTACGAAAAGGCAAAAGCAACGCTGAACGCGCGCCGCAAGGATCTGGATCGGGGGACGGCGCTGCTCCTCGAAAAGGAAACCATCACGCCGGAGGATTTCCCTCCGCTCGAAGGCAAGAAGCCGCCGGAGGAGCTGCTTGCCGCGGCGAGGCCCGCTTAACGGGCGATTGGACGTTTCGGCCGCTTCCGAAGCGTCGCGGGATGCAAAGCGCTGCGCGGCGCCTACTTACGAGGCATGACCGCTCATACGAACATGGCTGAGATTGCCGCGCTAATTGGCGATCTATCTCTTCCTGGGATCGGCGATCATCATTGCTTTTGCCAAGCACAGGCTGCCTGTGTGATTTCGAACACGCTTCCGGTCCCTCAAGCCGCCGGGGCCTTAAGGCATTTGACAACCGCGCGTGTTGCGGATCGCATCGAGAAGCAACTCTGTCTGCTGCCCGGAAAGCGGCGCCTCATTGATACACATATGCATGGCCTCGCACGCCGCCGCAGGCGAGGCGGGCCAAGCAGACCGCTTGGCGAGGGCGCTGTCGCAACGGGCCCATGCCATATGGCCGTCCCAGGAAATCCTTTCCGGATAAAAGGTCCTGGTAACGATGCCATCGGCCACAAGGTGGAGAAGCGGCCAAAACCACACGGCTGCGATGGCCGTCAGGATGACGGCAGCTGCCGCGGCGTAAATTAGGCCCTTTGCGATCTTGCCAGCCATCTGTTTGAACCCCGCTGGAATGTAACCAAGCAGGATTTCTTGGGCTTGCCAACGTTTTCTTCCGCTTCCGGTCTATGGCACTCTTGGCTTAACTCGTTCGGGACCCCGGTCTGAACAGCGGGAGAGGGACAGGGTGAGGGGGGAGTCAAACATTGTGCGGGTTGGTATGTTTCGTCATTCCCCTCCGACGCGCGCGCCTTTTTCGGCTACCGACCGCTTCATCAGGAAAATGATTGGCACGAGCACAAGCATAATCACCGCAAACACCCAAAAGCAGTCGAAATAGGCGAGAGACGACGCTTGCTGCTGGCGAAGATTTGAGAGTGCCTGCCAGGCTAGCTGCCGCGACAGGGCCGGATCGCCGGTCTGCTGGAGGAACAACGCCCGGGTCTGTTCGATGAAGGAATGCACGGCCGGGTTGAAGGCATCGAGATACTCACCGAGCCGGAGGGTGTGGAACTGCTCGCGGTGATCCTGCAAGGCTTGGCTTAGCGAGGTTCCCACACTTCCCCCTTCGTTGCGCAGCAGGCTTAGCAGGCCAACCGCGGCTCCGCGCAACGCCACTGGGGTGTAAAGATAGGCGGCGACATTTGCGGGGGCGAAACATATCGATAATCCTACAATCAGTACGACTCTGGGCCAGACAACCTGTCCGGGGCTGATGTAGAGGTTAAGCTGTGACATCCAATAATTGCCGGCCGCCATGGTTAGCAGGCCGGCGAGAATGACCCAGCGTGCATCGGCCTGCCGGCCGAGCACAAAGCCCACGGCCGGTAGCGTCAGGAGGGCAAAGAAGCCTGCCGGCGACATGACGAGCCCGGCTTGCAACGCATTGTAACCGAACAGGGATTGAAGCAGGCCGGGCAACGAGGTGCTCGCACCGTAGAGCACCGCATAGGCGCAAAATATGATGAGGCAGCAGGCGCTAAAATTGCGCTCCAGCAGCGGCCGGAAGTTAACCACCGGGTTGCGGTGGCGCATTTCCCAGAAGATCAGCCCGGTGAGCGCAAATATGAAAAGGATCGCCAAGGTCTGCACTCGCCCGAATGGGTCGCCCAGCCAATCCCACTCCTCGCCCTTGCTGAGCATGACTTCCCAGCAAACGATGGTGATAACGAGTAAGGACAACCCGATCGTGTCGAAGCGCGACGGGCGCTTCCTTTGTTCCGCGCGCTCTGCGGCGAGATAATCCGGGTCGTGGACTACGGAATAGCAGGCAGCGAAGGCCAGGAGTCCGACGGGCACGTTGATGTAGAAGACCCAGCGCCATGAATAGTTGTCCGTAATCCAGCCGCCGAGCGTCGGCCCGACGACCGGCGCGATCAGGGCGGCCAGGGCAAACAGCGTCATTGCCGTGCCTTGCTTTTCCGCCGGAAAGGCGTCGAGCAGCACAGCCTGGCTACTTGGCTGCAGGCCACCTCCTGCCAAGCCTTGAATCGCCCGGAATAGGATCAGCTGATTAAGGCTCGTTGCCATCCCGCACAGACCCGAGCCTACTGTAAAGACGAGTATCGAGACCAGGAAGTAGTTGCGGCGGCCGAAGCGGGCGCTCAGCCACCCGGTCATCGGCAGGATAATTGCGTTGGCGGCAAGGTAACTCGTGATAACCCATTCGCCGTCGACGACCGATGTCGATAATCCGCCTGCTATATAGCGCAGCGCGACTACAGCAATGGTGGTGTCGAGCACCTCCATAAAGGTTGGCACCACAACAGCCGCAGCGACAATCCAAGGGCTTATAGCCGCTTGGGGAACGCGAAGCGAAGGGGCCGCCGCCTCCGTCATTTGTTGCGGCCCATTGGAGTTGCAGCCAAAAAATCCGGTGCCGATCCCGGCAGGGACGATTGCAGAACCTTCCCAGCATCGGGCCCGGTCGCCGGCTTATTGATATAGACATAGGGGACGACGGAAAGGCCGATGAACAGGGGGTCTTTATCCGGGTCGTAGTCTTGAAGCTCGATGCGGACCGGCAACCGTTGCACCACTTTGACGAAGTTGCCCGTGGCATTCTGGGGCGGCAGCAGAGCCAATGTCGACCCCGTCCCCATGGTAAAACCGCTGATCCGGCCACGGAATACGTGCCGGCTGCCATACATGTCGGCGTAGATGCCGGCCGCCTGGCCGATGCGCAAATCCCGCAGCTCGGTTTCCTTGAAATTGGCGTCGATCCAGATTTCCCTAAGCGAACGGATCGCCATCAGACCTTGCCCGGCCAAAACATCATCGCCGGGATTGACATTGCGGCGTGTGATAACGCCATCGATGTCAGCTACGATTCGACAATAGCGAAGGTTTAATTCAGCCTGATCGAGATCGCGCCGGGCGGCTTCGAGTTTCGCCCCGGCCTGCTTGACTGCCGGCGACTCGGGGACGAGCCGGGAAAAGGTTAGGTCGATGTTGCCATTGCCGCGTTTCGCGAATGCTTCGACCATTTGTTTTGGAGTTTGATTATACGTCTCGCTAACGCCAAGCTCAGCCGCCGTCTGAATCAACTCTGCCTGCGCCTGTCGAACCGAGGAAAATGTCTGATCCAGATCGGGCGGCACCAGCCCCAAGTCTCCGCCCCTCTCAGGCGTCGCGGGCAGCCCCAAGGAAACACGAATTTGGTGGATGTCGGCTAAGGCTTGGGTGACATCTGCCCGGGCAACCGATAACGCTGCTTGCCGCTGGTCGAACTGCTCGTGACTGGCCGCTAACCCGGTCGCAACCAGCTTGCTCGTTCTCTCGAATTCCACCTCCGCGAGTTTCAATGAGGCCTTGCTTTTGTCGAGAGCGGCGATCTTCGCCTGAAGCAGTTTGATCTTGTTGTCGACATCCTCCATGGCGTGCTGGAGTTTCCAGCGCTCGCTTCTCGCCCTTGCTTCCATGCCACGCACCGATGCCTCAGCCGCCGCGAGGTCCGCCTTTGCGGTATCGACGGCCGCTTTCTTGGTGGCAACGATGACTTCGTAGGGCTCCCTGTCGAGTTCGGCGAGGAGGTCGCCTTTGTGCACGCGGTTATTATCATCCACGAGCACTCTCGATACTTGGCCGGGGACGCGGGCCGAAACGAACGTCACGTGACCGTTCACATAGGCATCGTCGGTCGAGACGGTGTTGAGAGTTTCTTCAATCCAAGGAATGCCAAGCATGGCGGCGATACCCAGAACGAAAGCGGCAACCGCGCCAATTAGCACCCGCTTCAGCAAACGATGCCTTTGCGGCCGGTTGTTACTTGCCGGGCTTGGGCCGGTGGCAGTGTCCGGCTGCTCCGCGGCGTCGCGTTCATCGGCCACGGCGCCGGTCTTGCCCGCCGCGTTTGCCTTCGCTTCCTCGGGACTTTGAATTCCTTTGGCAACCATAGCTTCACCCGGCAGCCACGCCGTGGCCGCCACCTGGAAAGGCAAATTGAGCCGCCGCCATCTACTATACTATCAGCCCCTCCGCCTCTCGCGCTAGCCATTTTCGGTTGGCCTGGATATCTTCCGGCCCCGGCGGCTGGGGTGTTTCCGTGAAGCCTCAACTTGTCCGGCGGCTCAGCGAGGTGTCCTCCTGGCTCAGGGCGGAATTCGCCGCTCCGGCCGCTACCGGGCTGAAGCTGCCGCCGCGGCTATCCAGAGCGGCATTTGAGAATTAACCCAGCATAAATTCGCGGCATCTAACCCGGCCTCTGGGCCGGGCTTGCAATTGCAGCGATTTGCTTTCGCTCCGGGATAGCTAATAAGCCATTTCGGAAAAGACGGGTCTCACATCGCCGCCCCAAACCTCGCGATAACGGCCGAGCAAGCGTTCGGCGTCGGTTTGCCCGTTCTCCACGATCTTGAGCAAGGGATCAAGAAAGATGCTTTCGTCGCCGGATACCAAATCGGTATGCCCGCGCGCCTTGAGGCCCGCGGCGGACAGCTCCACGGCTTTGCGTGCCACATCGAGCACGGACCCCTTGCGGAACGGCGTCTTGAGGGCCAGGCGGGGCACATCGTTGCGCAAGCGCTGGCGCTCCTCCGCCGTCCAATCCTTGATGAGATCGTAAGCGGCGTCGAGGCTTGGCTGATGGTACAAGAGCCCGGTCCAAAAGGCGGGCAAGCCGCACAGGCTGCGCCACGGTCCGCTGTCGGCGCCGCGCATCTCCAGATAGCGCTTGAGCCGCACCTCGGGGAACAGCGTGGTCAAATGGTCGGCCCAATCGGAAAGCGTAGGCTTCTCGCCGGGCAGCTGCGGCAAGCGCCCGTCCAGAAAATCCCGGAAGGAAGCGCCCGACGCGTCGATATATTTCTTATCCCGGCGGACGAAGTACATCGGGACATCGAGCGCGTAATCCACGTAGCGTTCGAACCCCATGCCGTCTTCGAAAGCGAATGGCAGCATGCCTGTCCGCGCCGGGTCCGTGTCGAGCCAAACGGCGCTGCGGAAGCTGAGATAGCCATTCGGCTTGCCTTCGGTGAAAGGCGAATTGGCGAAAAGTGCAGCCGCGATAGGCTGAAGCGCGAGGGACACGCGCAGCATCTTCACCATGCCGGCTTCGTCGGGGAAGTCGAGATTAACCTGCACCGTCGCCGAGCGGTACATCATGTCGAGCCCGAGGCCGCCCACTTTCGGCATATAGGCGGTCATGATGGCGTAGCGGCTCTTCGGCATGCGCGGCGTTTCAGCGCGTGTCCAAAGCGGAGAGAAGCCGAGGCCCAGAAATGCGATGCCGAGCGGGCCGGCGATTTCACGGACTTGCCGCAGATGCTTCTCCAGCTCCGCGCAGGTTTGGAAAAGCGTTTGGACCGGCGCGCCCGAAAGCTCGAACTGTCCGCCGGGCTCGAGCGTGATCGACCCTCCTAGCTCGGAAGACGGGTCCTCGAGCGCGATAATATTGCCTTTGTCATAGGCAGGGCGCCAGCCAAACCGCTCCGCCATGCCTTCGAGCAAGGCCCGGATGCCCGCCGGCCCCTCATAGGGCACTGGCCGCAAACCATCGAGATAGAAAGGAAACTTTTCGTGCTCTGTGCCGATTCGCCACTCGGGCTTCGGTTTCGCGCCCTGTTCGATATAGGCCACGAGCCCGTCACGGCTTTCAACGGCCGGCGTCTGTGGTTCTCCGGAGACTTGCATCATGGTTCGCTTTGTTGCCCGTTCTGAGCCTTGACCTTAGTGCACATTTTTGCAGCGACATGCTTATAGACGCTCCGCTAACGCCAGTCTCCTAAAACCGCGTTGATCAAAGCAAGGATCGCCACCGCTGCCGTGTCTGCCCGCATGATGCGCGGGCCGAGCGATACCGGGCAGACGAAGTCTTTGGAAAGCAGAACCTCGCGCTCGCCTTCGGAGAACCCGCCTTCGGGACCGACGAGAGCCGTTATCCTGCGGCCCTTGAGCCGGGCGATTGCGTCCAGCGGCGAAGCGTTTCCGGCGCGCTCGTCGCAAAAGACAACGGCCCGGCCCGTTTCGCATTCCTTGAGCAAGGACATTAGTTTAAGTGGTGGATCGATGCTGGGAACCGCTAATAGTCCGCATTGTTCCGCCGCTTCGATGGCGTTTGCGCGCATCCTTTCGAGGTTGAGCCGCGAAACGGCCGTATGGGCCGTTATCACAGGCTGCAGAACCGATGCCCCCATCTCGGCCGCCTTTTGTACCATGTAATCGAGCCGGGCTTGCTTCAGCGGAGCGAACGCGTAATGCAGGTCCTGGACGGCGCTCTGCTCGCGGACCTTGCCTGTGAGCTGAACCGAGCAACTCCCCTTTTTGGCCTTGACGATCTCGGCGCGCCATTCTCCGCTCTTGCCATCGAAAACCAGGATCTGGCTGCCCATGGGTAGGCGCAGCACATGCAGAAGGTAGTGAGCCTGCTCCGCATTAAGTGCGATCCCGGCGCCCTCATTGAGATCGTTTGCGACAAATAATCTATGGACGGTCATTGCGTTTAAGATGCTTTTGTGGTGTTGACATAATAGTCTCCAAATTTGGCATATTATTTGTATCATCCTTGGGCAGGTGGGGAGAAACAACCTACGGACGAGCGAGAGATGCGAGCAATTTCCGCCGATTCAAACGGCAAGGACACCGCGAAGGCCGCCCTATCCACAAGCCCCGTCGCCGATGCGCGCCCGGCCAACTGGGTCGACCGCTTCGCTCCTGCCGGCCTCAAGCCGTGGCTCCGGCTTGTCCGCGCCGACCGGCCCATCGGTGCGTGGCTCCTGCTGTGGCCCTGCTGGTGGTCCGTTGCGTTCGCGGCCCGAGCCGACGATTTTCTCGATACCTGGACCATCGCCTGGTACCTTTTTCTATTTGCCATCGGTGCCTTCGCCATGCGCGGTGCCGGCTGCATCTACAACGATATTATCGACCGCGATATCGATGCGAAGGTCGCACGAACCAAGGAGCGTCCACTTGCCAGCGGACAAATTTCGGTTCCCACAGCCATCGTCTCCGCCGTTGCGCTTTGCCTCGTGGGGCTCGCGGTTCTTCTGCAGCTCAACCCATTCGCCATCGCTTTGGGCTTTGGCTCGGTCGGCATCGTGCTGATTTATCCGTTGATGAAACGGGTTACGTTCTGGCCTCAGGCGGTGCTTGGCCTCGCTTTCTCCTGGGGAGCGCTTATGGGCTGGGCAGCGTATTGGGGAGGCTTGGAGCGCGCGCCCATCGTTCTTTACGCCGCCGCCGTGGCTTGGACAATCGGTTACGACACGATCTACGCTCACCAGGATAAGGAAGACGATCTCCTGATGGGACTGAAATCCACCGCTCTCAAATTCGGGACCAATACCGCTTTCTGGCTGAGCCTGTTTTACGGCGTCGCCATCGGCGGTCTTGCATTTGCCGGAAACCTCATTGGAGCGGGTATCTGGTTCTACTGCGGATTGGCCGTGGCTGGCGCCCATCTTGTATGGCAGGTCGCAACCCTCGATATCAACGATCCGCAAAATTGCCTGGTCCGCTTCCGCAGCAATCACAGCTTCGGCGCCATCGTGTTCCTGGCCATCGTCCTCGACACAATCCAGGCCGGGTTCCAATAACCGGGCAACAGGAAAACAATGCGGGATCTTGGCCAAGATTTCCATCTCCTGCGGGAGGCGGTGCGAGAGGCGGCAAGCCTAGCCCTGACCTATTGGGGCCGCCCGGTTAGCCGCGAGCGCAAGGCCGATGGCACGATGGTGTCGGAAGCGGACATAGCAGCCGACCGCCTTTTCGCCGCGCGGCTGCAAAGCGCGCGCCCAGATTATGGCTGGCTATCGGAGGAGAGCGCGGAGCACGCCGTCCGCCTTCACGCGCGCCGCGTGTGGGTCGTCGATCCCATCGACGGCACGCGCGATTTCCTACACGGCGGAGACAGCTGGACCGTTGCCGCTTGTCTCCTTGAGGATGGTGCCCCGGTTCTTGCCGCCGTTATCAACCCGGTTCGCGAAGAAGTCTTCGAAGCGAAGGCTGGCGCCGGCGCACTGCTCAACGGCCGGCGCATCTACGTAAGCGCTCACAGCGAGCTTTCCGGAGCGCGCGTTGCAGTGTCCGCGGAGTCTTTGACCAAAAAAACTTGGCGGGCGCCTTGGCCGGGAGCCGTTCCAATCGGCGCAAATTCGACGATCTATCGCATGGCGCTGGTTGCATCCGCGCGCGCCGATGCTTCTTTCGCATTGAACCCGAAATGGGAGTGGGATATCGCTGCGGGGGCGCTTCTTGTTTCCGAGGCCGGCGGCATTGTCACCAGCTCCTGCGGAGCACCTCTGAAGTTCAATACGCCCGAGGCGAAGGTGCAAGGATTTGTTGCGGCGCCGCCGGAATTGCAGCAAGTTTTGATCGAGCGCTTGCGCTGAGCCAGCAGGGTGCCGGCACCGACGATAGAGGACCGATATGAGTGAGATCCATAACCGCCAGCTTTTGCATCTTGTTTTTGGCGGCGAACTAACCGCTGTGAATAGCACCGAGTTCCGTGACCCTTCGGCCCTGCACGTGGTTGGCGTCTTTCCGGACTATAAGTCCGCCTACGACGCTTGGAGAGCCGCCGCCCAGCGTACCGTCGACAATGCCCTCATGCGCTATTTCATCGTGCACATGCATCGTTTGCTCGACCCTTCAAGCGGGGCCTGATGACCGCACCGGCGCCCCAGAAGCGCGCCAAAGGCTTCGGCCGGCGGCTGCTACAATCCCATTTCTTCCTAAACGCGGTCGGCAACTTGGCTGCGCGCTACATCCGTGCCGTCCACAACACGTCCACAGTGATCCGCGATCCCGCGGACACCGATGCCAAGCTCCTGAAATATCACCCATCGATTGCCGCGATGTGGCATGGCCAGTTCCTGCTGCTTCCGCTCATCAAGCCGAAGATCATGCCCGTGAGCGATATGGTGGCCAAGCATACCGATGGCGAGATGATAGCGCGCACGCTCTCCCGTTTCGATATGGGGCTTATCCGGGGCGCGGGCGCCGGCGACAAGGGGAAGGACCGCGGCGGCGCCGGTGCGCTCAGGGCCGCGCTCAAAGCTCTGCGCGCCAATATCACTGTGGCCATGACAACCGACATCCCGCCGGGACCCGCCCGCGTCGGAGGTATGGGCATCGTCACCATTGCACGCATGTCGGGCCGGCCTATCGTTCCAATCGCGGTCGCCACCAGCCGTTTCATTGCGCTGCCCACTTGGAGCCGGCTCACCATCAATCTACCGTTTTCGAAGCTTGCGCTGGTGGTCGGCGATCCGATCCATGTGCCGCGCGACGCCGATGAAGAAGCGATGGAAGTCATCCGGCAAGAAGTCGAAGCTGGGATGAACGCGGCGACGGAGCGCGCTTACAAGCTCGCCGGCAGCGACGCGAGGAAAACCGCGCCCAAACCGCCGCGGCCGCCTCGCCGCTCGGGGTTTCTGCTCTCCCTCTACCGCGGCGCGACATCCGCGGCACGCCCAGCAGCAATGACGATTTTGCGCAGGCGCGCGGCACGGGGCAAGGAAGTACCAGGGCGCCTTAACGAGCGGCTCGGCATCGCGTCCATCGCCCGGCCCGAGGGCCGGCTGCTTTGGTTTCATGCGGCAAGCGTTGGCGAAACCAACGCGATTCTGCCGCTCATGCACGAGCTGAAACAGCGCCACCCCGCCCTCACGATGCTGCTGACCACCGTGACAGTCACTTCAGCGAAGATCGCCGCCGAACGGCTGCCGCACGGCTCGATCCATCAATTCGTGCCGCTCGACTCCCCGCTCTTCTGCCGGCGGTTCATCGAACATTGGCGCCCCAATCTCGGCGTCTTCACCGAATCCGAGATTTGGCCGAACCTGATTGTCGAGGCGAGCGCAAAGAAGGTGCCGCTGGTGCTTGCGAATGCCCGGATGTCGCATAAATCCGGCAGGCGGTGGGAGCGCATGCCGAGCCTTTCGAAGCCGGTCTTTTCGCAATTCGATCTCGTACTGACGCAGAACTACCGGTTCGCCAAGCGCTTGACGGCTCTTGGCGCGCGCAAGGCGGTCATTACGGGGAACCTGAAATACGACGCCCCCCCGCCACCAATTGATGCACGAGCTGCCGGGGAGCTGCGGCACGATTTCGATGGCCGTCCCGTTTTCCTCGCGGCGAGCACGCATCCAGGCGAGGACGAAGCCGTCGCGCGCGCGGCAGAAATCCTGCAGAGCGAAATGCCATCGCTCTTGACCGTGATCGTACCGCGGCATCCCGAGCGCGGCGAGGCCATCGCCTCGCTGCTCGCGGCGCGGAATTTGTCCGTCGCGCGGCGCGGCGCGGGCGAGCCCGTCACCGCCAAAACACAAATCTACCTTGCCGATACGATTGGCGAGCTTGGGCTGTTTTACAGTCTCGCGCCGCTGGCCTTCATAGGCGGCTCGCTCGTCGGCCATGGCGGTCAGAACCCCATCGAAGCGGTCAAGCTCGGCTCCGGGATCTTGAGCGGCCCCCATACCTTCAATTTCGCCGAGACCTACTCCGTGCTGCAGCGATACGAGGGGTATAGACTCGTCACGGGCCCGGACGAACTCGCGGCGGCGCTGAAGCAGCTCTTTGCAAATCCCGCTGCGGCCGAGGAAATGAAACGCCACGCCGAGGGGGCCATCGGCACTTTGGGCGGCGCTCTCGAAATGACGCTGGAAGCGCTGAAACCGTATCTGCCCGCAGCCCGCGGCGAGGCGCCGGCGGAACGCAGGGCCGAGCATGCGGCTTGAGCCGCCGCCCTGGTGGTATGGGGACCGGATTCCCCTCGCCGCCTGGGGAATGTTGCCCATCTCTGCGACGTATGGCGCGATGGCTCAAAGGCGTTTTCGGAAGGCTGTTCCCTACCGCAGCAAGCTGCCCGTCATTTGCGTCGGTAATTTCACCATGGGCGGAGCGGGCAAGACGCCGGTTGCCCTGAAAATCGCCTCGATGCTTCGCGAGGCGGGCCGCAGCCCGGCCTTTCTCACGCGCGGCTACGGCGGAAGCGAGCGCGGCCCGCACGCGGTTGACATCGGCGTCGACGATGCGGCGCGCGTCGGCGACGAGCCGCTGCTGCTAGCCGGGGCGGCGATCACGGCCGTGAGCCGGGACCGGCCTGCCGGTGCACGGCTGCTGGAAACGCTGGGCGCCGATACCATCGTCATGGATGACGGCTTTCAAAATCCGTCGCTCAACAAGGATTTCAACCTCATCGTCATCGACGGCGGGGCGGGACTTGGCACGGGGCGCGTCTTTCCGCTGGGGCCGCTTCGCGCGCCGCTCGGGTTTCAGGCCGCCATGGCCGATGCGATCCTGATCGTGGGGAGCGGGCCTCGCGGCGAAGACATAGTTGCGCAATTGAATGCGAGTTTGGGAAGAAGATACCCCTCACCCCAGCCCTCTCCCGCAAGGGGAGAGGGGGTAAGTCGCAGCCGGTGTGACGGCGTCCCTTCTCCCCTCGCGGGAGAAGGACAGGATGAGGGTGCCTTTTCCCCCGGCCGCAACGTCTTCCAAGCCCAAATCGTCCCGCTCGTCTCCGATGCGCTGCGCGGCCGGCCCTTCCTCGCCTTCTGCGGGATCGGCAGGCCCGCTAAGTTCTTCGATACACTGCACGGGGCCGGCATCGCGGTTGCGGGCACCCGTAGCTTTCCCGATCACCATGCCTATCGTGAAGCGGACGCGCGCGCGCTGATTGCGGAGGCCAAAGCCCTGAAGGCGGGACTCCTGACCACCGGAAAGGACCTGGTCCGGCTGAAAGCGGGGCGGGGCGCCCTGGCAGAGCTGTACCGGTCGGCGCTAGCGCTTCCGATAACAATCGAGTTTTCCGGCAATGACGAAGCCTCGTTGTTGAAGGCGATTATGTCCCGTCTGTAAATGCTGCACCCTGAGTTCGTCGTCCCGTGCGCGTTTCGGCATGTGATGCCGCAACGCGGACGCGGGATCGTATCGGGCGCCGGCGCTTATAACGATCCTGGAGAGCCGCTAGCGGATTCCGCGATGACGAAGGCGGCGGACAAGCGCCGTCGCGGGACGGCGGCAACAGGGGCGGCCGGCTAATCGGCGCGGCCGCGCGTCCGCTCCAGGTGACGCTTGAGCGAGGCCTCCGCATTCACATAAGGCTCCTGGTAAGCCACGCTCCAATAGCGCAAATCCTCGATGCGGATCGGCTCGTCCGTCACCGCGCAGCGCACATAGGCGCCGTTCTTCAGCACCTGAAATTCTCCGTCGAGATAACGGATTTTCGCCTCTTGCCCAAATACGAAGGAACGCTCGATGCGATTCATACCCGTTCATGCCTCAAAGAAGACTGCCCTGGCTCCCGTCGTCCTTGTTCGACGGGGCGTTCTTGCGCGGGGCTGGGAGGCTCTTGCGCTCGAATGCGCGCGCCGCCTCCCCGGCCGTTCCGCCGGAATACTGCGCTGGAACGTGACCATCCGCGAACTCGATGTCAAGCCGGACCGCACTTTTCGCCTCGGCGGCCCGCCGGATGACATGTCCGTCCTCGCTTCGCACAAGCGCAAATCCGCGATCCAGCACGCTTTTGTGGCTGAGCGTCCTTAAGATCTGCGCGAACGAACCCGCCTCCAGCGCCTTGGCCCTAAGCTTGCCGCGGACGCCCTGCTCCGCCCGTCCCCAAAGCGACTGCAGCCGCTCGCGCTGGCGCAGAGCGGGCCCGGAAAGAAGTCCCGGATTGAGCCGGCCGGCGCGGCCGGCAAACCGTTCGCGCTTACTCGCGGCATTTTGCTGGAAGGCCCGCATCATGTTTTCGCCAGCCCGCGCCAGCCTTTCATTGGAACGCTCAGCCGGGCCAGAGATAAGGCGCGGCGTGAGCCTGATGGCGCAGCGCTCGAAAGAGTTTCGAGTGCGCTCGTTGAACACATCGATCGATTGGCCGAACCGCATCCCGGCCGCTTCCAGCCGGCCGCGATTCTCCGCGGTACCCTGAACGAAAGCGCGCGACATTCTATCGAGCGCGCGCTCCAATCTTTCGCCGGATCGTTCCAGCGGCCCCGAGACCAGGCGCATTGTGAGCCGGACGGCACTACGCTCGAACCGTCCGCGCAAGCGTTCGCTGAAATGGCGGAGCGATTGCCCGAGGCGCCCGCCCGCCGTATCGATGCGCTGGCGGGGAATGGCCAGAAGCGTTTGCGGCCGCGGTAATCCGCGCTCGGCGGCCCGGAACCCGCCCCGGAGCCCTTCGAGATGACGCCGCACGCAATGGCGCGCCCGTCCGGTGCATTCGGCAAGGCGCATGACGAGGTCGGAGTGCTTGGGCACGGCCCATTCCGCCGCCTTGGTGGGCGTCGGCGCGCGCGCATCGGCCACAAGATCGATCAGCGTCCAATCGGTCTCGTGCCCAACCGCCGATATCAGCGGAATCGTGCTTTCCGCCGCCGCGCGGACCACCGCCTCGTCGTTGAAGCCCCACAAATCTTCGAGGCTGCCGCCGCCGCGCGCGACGATGATAAGTTCCGGCCTTGGAACCGGCCCGGACCCATCCAGCGCATTGAAGCCGCGAATGGCGGACGCGACTTCCGCGCCGCAGCTTTCCCCTTGAACGCGCACCGGCCACACGAGCGCATGCGTGGGGCAGCGTTCGGTAAAGCCGTGCAGCATGTCGCGGATCACGGCGCCGGTTGGCGAGGTAATAATCCCGACCGCTTGCGGCCAAAACGGCAGGGGCCGCTTGCGCGCCTCATCGAACAAACCCTCCGCCGCCAGCCGCTTTTTGCGCTCCTCAAGCAGCGCCATGAGCGCCCCGGCGCCGGCCGGTTCGAGCTGCTCGATCACGATCTGATAGCTCGATTTGCCAGGGAAGGTCGTGACCCGGCCGGTCACGATGACCTCCAAACCTTCCTCAGGCTTGAACTGCAGGCCCGAGAAGGTCCCCCGCCAAATCACGGCATCGATGCGGGCCCGGTCGTCCTTCAGCGAAAGATAAACATGGCCGGAGCTATGCGGGCCCCGGTAGCCCGAGATCTCGCCGCGCAAGCGGACAAGCCCGAACGAATCCTCCACTGTCCGCTTGATCGCGGATGAGAGCTCTGAAACCGTGAATTCGGCGATATTGGAAAGCGGCGCCGCTTGCATCCTTGCTAACATGACCCTGCCGGCTGGTTCTGTCCATGGGCGAGAGCATGGACCGATTCGCAGCTGCGAAGCGAGAAGCGCCCCGTGAGGCGCGGGCGCGGCAATCTCAGGTGGAGGCCTATACACTAGCGTTAAAAGTGCTTGCGCTTAAGTTTACCCTGTGCAAAGGAAGAGTTAGTCAGATCGATAAGCTTTTTGTATCTGACGAGTATATTCGCAAGGTACCCAAGCAATAGGGAGGGCGCTCTGCGATCCGGAACAGTACACCCTCCGGTGGGCAATTTCACCCGGAGTACGGAAGCTTGGCTGCTTCGGCGGCGCGGAATGTACGGGGGCCGGGCACGCCGAAAAGGCTCGATGAAAGAGCGCGAGTATCTTTTGCGCATTGCGCTCCGCCGCTCGCGCCTGTACGGCTGGACCAGCTTCGGCGCGGCTATTGGCGCGTGCAGTCACGTTAGGCAAGGCCGCCAAACGCGGGAAGCTTTTTTGCGGATGCACGGGGATATTGGGGACGCGTTCCCTTAGGTAAAGGTGGGGCTATGCCGGACGGGGTGAATTTCAGCGAGCTTTCGAGGCGCTTTCAACAGAAACGAGCGAAGATTGGCGTGATAGGGCTCGGATATGTCGGCCTGCCGATCTGCCTTGCAGCGGTGAACGCCGGTTTCGAAGTCCTAGGATTAGACATCGACCCTCACAAGCCCGAGGCGCTCGGCAGAGGCCAGAGCTACTTGCGTCATATTCCATCGGAGATTATCGCCGCGGCCATGGCCACCGGGCGGATGGATGTTACCTCCGATATGGGGCGGCTTGGCGAACCCGATGCCCTCCTCATCTGCGTGCCGACGCCGCTTTCGTCCCATCTCGAACCCGACATCTCATTCATCGAGTCGACGGCGGAAAAGATCGCGCTCCGCCTGCGCCGCGGCCAGCTGGTCGTGCTTGAATCCACCACCTATCCCGGCACCACCGATGAAGTGCTCCGGCCGATCCTGGAAAAAAGCGGGCTCGTATGCGGACGCGACTTCTTCCTCGCCTTCTCTCCCGAGCGCGAGGATCCCGGCAACGCGCATTTCAGCACCTCCACAATCCCCAAGGTCGTGGGTGCCGACGATCCGCACGCGCTCGAACTGGCCTCCCTGCTTTATGGCAGCTTCGTTGCGCAAACGGTAAAAGTCTCCACAACCCGCATCGCCGAGGCGGTCAAGCTCACCGAGAACATCTTCCGCGCCGTCAACATCGCCCTCGTGAACGAGCTCAAGGTCGTCTACGATGCCATGGGCGTCGACGTTTGGGAGGTTATCGATGCCGCCAAGACCAAACCGTTCGGCTTCATGCCGTTTTATCCCGGCCCCGGCCTCGGCGGGCACTGTATCCCCATCGATCCATTCTATCTGACCTGGAAAGCGCGCGAGTTCGGCATTTCCACAAGGTTCATCGAACTGGCCGGGCAGATCAATTCCAGCATGCCCCAGCACGTCCTGAACCGGCTTGCGCTGGCGCTCGACATGCAGCAGCACAAAGGCCTCAACGGCGCACGCATCCTCATTCTCGGCATTGCCTACAAAAAGAACGTCGACGACATGCGCGAAAGCCCTGCGCTTCAACTCATCGAACTGATCGAAGCCAGGGGCGCCACGGCGTCCTATTACGACCCGTTCGTGCCCGTCATTCCGAACACGCGCGAACATGCAGCGCTCGCGGGGCGGCGCAGCACCGCATGGTCCGAAGGGCTGGCGCGCGATTACGACGCGGTGCTGATCGTCACCGATCACGACGGGGTCGACTACCGCGCCATTGTGGAGAACGCCGCGCTCGTCGTCGACACGCGCAATGCATGCCGCCGCGCTGGGGTCAACGCGCCCCATCTTGTACTTGCTTAGGAATATATCATCTGAACCCGCCCGAAACCGGTTTCCAACTTTTCTTAACCGTGGCCTAAGAGCGCGGCTTCATCTTGGGGGTGCATAATGACAAAGCGTACGGTCTGGGCGATCGACTGCATCGCCGGCGCGCGGCCCAATTTCGTCAAGATTGCTCCTATCTTGCGCGCATTGAAAGCGCACGGCTCTTTCGCCACGCGCCTCATTCATACCGGACAGCATTACGACGTGGCCATGAACTCGGTCTTCTTCGACGAGCTCGCCATCCCGGAGCCGGATATCAATCTCGAAGTCGGCTCGGGCAGTCATGCCGGCCAGACGGCGCGGATCATGCTTGGGCTCGAAGAGGTGTTTACGTCGAGCCGCCCCGATATGATCGTCGTTGTCGGCGACGTTAATTCGACCCTTGCCGCGTCCCTTGTCGCCTCCAAGCTGCTCATCCCCGTCGTGCATGTCGAGGCGGGCCTGCGCAGCAACGACCGCACCATGCCCGAGGAGATCAACCGGCTCGTCACCGACCGGCTGTCGGACGTGCTCATCACGACCGAGCGCGAGGCCGCGCAAAACCTTATGCGCGAGGGTGCCGCACCCGGACAGATTCATTTCGCCGGCAATGTCATGATCGACACGCTTTATGCGTGCCTCGAACGCTCGGTGCCGGCCCAAGCGACGATGACTGAGAATGGCGCCGGTCCCGCATTCATTGCGGCGGCGCAAAGCGGCTTCGGCTTCGTCACGCTGCACCGGCCATCCAATGTGGACGACCCGGCCACGCTTTCCGGGCTGCTCAAGGCGCTGGCGGATGTTTCGTGCGACCTGCCACTGATTTTCGCCATGCATCCACGCACAAAGGCCATCGTCGCGGTGAACGGCCTGCAGGCAATCTTCGACGGCGCGCAGATCTTGCTTACACCTCCCTTGAGCTATCTGCGCTCGCTCGGCCTTATGCGGGAAGCGAAGCTTGCGATCACCGATAGCGGCGGCGTGCAAGAGGAGACGACCGCGCTCGGCGTTCCGTGCCTGACGGTCCGCGAGAACACCGAGCGGCCCATAACCATCGCCGAAGGCACCAACGAGCTGATCGGCACCTCGCCGGATGCGCTGCGGCGCGGGGTCTGGGAGGTTCTGGCGTCGGGCGGCAAGCGCGGGCGCGTGCCTGAGTTTTGGGACGGCAAGGCCGCTGAGCGGATTGCCGCTCATTTGCACGGCTTTCTCCAGTCGCGGCAGGGTGCGCGCTAGCGTCCAGAACTGGAATTTGAGCCCATGCACATCCTGTTCTTCACGCATTACTACCCGCCAGAGGTGAACGCGCCTGCTTCGCGCACCTCCGAGCATTGCCGGGCGTGGGTTCAAGCCGGCCACGAAGTCACTGTGGTGACCTGCGCGCCCAACCATCCAAAGGGCGTTCTCTATCCAGGCTACCGCAACCAACTGTTTCAGATCGAGACCATGGACGGGGTGAAGGTCGTCCGGGTGTGGACCTACCTTGCGCCCAACGAAGGTTTCGTCCGCCGTATCGCGAATTATGTCTCCTACATGGTCGCGGCGCTTTTTGCCGTGCCCCGCCTCAAGCGGCCGGACATGATCATCTCGACCTCGCCGCAGTTCTTTTGCGGCCTCACCGGGTTCCCCGCCAAAATTCTAAGGCGTGCGCCGTGGGTGCTTGAAATCAGGGATATCTGGCCGGAAAGCATCGTCACCGTCGGAGCCATGCGAAAAGGTACGGTAACCCGCATGCTCGAACGGCTCGAAGCATTCGCTTACCGCAAGGCTGACAAAATCGTCGCGGTTACGGATTCCTTTGTGCCGCACATCGCCTGCCGCTGCCAGGGCGCCCAAAAGATCGCGGTCATCAAGAACGGCGCCGATCTTAGCCTGTTCCAGGCCGGCAAAACCGCCGGTGCCAATGACGTCAAGCGCAAATCCGGTCTCGAAGGCCGGTTCGTCGCGGCCTATGCGGGCACCCATGGCATGGCGCACGGACTCGATACCGTCCTCGATGCGGCAGCCATTCTTAGGGACGATCCGCGCTTCGGTTTTCTTTTGGTGGGCGACGGCGCCGAGCGCGCCCGGCTCACCGCTCGCGCGGCCTCTATGAAGCTCAATAATCTCCATATCGCCGGCCAGCTTCCCAAATCCGAAATGCCGGCCATCTGGGCCGCGACCGATGTCAGCCTCATCCTCCTCCGCAAGAGCGACACCTTCACCAAGGTGCTGCCATCCAAGATGTTCGAAGCCATGGCGATGGAATGCCCGATTGTGCTTGGCGTCGAAGGCGAGGCGGCGGCGTTACTCGAAGAGGCCGGCGCAGGGATCGCTATCGCGCCTGGGAGCGCGGACGAACTCGCGGCTGCCGTTGTGCGGCTCGCGGAGGATAAGGAATTGCGCGATCGGCTTGGCCGCCAGGGTTCGGCCTTTGTCCGGGAGCACTACAATCGCAATAAGCTTGCCATGCGCTATCTGGATTTGCTCCAGACGGTGGTGGCGAAACACAGAGGAAAGCCGGCAGCTTTGGCGCCCCAAGAGAGCGAGGCATCCTCTTGAGCCTGCCGGGAGCGATCTTAAAGGCAAGACGAACCATCGCGTTCGCGCGCCACGTCCCTATCGCCAAGCTTGCGCGCCGCGCTGAGCTGACCCTCCGCAGGAGCGTAGGCGGCAGGTTGCCGGCGCGAGCGGAACCGCTTGCCGCTTTTGCCGTCCAGCCTGAGCCGCCGCTGCCTGTTTTCGCACCCCGCACGCATCTCGCGCCCAAACATTCCGGCGGGAACCTGCAATTCTCCTTTCTGAATCGTACCATCGAGATGGAAAAGGGCGGCGTGGACTGGTCCGCACCGGGACCCATCTCATCGAACCAGCTTTGGCGGATGAACCTCCATTACATGGAATATCTCGAAGGAGCCGACGCTAAGACCTGGCAGCGGCTCGTCTTAGAGTGGATTGCCTCGAACCCCAAAAGCAAACCCGGCGCGTGGCAGGACAGCTGGAACTCTTATGCGCTGTCTTTGCGCACCGTTGTGTGGCTGCAGGAACTGGCCCGGCGCGCAAAAGAGCTTCCCAGCGATGCCGTGAGCGCGGCAGAGACAAGCGCAATCGAGCAGATCCGCTTCCTTGAGCGCAATCTTGAGACCGATCTTGGCGGGAATCATCTGATCAAGAATATCAAGGCGCTGATCTGGGCTTCGGCCTATTTTGCGAGCGAGGAAGCCGGACGCTGGCGCGGCACCGCTCTGCGGCTGCTCTCGAAAGAGCTGCCGAAGCAAATCCTTGCCGATGGCATGCATGACGAGCGATCCGCTTCCTATCACGCCCAGGTCTTCGCCGACCTGCTCGAATGCCGTCACGCGCTAGGCACAGACCCTCTCGCCGGCGCGCTCGACGAGGCGCTCCACCGCATGGCGCAAGTCAGCGCAGATCTCACGCACCCCGATGGCGGACCGGTACTGTTCAACGATTCGGGGCTCACCATGGCTTATAGCCCCGCCGAATGCCTCGACGTTTACGAACGCCTCTACGGCCGGCGTCCCAGAACGCGCCGGAGTTTTGCCTTTGAGGCGGCAGGCTATTACGGCATGCGCTCGGATGAACTTTACATGGTCGCGGACCTCGGGCGGATCGCGCCCGACGATCTGCCGGCGCACGGCCATGGCGATGTGCTTTCCTTCGAGCTTTCGGCCGCGGGCCGCCGCATCGTCGTGGACCAGGGCGTCTTCGAATACGTTGCCGGAGAAAAGCGCCAGCGTGCGCGCGCGGCCTGGAGCCACAACACGCTCTGTTTCGAGGGCGCCGATCAGGCGGACTTTTTCGGGGCGTTCCGCTGCGGCCGCCGGCCGGACGTCATGGTCTTAACCTATGAAGCGCTCCAGGACGGTTTCATCCTTGAGGGCACGCATAACGGCTTCCGGAACCTGCCCGGCAAGCCGCGTCATGTGCGCCGCATCGAAGCGAGCTCAAATAGGATCGTCATTGATGACAGCGTCGAGGGGAACGCCGGCCGGGCCGCCCGGATCGGCTTTCTCCTCCATCCCAGCGTTGAAGCGTCGTTCGAAGGCCGAACCGCGACCCTGCGGCATGGCCCGGCTGTCATCAGAGTGACATCGAGCGCGGCGATGGAAATTGAGCCTGCGGTCTGGTGGCCAGATATGGGCGTCGAGTTGAAGACATCGCGGCTTGTATTGCGGCTTTCGCCGCCGATCCCGGCCGTCAGAATAGAATTCCAATCCGGTGAGTAGAAGACAGGGGCACGGAACGCGGTGAAGCAAGTTGTTCAAAGCTATCGAACCGGCAAATTGAATGTCGCGGAGGTTCCAGCGCCTAGGGCGGGCTCCGGCAGCCTGCTCGTCGCCACCCGAGTGTCCCTGATCAGCTCGGGCACTGAAAAGCAGCTTATGGACCTTGCCAAGGCCTCGCTCGCGGGCAAGGCCCTCGCGCGCCCGGACCTTGTGCGGCGCGTCTTGCGCAATGTGAAGCGCGACGGACTGAAGCCGACCGTCGAGAAGGTGCTCGTCAA
>JBKQIH010000263.1:0-4607 GCA_052148445.1 Rhodomicrobium sp.
TTCTTTCGTCGCTAGAGCTGACGAAGGACGTTCTGCGCGGCCTTGGGCTGCCCGAAGGCGAGATCCGATTCACCGTCGACACTTTCAAAGAGCACGACGAAGCCCGGCTTTACGTAGATTACGAGCATTATACCGACACAGAAAAAGTGGTGGCGCTCGCGATGCAGCGCTCGGACGAACTCGCCCAAATTCTCGCACAAGATTGGCAGATGGCCGCTCAAGAGCGAGCCAAGCGGCTCGACGAGAAGCGCAAGGGGGATGCGAAGCCGAAAATGGCGAAGCAGCCGCCGCAAAAATCGGGTAAGACCGGCTCCGGTTGAAGAGCCCCTTTTGTCATCCCGGAAGCCGTTCGCGGCTATCCGGGATCTTGTCGCACTCGAAGCGCCTGTAAAGATCCCGGATACGGCGCCGTTCCGGGATGACACGAAAGGGCCAGGAAAGCATTTAACCGGATTTGGTATTTAGGCCGGAGTCCCGCGATGAAGACGCTCACAATTTTCCTCGCGTTCCTGCGCTTGGGGCTGACAAGCTTCGGGGGACCCATCGCGCATCTTGGCTATTTCCGCGCGGAATTCGTGAACCGGCGCAAATGGCTGAGCGAGGACGCCTACGCGGATACCGTCGCGCTGGCCCAATTCGTGCCGGGGCCGGCAAGCTCGCAGACCGGCTTTGCGATTGGCGTTTTGCGCGGCGGTCTCGCCGGAGGTATCGCTGCCTGGGCCGGGTTCACGCTCCCGTCGGCGCTGATCATGCTGCTCGCGGCGTACGGTTTGAAATATGCGGGGAATAGCGTTGCGCAGGGCGTCATTCACGGGCTGATGCTGCTTGCGGTTGGAGTTGTCGCTCAGGCCGTTTGGAGCATGGGGCGCACGCTGTGCCCCGATAGGCTGCGGGCCGGTTTGGCCATTACCGTGGCAAGCCTTCTCATTGCGATCCCGGACGGCCGGCTTCAACTCGCGGCCATCGCCCTTGGCGCCGCGTTGGGCTTCGTTTTTCTACGTGGCGCCGCGCGCCCGCACACCGCGCCGCTCGGGGTGAAAACCGCGCGCAGGGCGGCGCTGGCCGCGATCCTCGCGTACTTTCTCTTGCTGGGAGGTCTTCCCATCGCCGCGGCCGTTTCGAAAAATGGCACAGTCGAGCTTGCGGAAGCTTTCTACCGGGCGGGCGCGCTTGTTTTCGGCGGCGGGCATGTCGTGCTTCCCTTGCTTCAGGAATCGGTGGTGCAGCCCGGATGGGTACCCGCCGGAGACTTCGTTGCGGGATATGGCGCGGCGCAAGCACTGCCGGGTCCGGTTTTCACTTTTGCCGGTTTTCTAGGCGCCAAGGCGAGCGTTGGACCGGGCGGCGCTGCGGGTGCGGCGGTCGCTGTGATCGCTATCTTTCTCCCAGGCCTCTTGCTGGTCTATGGGGGGCTTCCATTCTGGGAAACGCTCCGTGTGAATGGCCGGGCCCGCGGCGCGCTCGACGGAGTGAACGCCGCCGTCGCCGGTATTCTCGGTGCCGCGCTCTATCAGCCAGTCTGGACATCGGCCGTGATAAAACCTTCCGACGCGGCGCTGGCCCTGCTGGCTTTCGGCGCGCTCACCGTGGCAAGGCTTCCGGTCTTGCTTGCCGTGGCGCTCGCGGCGGCAGCGGGCGCCGCAGCCGCATTGCCATAGCCACAGGCCGCTGCGATGGATGCGCCTCCGCATGGAGCGGGAGCGGCGCCCCTTATATCAACCGAAGCTCCGTGAGTTCCTGCCGCATGGCGGGCGGCATATTTGCGTCCGCGTCGACCGTGCCGGCAGCGACGTCGCGGGGGGCGTCCGCGGCGGGCAAGTAGCGCCATCCCTGAAACGCGCGCCTCGGGGCCGGCTCGGTCGCCACGATCTCCGGGTCGAGCGCAAGCCCGCAACGAACGATCCCGTCAACCCCTTGCACCTCCCGCAGTGCGACGATTTTCTGCCGCGCGCGGATATAGCCGCCGATCACCCAATAGATCGAGGAGCCGGGCGCGAAGCCCTCGCGCCGCGGCGTCTGCCGTGTGACGTGCATCAGCTCGGCCTGCGGGTTTGCCTCCCGGATCGTGGCGAGGCGGCGGCGCTGCCAGTCGCCAAGGTCTTCCACGCTGTCGCAGCCCACGCACAGTTTCAGAATGTGAAGATTCATGGCGTCCTTATATCGAATGGGCGGCCCGCCCGCGCGGGTTGAGATTGAGGGCTCGTGCATTTTCCCCTAGACTTTTGTTTTGCCGTGCGTCTTGCGGAAAAACCGCTCACACTTTTTCCGGACGCACTCTAATTTGTCATGCCATGGAAACAGAGCAAACCCTTCATGTCATCGGCGCCGGCTTGGCGGGCTCCGAAGCCGCCTGGCAGGCCGCCGAACGCGGCGTTCAAGTGATCCTGCACGAAATGCGTCCCCTGCGGCTAACCGAGGCGCACAAAACCGACGGCTGCGCCGAGCTTGTCTGCTCGAACTCGTTCCGCTCCGATGACTTCGAAACGAACGCCGTGGGGCTTTTGCACGAAGAGATGCGGCGGGCAGGCTCGCTCATCATGCAGGCGGCCGGCCATCACAAGCTGCCGGCGGGCGGCGCGCTTGCGGTGGATCGCGATGCGTTTTCGGCCGAGGTTTCGGAGAGGCTCGCCGCGCATCCGCGCATCCGAATCGAGCGCGGCGAGATCGAAGGGCTACCGCCCGCGGATTGGGCGAGCGTGATCGTGGCCACCGGCCCTTTGACCTCGCCCGCGCTCAGTGCGGCGATTAACGCGCTGACGGACATCGATGCGCTTGCGTTTTTCGATGCCATCGCGCCGATTGTGCTGCGCGAGAGCATCGATATGGAGGTGGCCTGGATGCAGTCGCGTTACGATAAGCCTGGGCCCGCCGGCACAGGCGCGGACTACATCAACTGCCCGATGTCGAAGGAGCAATATGAAGGCTTCATCGATGCGCTGCTCGCGGCGGAGAAGACCGAATTCAAGGAATGGGAGAAGTCCACGCCCTATTTCGAAGGCTGCCTCCCTATCGAGGTGATGGCGGAACGCGGTCGCGAAACATTGCGCTTCGGGCCGATGAAGCCCGTCGGGCTGACCGACCCGCGCATCGGCCGTTGGCCATACGCCGTCGTGCAGCTGCGCCAGGACAACGCGCTCGGCACGCTATGGAACATGGTGGGCTTTCAGACCAAGCTGAAGCATGGCGAGCAGAGCCGCGTGTTTCGCACCATTCCGGGGCTGGAGCACGCGGTTTTCGCACGGCTCGGCGGCCTCCATCGCAACACGTTTCTCAATAGTCCCAAGCTCTTGGACGGCAGCTTGCGGCTGAATGCCGATCCGCGCTTGCGCTTTGCAGGACAGGTCACCGGCGTCGAGGGCTACGTGGAATCGGCAGCCATCGGCTTGCTGGCCGGCCGGTTCGCGAGCGCGGAAATTCACGGCCGCGAACCCGTGCCGCCGCCGCAAACCACCGCGCTCGGCGCGCTCCTGGCGCACATCACCGGCGGCCATCTCGCGCAAGAAAGCGCCGGCGCTCCGCGCAGCTTCCAGCCGATGAACGTTAATTTCGGCCTCTTCCCGCCGCTGGCCCCCGATGCGGGCACGGCAGGAAAGCGGCTTAGGGGCGCCGAACGCGGGCTCGCCCGGAAGAAGTCGCTGTCGGCGCGGGCGCTTAGCGACCTGAGCCAATGGCTGAGCGCTACCGCCGGGCACTCTTCCACTTTTCATGCCGCCTGAGGCGTCCTCCACTGGCAGGCGGCGAAGGGAGAAATGAACCAAGCTAGAATATCAATGGCTTAAAATCGGCTAGCATCCTGATTCAAGCTCGTAGCCTGCGAGTGCAGTATGGGACTCGAACCCGCATTGAGCTTGCCAGTCAAGGGGTCAAGCCCTCGATAGCCCACGCCCTCGAAGCCGCTGCGTTCCGTGGGTCAGCGCAAGGAAGCGGCTTAATTTACCTCACCGTCTGTTCTCTAGCTTCCTGCCGATTGGGACATTCCGCGCGCCTTGTTCTTTTGCATATCGCTGGCCATTTAAGCATTCATGAACCTTGTATACGGAACAGGGAAAAGATTCAGAACACGATCGGAGAGAACATGGCGAGCGAAGGCAAGTGCCCGGTACATGCGGCCGCTGGGGTCCATTCAAACCGCGACTGGTGGCCGAACCAGTTGAACCTGAGTATTCTCCATCACCACTCTCCCCTGTCCAATCCTATGGGCAAGGGCTTCAACTACGCGGAGGAATTCAAGAGCCTCGACCTCGATTCCGTGATTAAGGACCTTCACGCCTTGATGACTGACTCCCAGGATTGGTGGCCGGCCGACTTCGGTCATTACGGGGGCCTCTTTATCCGGATGGCGTGGCATGCCGCCGGCACGTATCGCATCGGCGACGGCCGCGGCGGCGCTGGACGAGGACAGCAGCGCTTCGCCCCTATCAACAGCTGGCCGGACAACGCGAATCTCGACAAGGCGCGCCGGCTCTTGTGGCCGATCAAGCAGAAATATGGCCGGAAAATCTCCTGGGGCGACCTCATGATTCTAGCGGGCAACGTCGCGCTGGAGTCGATGGGCTTCAAGACCTTCGGTTTCGGCGGCGGGCGCGAGGACACCTGGGAGCCCGACG
>JBKQIH010000264.1:0-6320 GCA_052148445.1 Rhodomicrobium sp.
GCGTGACCGGCCTTGGGTCGTCAGATCTGACGTCAGAAAAGTGCACTGTCCGTTGCATAAGGCGGTGGTAAACGATCCGCCATTACCCCGCTACGGAAACAACAAGGGCCTCGGAGCACCGCTTACCAAGAAAACCAGATAGCCGAGCATGATCATAAATATGATATTCATATAGGCCGAACGGGGCCAGAACAGGGGCGGGAGCCCGCTCGTACGCAAGGATGAGCAGCCATCGGGTTGCCGCAGCAGGGGCAGAACCGGACCGGCGCAGCGTTGGCAAGCGCATTGACCTTGGCGCAATCGCTTTTCTTTGAGCCCGGCGCCGCGCCGGCCGCTGGAGCGCCACCGGTTCAAACCCTTAACATGCATGTGCGGAACGGTCAGAAATGCCGTTCCGTGCTTCCTCCAAATCGCGGGCTGCTTTCTTTGGGCGACACCCTTAGTTTCGCTGACTTCACCGTCTGCTTCTTGCGTGCCCGGTCGAAGCGTGACAGCGCCTGCCGGCAAGCCTCTGAGCACGTCTTGCGTGTCGAGCGCACCAAAGGCATGGTAGCTCCGGCCAACGGCTCATGGATAGTGCCCCGTGGCGTGGCGTAAGAGGGCGGCCATAGTCCGAGCGCGGCCCGGGTTCAGGCGGCCGCAATGGCGGTGAGCCTGACGTTAGGATCATCGCTCAATCCGGCCAGAGTTTCCAGGGTCATGTAGCGGCGGCAGATGGCCCATTCATCGTTTTGTTCGAGAAGCAGGGCGCCCGCGAGCCGTTCGATGGGGTTGGTCGAATGGATCTGGGTCCAGTGCTCCTTTGGGAACGCCATGTAGGCGAGCACGTCGTGTCCGGCTTCCTCCATCGGCTTGGAAAGCCTAGGGAATCGCTCGCGGAGGCGGCCGGCAACGGCACGCCATCCGGCATGCGCCGCCTCGCCAGTTTCCTGGGCAAAGGCGGTGCTGATAGCCGCCGGGACCATCGGGCGCAGCTTGAGGCCAACGTGGGCCATGGCGTTGCGGCGGAAGTGGACGCGGCACCGCTGCCATTTAGCGGCGCGCTACCGCACGCTGCGCTACTTGAGCGCAATTTGGCGCCGGACACCTTGTTTGCCGCGGCTTTCAAGCCTTCGTGCGCATCGCCGATAACGAGCTTCACGCCGCGCAGGCCGCGAGCGGTGAGCGAGTTCAGGAATTTGGTCCAGAAGGGCTCTGCCTCGGAGGGACCGATCGCCATCCCGAGCACCTCGCGGCGGCCATCGGTGTTGACAGCAACAGCGATTATGACGGCAACGGAGACGATCCTGCCACCTTTGCGCACTTTGACGTAGGTCGCGTCGATCCAGAGATACGGCCAAACGCGTTCGATGGGGCGTTGCAGGAAGGTCTTCACGCGCTCATCGATCTCTTCGCAAAGCCGCGAGACCTGGCTTTTGGAGATGCCAGTCATGCCGAAAGCGATCCGGCACGGATCGCGTCCCGCGATCCTTTGGCCTTGACCAGCTCATCGGCCGGGCGGGTCGATACGCCCTGCACATAAGCCTCCTGGATGACGGCAGCGAGCGCCTTCTCGGAGGTGCGCCGCGGTTCCAGGAACGAGGGGAAGCCGCTGCCTTTGCGCAGCTTTGGGATCGCGACGGGGATCGTGCCGGCGCGCGTATGCCAATCGCGCTCGCGATAGCCGTTGCGCTGGTTCGATCTATTGGCGGAGCGTTCGTTGTAGGAGGCGCCGGTGAGGCTCTCGACGTCGAGGTCCATCATGCGGTTGGCAACGTACGTCATCATCTCCCTGAGGAGATCGCCGTCCGAGCCCTTCTCAATGAGGTCTTTTAAGAGCAATCTGTCGATGGTCATGGAGACGGGTCCTGTCGATTCGAGCTTCGCAACCCGAACAGACAGCGAGTCGGGCCATGACCGCCATCACCCCCGATAACCGGGGCTGTGGACGGCGCGGGCTATGGAAGGGCCCACCCCGCCCACAACCCCTAGCGCCGTACACCGCAGCTTGGGACACCAGCCCCACCGAGGCAGGAAGGCTAATCACTCTTGCTGAAAAGCTTTTCCTCAAGAGGCATTGCTCAATTATGATCGGCCGCCGATCCAGGAGGAGTTGGGGCTTCCTCATGCTTAACCCAGGCAACGATCAGTTCCCAGGTCACAGCCAAGACGATGGGTCCGAGAAAGAGCCCGATGATGCCATGCGCCACGGCGCCTCCCATAACACCAATAAAAATTACCAGCATCGGAGTTTTCAAACCGTGAGCCATCACGATAGGGCTTAGAATGTTGTTTATCAGGCCGACTGGGACAATGTAGGCGGTGAAGACCAAAGCTGCTGTAAGCGGCATAGTAACCCAGCTCCAGATCATGACTGGAAGAAGAACAATGCTTGGGAATTGTAAAATCCCGAAGATAAGAACGGCGAGGGCGAGCAAGCCGCTTCCGGGAATTCCGGCAACCATAAATCCCAGGCCAGAGAGTATGGCTTGGAGAAGAGCTATGCCAACCACGCCTTGCGATACGTTTTGGATTGTCGTGCCGGCCAACTGAACGAATTCTTGGCCACGTCCCGGCAGAATGCGATGCATGAGCTTGCGAATGGCTTCTAGGAATGAAGGAGCCGGGGGAAACAAGAAACCCGCGATAATGAGAGAGATCAAGAATGAAGGTATGCCGGCGGCTGCGTTTTCGGCCATCTTGCGGGCGGCGTTCCGTAAGGGCTGGAGATAAGGAACCGCTTCGGTAAACGCACTCTTCAGATTGGTCGAGGCCAAGTTCCAAAAGTAAAAGAGGCGCTCGCCGATCAGTGGCCAAGCTTTGATCTCTTCTGAAGGGCGCGGAATTGTTAACGCGCCTGCATTGAGTCGCTCAGAAAGCACGCCAAGACCTTCTATCATACTCAATCCGAGCCAGACGGCCGGGCCAGTGAAGACCAAAAGGGCAAGCACCGTGACGATGGCCGCGGCTAGCTTCCGGCGGCCGCCGAGGAGCCGGGCGATCCAGTCGAAAGCTGGGTAAAATGTGACCGTGAGAATGAGGCTCCACAGTGCGATAGAAAGAAACGGACGTATGAGAACAATTGACCAGAATAACAAGAACCCCAACAGGCCAAGCCTGGCGAGGAGTTCGAACAAGTCATCCGTTAAGTGACGGATAGGATGCTCGCGGTCTTCACTATGGCTCAGTCTAATCAATGTATCACCCCTGCGTCCTCTCGCACGATAGCCAGTCCGGATATGCTGCCGGCAAAGAGCAGCGCCAGCGGTAGGGGCTAGTCGATGACATGGTAGCCGCCATCGACATAAAGTGTTTCGCCGGTAATAAGCCGGGCCGCGTCATGAGCTAGGAAGGCTGTCGCCAAGCCCACGTCCGTGATGCTCACGAGGCTGCGCGACGGAGCCTTCGCCTGGGCCTTTTCGAGGAGTTCATCGAATTCGGCGATGCCCGAGGCGGCGCGCGTCGCAAGAGGGCCAGGAGATATGGCGTGAACGCGGATTCCCTTGGGACCAAGCTCGGCTGCCATATAGCGAACTGCACTTTCCAGCGCTGCCTTCGCAACACCCATGATGTTGTAATTCTCGATCACCTTCCGGCTGCCGTAGTAGCTCATCGTAAAGAGCGTTCCGCCTTTCGGCATCAGCGGCTCGGCAAGGTGCGCCATTCTCATGAAGGACCAGCATGACACCTCCATGGTGGTGAGAAAGCCGTCGAGCGGGGCGTCAACCACGCGGCCTTGAAGCGTGTCCTTGGGCGAAAAGGCAATGGAATGGATGACGAAGTCGAGTGTGCCCCAGTCCCTGCCGATGCGGTCAAAAACCTCCTCCATCTGACCCGGTGTCCGCACATCGAGGGGCATGAGGATTTGTGCCTCAACTTCACGCGCCAGCGGCTCTACGTATTTCCTGGCTCTTTCGTTGAGATAAGTGACCGCAAGTTCGGCGCCCAAGGCTCGAAACGCCGCTGCGCAGCCCCAGGCGATCGAGTGCTCGTTCGCGATCCCGACGACAAGGCCTTTCTTGCCTTCAAGTAGCTTCGCTTTAAAAACTGGGATCATGAGTGGCCCTTTCTTCCTTCAGGTATCATGGCAACCGCTGGTTCAAGGGCGATGGTTTTCATGCCGTTGCCCGGTGCTTTGCGCCCGGCGCCTTGCCGGATCGCTGGAGCAGTGCCAGCGTGTGCTGCGCGATCATAAGCTCTTCCTCAGTCGGGATCACATAAAGGGCGGCGGCGCTTTCCGGGCGCGAGAACAATTGACTTTGTGCAGCGTTAGCCGCCCGATCGAGCACGACGCCAAGCCAAGATAGATTCTCCGAAATCCGCTCGCGAACGGAGGAAGAGTTTTCTCCGATGCCTGCTGTGAAGACAAAGGCGTCGAGGCCGCCGAGCGCAGCCGCTAACATGCCTGCAAACAGTCCAATGCGATAAATGAAATAGCTTACGGCAAACGTCGCGCGCGGATCATCGCTAGCTTCGAGTTCGCGCATATCGTTGCTGAGGCCTGAGAGGCCCGTTAGGCCACAATTGTGGTAAAGCAGACGCTGCACAGCAGCAGGGCTCATGCCCTTTTCTTCGATCAGGTAAAGCACTACGCCGGGATCGATCTGCCCCGAACGTGTTCCCATGGGAAGGCCGTCCAGTGCCGTGAACCCCATCGTGCTTTCGATGCTGCGGCCACCCTTTAGCGCGCACATCGAAGCTCCGCTGCCCAAATGTGCAACGATCACCCTCCCGGCTGCAGCGGTGGGGGCGACCTCGTGCAATTTCGCCGCGATATATTCATAAGAGAGGCCGTGAAACCCGTAACGGCGCACACCTTCATCATAGAGATTTTTTGGTATGGCGTAATGGTCCGCCAGCGGACCGTGACTGCGGTGAAATGCGGTATCGAAGCATGCCGCTTGAGGCAGTCCGGGGCGATTGGCGAGAAGCGAGCGGATCGGAGCCAAATTGTGCGGCTGATGCAAGGGTGCGAGCGGAATATATCGCTCCAGAAGGCTCAGCACTTCTTCGTCGACAAGAACGGGGCAGCTGAATTCCGGGCCTCCGTGCACAACGCGATGGCCCACCGCAATGGGGTCGATGCGAAGCTCATCCCGCAACCAAGCGCCCGCCGCATGCAAAGCCGCCGGCACGTCAGGAATTGTTTCATTCGAATATGCCCGATCAAGCAAGGTCCTACCGCTGGCGTCAGCAGCGCGCAATTCAGGCCTGGTCCCGATACCTTCAACCTTTCCTTTGATTTGGCGGTTCAGCCGGCCAGGGCTGCCGGCTTCAAAAACCTGAAACTTAACGCTTGATGAGCCGGCATTGGCGACAAGGATCGTGTCCATGGGATTATGCCGCCGGCAACGCCATCGCGCGGCGCCGTGCGCCGGCATAAAGGGCCGCGACCGCGCATGACGCCATGCGAGCGCGAAGGGAATCGGCGCGGGAAGTCAGGATGATGGGTACCCTTGCACCCAGAACAATGCCCGCCGCATCGGCCTTCAAGAGGAAGGTCAGATTTTTTGCCAGCATATTGCCGGCTTCGAGATCGGGAACGACCAGGATTTGCGCACGGCCGGCAACTGGCGATTTTATGCCTTTGATCTCTGCCGATTCCGGGTCGATGGCGTTGTCGAAAGCCAGCGGCCCATCGAGGACGCCTCCAGCGATCTGCCCGCGGTCGGCCATTTTGCAAAGGGCCGCTGCGTCGATTGTCGAGGGAATTTTGGTGGTTACCGTTTCGACAGCCGAAAGAATTGCAACCCGCGGCTCCCCCTGTCCGATTTGCGTGTAAAGGTCGATGGCATTCTGGACGATGTCGCGCTTGCAATCGAGGTCTGGGAATATATTGATTGCCGCATCGGTGATGAAAAGCGTCTCCCTATAAGCTGGCACGTCCATGACGAAGACGTGGCTAATCCGGCGCGCTGTGCGAAGGCCAGTGCTCCCCGAGGTAACGCTTCGCATCAGCTCGTCAGTATGAAGGCTACCCTTCATTAGAAGCTCGCCCTTCCCTTCGTGGATCAGCTGAACGCCCTTGGCCGCCGCCGCTTCGCTGTGGTCTGCGTTAACAAGCTCGAACGGGCTAATGTCCAGCCGGAAATTCTGCGCAACAGCTTTGATTTTCTCAGCTGGCCCAACCAGAACCGGTTCGATGAGATCAGCTCCGGCCGCCTCGAGCGCCCCTCGTAGGGAGGACTCATCGCAGGGATGCACGATGATCGTTCGAGGCGTGTGAATTTGTTTGGCACGCGCGATCAGCCGTTCATACTTTGCGTGTGGCGGCTTCTCCAGATTGCCTTGGCCGGCGATGCTCATCCTTTGCAGTCCTTCCATTTCCAGAAATTCTAGGG
>JBKQIH010000265.1:0-5536 GCA_052148445.1 Rhodomicrobium sp.
ACGAAGCCCAAGGTGTTGGGATACCACGTATAGCTGAGCGATTTGCCAAGCTTGGCCGCCAGCAGTTCGGCAATCTTGTTCTCGAAACCCTCGCCTTTCTCATTGGAAAACGGCAGGTTTCGAGGATCGGCGCAAACGCGCAGAACCTTCGGATCGACAAGCTCGACTGCTGCTTGCGGGCCTTCTTCCTGCGGAACGGCCTGAGCGTGCCCGATCAGAGCAAACAGCGCGCCGGTAAACAAGGCTGCGATTTGGTTTCTGCTAATTGTCATCACATCGGTCCCATGCATTCATCTTCGGCTTTCGCGAAGGCGGCGGGCTTCGGTTCGTGCTTCGCGGGCCGGCCGCGTCCAAGGGCCTCGTTCGAGCGGGCGCGCAAATAAACGTAGATAGGGTCGATATAGCAAACGACGTTCTTGTTGTCGCCAAAAGCGGGCATGACGTAATCGGTTGAAGCGGAGACGTTTTTCCTTCCCTGCGCAACGATTGCCAGGAAATCGGGGTAGCCTATAGTCTTTAAAGAATCCGTGAGCGCTGGGGCATATGTTGAGCCCGCGCCATCGGGTCCGTGGCAAACAATGCAATTCGAATTGTAGCGCAGGTAGCCGGAGAACGTGTACCAATCCACTTTGCCGTCCGGTTCGATTTTGTAGGTCGGGTTTCCATCCTTGTCGTACCATTCACCGTTCGTCTCTTTGACGGCGGCTGGATCGCCCGATCCGTCCGCCCGGACATGCGCGGTTGCGCAAACGCATGCAACCAGGGCAACGCCCATTAAATAAGCTCTATTCTTCAAGACGATGCCCCCAAAACCGGGAAGAGAGTTCCGCTGAGTCCGGCGCGCAATGCGCGCCGGATATTGGGTGTCGGAGTTTATTGGTTCGGCAGAGCGAACACGGTCAGCGTGCCGCCGAGCGACGTATAATTCGAAAGCGCCGCATAGCCGCCCACCGCGCCGAGACCTTCGGTCGGCTTGGTCAGGCCAGCTGCGAGGCCGATGCCGGCCCAGCCGCCAACGCCGGACAGAACCGCGACGAACTGCTTGCCCTTGTGCTCGAAGGTCATGACGTTGCCGATGATGCCGGACGGGGTCTTGAACTTGTAAAGTTCCTTGCCCGTCTTGGCGTCCACCGCCTTCAGATAGCCTTCGAGCGTGCCGTAGAAGACCACGCCGCCAGCCGTCGAAAGCGCACCGGACCACACCGAGAAGCGCTCCGGATCCGACCAAACGATCTTACCTTTGGTAGCGTCCCAAGCGATGAAATTGCCCATGTTGGTCTGACCAGGAGGGGGGTACATCGATAGGGTTGCGCCGACATAAGGCTGACCGGCCGTATAGGAGACGCGGTAGGGCTCGTAATCCATGCAGACGTGATTGGTCGGCACGTAGAAGAGTCCGGTCTCGGGCGAGTAGCTGGCCGGCTGCTGGTCTTTGCTGCCAAGCGCCGCCGGGCAGATGCCGGTATAGTTGACATCGGAGCCCTTCGAGCCTGGGGCATATTCAGCGACGACTTCGGGACGGCCATAGCTCGGCGAGCTCTTGTCCATGTTGATTTTCGTCGCCCAATTGACCGCTGGATCGTATTTCTCGGCCACGAGCAACTCGCCGGTATCCCGGTCGAGCGTATAGCCGAAGCCGTTGCGGTCGAAATGGACGAGGGTCTTGCGTTCCTTGCCGCCGATGTTCTGATCGGCGAGGATCATTTCGTTGATGCCGTCATAGTCCCACTGGTCGTGCGGGGTCATTTGATAGACCCATTTGGCCATGCCGGTATCGGGATTGCGGGCGAAAATGGTCAAGGAGTACTTATTGTCGCCAGGCCGTTGCACCGGGTTCCAGGTCGAGGGATTGGCGGACCCGTAATAGATGAGGTTCAGCTTGGGATCGTAAGAGTACCAGCCCCAGGTCGTGCCGCCGCCGATTTTCCATTGGTCGCCTTCCCAGGATTTAAGGCTGGAATCGTGACCGATGGGCTTGCCTAAAGCGGTCGTCTTCTCTGGATCGACGAGCATATCGCTGTCCGGGCCCGTCGAGTAGGCGATCCATTCGCGCTTACCCGTTTTCATGTCATATGCGGTCAAACGGCCGCGGACGCCGAACTCAGCACCCGATATGCCAACCAGCACCTTGTCCTTCACGATCACCGGGGCGGACGTTCCGGTTTCGCCTTTGGACGGGTCACCGTTTTTCTCCGACCACAGAACCTTGCCCGTCTTAGCATCGAGCGCGACGATCGTAGTGTCAGCCTGATTGAGGAAAATCTTGCCGTCTGCATAGGCTAGGCCCCTGTTGACCGTGTCGCAGCACATCACCGGGATGACCGTCGGGTCCTGCTTCGGCTCATATTTCCAGAGGATTTTGCCGCCGTGGTCCAGGTCTAGAGCGAAAACCGGATTCGGGAATGGACCGTGGACATACATGACGTCGCCGATCACGAGAGGGCCGCCCTCGTGTCCGCGCAGCACACCGGTTGAGAACGTCCAGGCAGGCTCGAGCTTGCCAACGTTTTCAGCCGTGATCTGTTTAAGCGGGGAGAACCGGTGATTGGAGTAATCTCCGGTCTGCATGACCCAATGGTTCGGGTCTTGCTGCATCTTCAAGAGATCCTCGTTTGCCGAGGCGGGTACTGCTAAGCCTGCCAGCATCGCGGACAGCGACGCCGTCAGAAGAAACTTTTGCACTGTATTCCTCCCTAGATACATAGAGATGAAACACCCGCCGGTAGCAAAGCTCAAGCCGGCCGATGTTCTGACCCTTGTCTTCGTTGTTATGGCCTGGCCAACCTGGCCAGTCATTAGGTCAAGCTTGACAGGAAAACCTGCTTAAGGCCTAACCAGACTGTTGCTGTACCGTCACCTCCTTGCTTATCAAAGATGCCGGCGCATTCGCGCTCGCCGTGACGCTTAGAACAAGGCGTAATCGGAATAGTATGCTGAACTTTTGAAAAAGTGCAAGCGTATTAAGGTAGAGAGTGTCTAATGTATAAAGCACCGTTAGAGAGTATGGTTCCAACGTGGTAATTTCTGTTATAGTAGTGTAGTTCATAGTCCACGATAAACGCATAGTACAAGCTAGTTATAAGTACTCATATGTGATTATTGCTGTAGCGGTAACGCTTTCGCTTGCAGCGCAATACAGCTATGTCGTGGCAATATGTTGCAAACAGTTAGATACAGCCTATTAGTTCTCCGATATTGCGTTATCTATTCGTTATAACATGGCGCGAATTCAGCGTATTAAAGGTTGAACGTCTTTAACGAAACCTATTTCTGCGGGAATTCACTCGCAAGAGGATTGACATAGTGAGAACTATCCATGCAAACTTCGAATTGGCACAGTCAGGCACATTTTGTGCGTGCGCGGGGGAGCGATCGGCGCTTCCCCGGTGCGGGCAGGCTCTGGCCGCGCCAGACAAAAAGAAAATGTTTGGGTAAAGGCGGAAACGATCCATGAAGACGCGCGCTGCAGTAGCCTGGAACGCTGGACAACCTCTTTCCATCGAGACGGTCGATCTTGAGGGGCCTAAGGCCGGCGAAGTCTTGATCGAGATTAAGGCGACTGGAATCTGCCATACCGATGCCTACACGCTATCGGGCGCCGACCCGGAAGGGCTGTTCCCTTCCATTTTGGGGCACGAGGGTGCGGGCATCGTCCGCGAAGTGGGCCCCGACGTTCGCACGCTCAAAGTGGGCGACCATGTCATCCCGCTCTACACGCCGGAATGCCGGAACTGCAAAACCTGCCTTTCGCGCCGGTCCAACCTCTGCACTGCGATCCGCGCGACGCAAGGCAAGGGGGTCATGCCGGACGGCACGTCCCGCTTCTCCCACAACGGCAAGGAGCTGTTCCATTACATGGGCTGCTCGACGTTCTCCAATTACACCGTGCTTCCCGAAATCGCGGTGGCCAAGGTTCGCAAGGACGCGCCTTTCGACAAGATTTGCTACATCGGCTGCGGGGTCACCACGGGCATCGGCGCTGTTATCTTCACGGCCAAGGTCTGGCCAGGCGCGAATGTTGTGGTCTTCGGCCTAGGCGGCATTGGACTGAACGTCATTCAAGGCGCCCGCATGGTGGGCGCGGACAAGATCGTCGGCGTGGACCTCAACCCCGGCAAACGCCCCATGGCCGAGAAATTTGGCATGACGCACTACATCAACCCCGACGAGGTGGGCCGCGACAAGGTCGTGCAAGCCATCGTGGATCATACCGATGGCGGCGCGGACTTCTCCTTCGAATGCATCGGCAACGTGCACACCATGCGCCAGGCGCTCGAATGCTGCCATCGCGGCTGGGGCGAGAGCGTCATTATCGGGGTCGCCGCGTCGGGCCAGGAAATCTCGACCCGCCCGTTCCAGCTCGTCACGGGGCGCGTCTGGAAAGGCAGCGCCTTCGGAGGCGCCAGAGGCCGCACCGATGTGCCGAAGATCGTCGATTGGTACATGGAAAAAAAGATCAATATCGACGACCTTATCACCCATACCATGCCGCTTGAGCGGATCAACGAGGCCTTCGACCTCATGCATGAAGGCAAATCGATCCGCTCGGTCGTGATCTACTAGGGGAACGTGCCGTGACCCGTCCGCAAATCGTTTCGCAGTCCCGGAGCTTCGGCGGAACGCAGTTCATCTGCCGGCACCGCTCCTCCGAGACGGGCACGGAGATGCATTTCTCGGTTTTCGTGCCGCCCATGGGAAGCGGAGGCCACCGCGTACCGGTGCTTTGGTATCTCTCGGGCTTGACCTGCACGGAGGAGAACTTCACCGTCAAGGCGGGAGCGCAGCGCGTAGCTTCTGCGCTCGGGCTCATGGTGGTGGCCCCCGACACGAGCCCCCGCGGGGAGGGCGTTCCCGACGACCCGCAAAAGGCCTACGATTTCGGCCTCGGCGCGGGCTTTTATGTGGATGCGGTGCGGGAACCGTGGGCCAAGAACTACCGCATGAGATCCTATGTCGAGCGGGAACTGCCGGAGTTGATCGCGGTGGATTTTCCCGCCGATATGTCGAAACAGGGGATCACCGGTCATTCGATGGGCGGACACGGCGCCCTCACCATCGCTCTGCGCAACCCCGGCCATTTCAAATCGGTTTCCGCTTTCGCGCCGATCTCATCTCCGATGAATTGCCCTTGGGGCCAAAAGGCGTTGAGCGGCTATATCGGAGAGGACCGTCACGCCTGGCGTGCTTACGACGCGTGTGCGCTCATCGAGGATGGCGCGCGGTTGCCGGAACTGTTCGTGGACCAAGGCACCGCCGATATGTTCCTGAAAGAGCAGCTAAAGCCTCAGCTTCTGGAGCAGGCCTGCGCCAAGGCCGGGATATCGCTCATACTGCGCCGCCAGGAGGGCTACGACCACTCCTATTATTTCATCGCAACCTTTATCGAGGATCACCTTCGCTGGCACGCCCAGCGTCTATACGCCTGACCGCAGCCGGGTAGCATCGCAACATCGTCATCCCGGAAGGGCGCCCTGGTGCGGCGGCCGTAACGGCAAGGATCCCGCTATTCTCCCGCCGATACTCGCGCGGCTTCGGC
>JBKQIH010000266.1:0-3070 GCA_052148445.1 Rhodomicrobium sp.
CGAGGACGGATCGGCAACGCCGTGGGTATACTGCCAGACCGTCGACTCCGGCGAAAGGAAGGCCCGGAGGGCCGCGCGGTTTGCGTCCGACGGGTCCTGCCAGTAGGCTTTGATCGGATTCCAGCCGTCGCTTAGGCCCTCCGCATACGCATTGCCGTTCTGCGAGACGATGGCAGCGATGCGCTCGGGATGCCACATTGCGAGGCGAAAGCCAGTTGGCGCTCCATAGTCGAAGACGTAGATGGCGAAGCGATCAAGTCCAATGACTTCGGTGAAGCGGGCGATAATCCTCGCGATATTGTCGAACGTGTAGCTGAACTTGGACCGTTCGGGCATGTCAGATTGGCCAAATCCGGGCAGGTCGGGCGCGACAACCCGAAACCTGTCCGAGAGTTGCGGGATGAGATCGCGGAACATATGACCTGCGCTCGGGAAGCCGTGGAGAAGCAGGAGCGCAGGCGCGTCCTTCGATCCCGCCTCGCGATAGAAGATGTTGAACCCGCCGGCGCTGGCCTTCTTGAAGCTGACCTTGGGCATGCTGGCCTCTTTTATTACATTCTTAACCACTCTATCGCTCCCCGCCTTGAGTGGTCCGATCACACCGCCGAACTCGCCACAGCCTCGAGGATCGTCTCGACGACGGGCTCTGGCGCGCTGATCGACGGTGCATGGTCGACTTTCCCGGTGACTACGTTGAATTAAAAGTTATACTCGCTTTGAGTAGACCCGCGCGTGGAGATCATTGATGTTTCAGCGTCGAGCAGAGTTCAAGAATGTTGCAGAACTCAGAACCGCAGTAACTTCTGCTCTTAAAAGTTACAAGGTGTATAGTCCGCCCTTTAGACAAAGCCCCAACTTCTTGCGAAATCAAAAAGATGAAAACATTTACATTGCGGAATACAAAAAGAAAAGTGATGCAAATTTTACTCACTTTTTGAAAAATAAAAGTGCGCGAGTTGATGGCTTGAAGAGTTTCATCGCAACCTTCAGCGAAGGAGCAACGGGAACCAACATGGAAATCGATGAAATCTCGATTTGGTTTGCCAAATACCATAGTGTCTTGTTGAGCGGATCGGATCTCTCTCTTGAAAAGAGAGTTTTCAGGGAATTTCAAGAGCCATGGCACGGAAAGTATATTGGACTTAATGTAGTTTTTGATATTGGTACTTATGTTGGCGATAGCATAATTAATAAGTCTGGTAAATATTGGAGTTTTGTCTTGGGATCTTCTAGTCGAGGAGAAGCAAACCATACTGGATACACTATTAAAGGATTCAAAGACGAAGCCATGAGTTTTGATCCCATGAATGAAGTTTTTAGGTATGCTTACAACAAAGGATATGGCGGTCCTAAGCCGGACACTCTGCACAAAATAATGCTTTCTTACGCAACAATGTAGGTATAAAATACGGTTATTTTGTTTCACGTGTCGCATTTGGGCCCGGCGAGTGCAGTGTTCCGCATAAGACATAACGCAGGTTCCTAGTCATTCATTCGGATGCAGCCGGATCGAATTACTATGCGGTTTCTCGCCTCGTCGCCTTCTCTCCTTGAAGCGAAAGCATCTTAAACGCGTTGCGCCATAAAGAGCTGCGTGGCTGGGTCGATCATCCGGTCTTCTTCGGCAATGAGGTACCAAGACGGCTTTGTTTTCCAGGCGGGCTTTGGAACCTTCTCCTGGATGCACGCGACCGCAATCGGCCGCTGTATGGCCGCCAAAAGTGCAACCCGTTCCGGGGGGGCGTTTTGAGAGAAAGCCGCGCCGAATGCCTCTGTCGGCATCCAAATGAACCCGTGAGCGTCAGGTGCCAATTGCGGCGCTTTGGGATGCGGCTTTTCACGATAGAACATTTCGGCGACTGTCTCGCCTTCATCGGGCGCCAACGCCGCGATGAAAACCAGCGACCGGACTCTTTCGTTGGCCGCCGACGCTATCACAGCACCGGCATAAGCATGCGCGACCAAGACCGTGGGTCCATCCGTCCGCTCCAGGGCCCGCTCGAGGGCGGCGGCGTCGTCCCGCAGGGACGTCAGCGGAATTGGGGCCGCCAGGACATTCAGCCCCTCAGCTTGCAACGGCGCAATAATCTCGCTCCAGCTTGAGCCGTCCGCCCAGGCGCCGTGAACCAGCACCACACTGGCTGCTGCCTTGGACCCGTTCATGCGCTTTCCTTTCACGTTGGCAAAGTCGAGAGGAAAAGCTTTTACTTCGCGGCGAATGGCCTAGCCGGCGGTGGAAAGGAACCGGTCGCGCCACCGGCGAATATCCCTACGGTTCGCATCCTTACGGCCCGGCCGAAGTTAGACGATGGGGGATATTTGCGGGGAACGGCCGCTGCGGCGGAATGTTCCGGGTGCCGGCCATCGCATGCGCGTCAACATTCGCGCGGGGGCGGGACAGCCTTAAAGCACAAAACGATATAGGCCGCATGCTAACGGAGGCGCCCGCGTAGAGCGTCAGCTAGCCTAGCACGGTATAATGGAATCCGAGGCTCCGTCATTCGGGCTGGCGTCTTAATCCTATACAGCACGCGAACCCGGTGCGGTCCAGGTTGACACGATTGACGCCTGCCGTGGTGAAGCGGGCGCACCCCCGCAAGACTGGCTCACCCCCTGGCGGCGATGGCCTCGGCCATGTCTAGCGTCTGGCGCGCGATGTCGGCGTGCAGCAGCTCGACCATGCGCCCGTCGAGGCTGATGGCGCCCTTGCCTTGGTTTTCCGGCAGCGCGAAAGCCTCGACGATCTTCTTCGCCGCGGCCACCTCTTCGGCGGAAGGCGAGAACACCTCGTTGCAGGGCGCGATCTGAGTGGGATGGATCAGCGTCTTGCCGTCCATGCCGAGCGCGCGGCCCTGCACGCATTCTGCGCGGAACCCCGCCTCGTCTGCTAGCGCATTGTAGACGCCATCGACCACGGTAATGCCGAAGGCGCGCGCGGCCGTCACGGTGAGCGACAGCGAGGCGACGAGCGGCAGCCGGTCCGCCTGCACCGCCACGCGCGTGGCTTTGACGAGGTCGTTGGTGCCGAGCACGAAGCAGGTCAGCGGCAGTTCCGCCGAAGCCGCCGCCT
>JBKQIH010000267.1:0-9072 GCA_052148445.1 Rhodomicrobium sp.
CGCGTATCAACGCCTGCGCGGCGCCCGTGCCCGAAGAAGAGCAGCGCAGCCGCTATCTCGCAGGCTACCGCATCGAAAGCGCCAAACTAACAGGGATAGGCCCCGCCCGCTGCGCCGTGCTCCGTTCTTGGGGCGTGGATACCGCCGCGGATGTCGAGCCAGAAAAGATCGCCGCAATCCCCGGCTTCGGCAAAGCCCTCACCGAAAAACTCGTGCTGTGGCGGAAAGGGCTTGAGACGGGTTTTGTCCACTCGGCTACGGCCACTGTCGATCCCTTGCAAGTTCAGGCGATCGACCGGGAGCTCGCCACACCCCGCACCAAGCTCATGAAGCAACTGCGCGCGCTCATCGCCGAAGCCGAGCAGCGCATGAGCGGCTTTTTCACCGAAAGGCAAGCGCTTTGGGCGCAAGTCGAGCGCACATTCGAGGCGAGGATGCTGGCGCGCCTTTGATAGTGGCCTTCGCGCCAGGCGCTGCCACCCAATTTCTAGGCAATGATCACGCTGAGGTGCCGTTTGCTGGTTTCCTTCGCCTTCACAAATTCTGCCAGGCCGCGCTCGCTGGCTTCGTATTCGTTCTGACCCAGACGCCCGCGAAACAGCTCATAGCGCAGCCAGACGCGATAGGTGTTCACGATGTCAGTCTCGCAATAATCGGCGATTTCCTTGATTTTGCCTTCGCGGAAATACCGGTGAACCTCGCTGCCGTCGATATTATCGGGTTTGCCCGGCAGTCCCATGACCTTGCAAATTTCGTTCAGTGTGGCTTTGGCTTGCGAACCGAAAGACGACAACACGTCGCATAGATCGAGCGCATCTTCGGTATAGCGGTTGAAATACGCGCGAGCCGACAGCCCCGGCGCGGAGACCGCGTTGATCATGGCGCGGTAGCGAAGCACCGGCAGATCGAAACTGTTGCCATTGAAGGTGACGAGCTGGGGGCTTAGCTCGGCGATCTTATCCGCGAACGCCGAAATCAGCTGCTTTTCGGTTCTCTCCCCGATATGCGGCGCGCCGAGCGCGTCAACCACCCAGGCCCCCTGCTCGCGGTGCGCGACGAGAGCGCCAATGCAGACGATCGAATGGTAGATGTGTTTGGGAAATTTATCGCCGAGCGCTTCCAGCACCTCGGCTTCGGTCTTATCGCTCAAGCCATTCGCCGCGGCAAAGCCGCGCAAATCGGGTACGGTCTCAATATCCCAAACGACGACGTTCATGGGACCTAAGCTTGGCACACGGCAGCGGCTACGGAAAGCCTCTCATCGGCTGCCGTCCGCGTTCGATCTCTATGCGCATCTCCCCTTTGTTCATCCTGTGTGGCACAACCTGGAATGAAGGGGTGTATGTTTCCCAATACCCGGAACTGAAAAGGCCTATCTCATGGACATCCGCATCGAAAGCCTGCTAGAGGGAGCCGCCCGGGCCTCGGGTGTGGCCGCCATCATCGACGTGTTCCGCGCCTTCACGACGGCCGCGGTTGCTTTCGCAAATGGCGCAACGCGGATCACCATGGTGGCTACTGTCGAGGAAGCCTTAGCGCTACGCGGCCGAGGCATTGGCCAGATTTGCATGGGCGAAGTGGGTGGCCGTCCTGTGGAGGGCTTCGATTTCGGAAATTCGCCCTACGAATTGTCCAAGGCCGATCTCACCGGCATGGCCCTTATCCAAAGAACCAGCGCCGGCACGCAGGGCATCGTCACAGCGGCGAAAGCCGCGGAGCACATGTTTGCCGCCTCGCTCGTGACAGCAAGTGCCACCGCGCGCGCCATACGCTCGTTAGCAAGCGGCCGGATAACGCTCGTGGCCACGGGGGAAGAAGGCAGGCTTCGTTCCTCCGAAGATGAAATCTGCGCCCTCCATTTGCGCAATTTGCTGGAAGGCAGACGCGGAAATCCCGATGCAGCGCGTCAGATGATCCTGTCGGGAGGAGAGGTTGTGAAGTTCAACGATCCGAAGCGGCCTTGGCTCATTCCGGACGACGTTCCTTTCGCTTTGGACATCGACCGCTATGATTTCGCGATCAAGGTCGCCATCGAAGATGGATATCCCGTAGCGCGGCAATTCGTGGCGTAGCATCCGCCCGGCGAGACCAAGTCCCGGCCACGCCTGCAAAACGATACCATTTAATAGAGCCGGGCGCCTTTTCCGCGCGGGCTCGATTTTGGAATTCTCAGGCGTCCGTGAGATTAAGACGCCGCTCGATCCGTTCGAGACGCGATTCCATTCGAGCCTGCATCGCCTCAATACGCAGATCGTCGCCACGAAGGCTGTTGATCTCATTACGAGTCTGATTCACATCGTCCCGAATGCGCAGTAGTTGAATTGTATGATCGCTGAGGATCGTTTTCACGTCAGCCAGCCCGGCTTGAAGCTGCTTCAGGACTTCGTACATGAGTTCATTCGTTATTTCGGTCATGTATTTAACTATATATTATTGGAAGGATTATTGCCAACGAAATACATAGTTAATTGCGCATTTGTCCGGCACCTCAATTCCGGCAGAACGCCGTTTTCGCTCGAAATGTGAATCACCAGAACTCGACAGTCCAGTACTTATGCGTGAGCCCCCACCCATCGGCTAGGGGGGCGCCAAGCCTTCATTCACCACGACGGGCTTATCCTCCGACCCGTCCTGTCTCGATATGCACCGCCGGGAATCTTCCTTCCGGCCCGAAATATTCCTTCAGTTCCTGAATCATACCGGCATCGAGCGCTGTTGCGCCGTTCGGTAGCAGGGCGCGGATTTCATCGCCGATCTGCTCCGGCGACAGCCATTGCAGCTTCGCAAAGCGCAGTGGATTGCGCTCGATCAGCGAAATGGCCGCCAGCTGCTCCTTATGCGTTGCGCCGAAGCAATGGACGGCATCGGGCTCGATCAGCTCGGAGGCTAGCGTAAATCCCGGTGACAGCTTCCACGCCATGAACAGCGACACCTTCCGCAGTTGCCGCACGCGCTCCGCCGGATCGCGAGAGAGCGTCATGGCAATCCAATAATCGCCTTCCGGCGTCGCAATGCGGAATTGCGGATCGATCTCGTCGTTGACTTTCCTGATCAAGCGCTGCGCCCGCTCCAGGTCTGCGACGACCAGCTCCTTCAGACTCTTCGGTCTCTTCGACATTCAGGCCCCTGCCCCAAAGGTGCGCCTCAGCGCCCCTTCGTTTCGGCGTCTTTGGCAAAATTGAAATGCTTGTACCTTGCCGCGATCGCGTCCTCGATCACGACTGACAGCGGCCAGCCCATATGCTCGGCTATCGCGCTCGCCGCCTCGAAGGCGGGTTCCGATAAACCGAATGGCCGAAGCCCCTCGCCTTGCGCCCGCTCGTAGATCGACAGCAGAAGATCAAGAAAGTAAGCCTGGGTGATGTTCTCCCCCGCTCGCTCTTGCTCAGTTGCTTTGGCCTTCGCGAAGCGCTCGAGAAAAATCTGGCTGACCCTTGGATTGAATTGCTTCTCGCGATCAGTTTTTCGCGCCACGCGGCCGTCTGGCCTTTTCTTAGGTCGGTCTAAAGGTAGCTTCGCATCGTCCTTCTTGGGCGGCTCCGGCAACACATAACCCTGCCGCCGCTTCATGCTGTCCCAGCTCATCGTTCGCGCTCTCCGCGTTCCTTGGTTCGATCCGGTTCTCTCGCGCCCTGCTCGCTCACGCGTTCGCGCGCCTGATTCAGGGCCGTGACAATGCCTTCGAAGAATTGATTGGCCTGTTCGGCGACGCTCTTTTGCGTCACCTCGGTGACGGCAAGGCCTTCATTGCCGGCATCATGCGCCGCCCGGTTGAAGCGCAGCGCGACCGGCAGCGCTTCATAACCCGCCGCTTTGAGGTAGGCGCGCGCGTCAGCCTCGCGCTTGTCGTCCAGCACTTTGGTCAGCGCGATCGCAAGCCTGTCGTCCGGGATACCAGCGGCGGTCAGGCTATGAACGAGTATGACCGTCGGCTCGAGTTCGAGCGCGTTGGTATCCGTGGTGAGCAGCAGCAGGTCCGAGGCCTTGGCCAGACTGACCGTTTCGCTGCCGACTCTTCCCGGCGTGTCGATGACGAGCAGATCGCACAAGCGCCGCAGCGGCGCGATCCCACTCACGGCCCGCAGAAGCCGCACATCGATCATTGGCTGAATGCCGGCCGCGCGGCGGCGTTCGGCCCATTTCACGCTCGATTGCTGCGTCACATCCATGTCGGCCAGGATCGCGAGCGTCCCATGCCGGACGGCTTCCACCGCCAGCCCTTGCGCGACCGTGCTCTTGCCCGTTCCGCCCTTTTGCCCGCCTATGGCAATGACCCAGCTCATGAGACCTTTCTGTCTTTCACTAACCGCCGCGCGAATCGCGTTTTGGTTTTACTGTCCTATGCTTTGCCGGAGCCGTCATCCACTATGAGACCGCCGCCCTCACACCGCTTCAGGCGCAAAGGTGCTGCAATGGCCGGTTGCGGCAGCAAGCGCTGATCCCGGATATTGGCTAGCACCGTGTGGCCTTGGGCATTTCCCGCGACCGGCTTGGAATTGCCCCCGCCGAAGCTATGTCCGGTCGCGAGAAACAACCCGAACGCAGCGCCCAATTCGACGAGGAAAGCGAAACCCACGATCAGGATTTTCTGCGCCTTTTCCGGAGCCAGTCCTGAGAGCACCGCCAGCATGCTCGCTTGCGGGTCCTTGTCCTCGCCTGCCCCTTGGCTTTTCAGGGTTTGGACTTCACCTGCAAGTTCCGCGATGCGCCTGGTCAAACGCTCCGCCTCGACCGCCGCCACGAGCTCGATGCGTTTGCCAAAATAGCTTTTGCAGAACTCGCGTGCTTCGCCGCCCGACGGGTTCGCGCAATTCTGCGATCCTTTCCAAAACCTGTCCTGCTGAAGTTCCTTGAACTCGGCCTCGATGACGCTTGCCGGCCGTTGCCGGTTGAGGTCCTTGAGACGAAGCCTCGCATTGCCCAGTTCGCTCGACGCGGCTTCCAGGCGCAAGCCAAGCGACTCCCTGCCCCCGCTGACCATGCCGCGATTGCCCGCCGCGAAGCCGAGCGCCGACAGGAATGAGAAAGCGAAAAACAGTGCGAACAGGATGCACCCTGCCAGCACATAGCCGCGTTTGCCCTGCGCCCAGGCCCAGGCGATCGAAACCGGCAGCACGCATTTGAAGATATCGAAGGCGACGGACACCGAGCCCAGGATATTGGCTTCGCGCTCCGTCTGGCCTTGCGTCAGCCAGAACAAGAAATTCATCAATCCCGAAGCGCCCATCAGACAGAGCGCGGCGCCAACAGCCAGCGCCGAGATCGCATATCGCATCCTCACCGTCCCCGCGAACCAGCCCTTGGCGCTTCAGACGCGAAGACCTTACCATGCTATGAGGTAGCCTAAAAGCGACTAGCAATAGCGCTAGCTGCTAGCACTAGGAAAATAGCCGATCCGCGGACCGGCCCCGATGCACAAGTGCGCTACTTGGCTTTATGTTCCGGCAAACAGCCAAATGCCCATTTGCCCAATTGCCCCTCCGAGAGCCTTAATCCCGAAACCGCCGTCCGTCTTCGATCATATCGGCCTCATTGATGGCAACACCTTGCGCCCGCAATGCCTTCATGATCAGGTGCCGCAGCGAAACCATGTCCTCGGCTGCCCGTTTCTTGAGCGCGATCCAGACATAGTCCGGCAGCTCGATTTTGAGGCCTTTCATGCGCGAGCGCGGCGTACTTTGCGGCTGCGGGGCGACCCTGCTTGCATTACGCAGGACTTGAGCCACCGGTTCCACCGGCATCGGACGTTCTTCGGCGATAGGCAGTTCGGCCTTCGGCGTGACCAGCGTCGGAATGCCCTTCTCGGCAGCCTTGGCCTCAAGACGGGCATCGATTGGGTCAAGCTCCAATGACTGAAACGCCGGACGTGTGGTTTTCTGTGTGGACATGGATACCCCCTACCCCGCCGCAGCGCGCGGCCCGGATTTCCGCTGCGCCTGCCCGACGATGTCCTCCATTTCAGAAGCCAGGGCAGCGATTTCCGCCCCGGCCCCGCCGGTTTCACTGGGCACCGGAGGCACACCTGTCAAAAACATCTCCTTATAGGCGACCCGCTCCACCATAACGGTCCGGAAGATCGGCAGCCCAAGCCGTGCGAGTTCCTGATAGGCGAAGTCCGTCACCCGTGTGCGCAAGGGCGGCATCTTGGTCAAAAGAAGCCGGTAGGGGATCGGAGCCCCCTTTTCCTCGGCCACGTCGCGGATGTCGGAAACGACGACCAGCGCCTCGCGCAAATCGGGCTCTGAAGCCTGCGCCGGGATCACGACCAGATCGGAGCGCGCAATTGCCTTGAGCACGGTCGCCTCGCGCGCACCCGCCAGATCGATGAGAATATGGTCAACTTCGCCCGCGGCTGTAGTATCCCGAAATTCCTGCGTGAAGGCATCACGCTCAATCGCCTTGACGATGAGACCCGGAATCTTCGCCTTGCGGCCCCAACGCTCCAGCGTCCGGTTCTGATCGAGATCGATGATGAGCACCTGCTCGCCCCTTTGGGCGAGACGCGCTCCAATGGCCGCGCACGTCGTCGATTTACCGACTCCGCCCTTCGAGGACGCAAAGGAAATAATCATAATCGCTACCCGGCAAGACTTGTACGATTGGGCAAATGGGAAAATACCTGATTACGCGAATGCGCAATTGTGCATGACATAATTTAAGTTTATATCTCTAAGCCGATCATATCAATACAATTAATTATCATGGGCAACGGCCCAATTACCCCCTTGGGCAATCGATTATTTACCCCCTTGCGTAATTGCTCCCTTTCTCTTCTTCGCTTTTTCCCGCTTGCGCGGTTTCCCGATTGGGTTAATGCCTTCCTGCTCTCTTGCCCTTTTGGGCATCTACGCAAATGCTCATTTATCCAATTGCGCAAGCTGGCAGTGAGTGGTCAGGGTGATGCTCTACCCTTCGTGAAACTTTTGACCCAGCCGAAAAAACGCGAGTCCTCATTGCGTGCGGCTTCCTTGTCCGCCGCCCAGTCACAGTATTGACGCTCAAGCATGTACTTGTCCCAGCCGGGCGCGATTTCATGAAGCCGCTCAAGGGCGGAGGATGAAATGAAAATCCCGCGTTTCCTAGCCTCCGGCTCCACGGCCGTCACAACCGGCAGCGGGGCAGGGGGCTTCACCAACTCCGGCGGCTTGCCCGCGCGCCGATGGAAAACGACCTGACCTGCGTCCATGGTCACGGCATAGTCGGGCAGGGGGTCGCTGGCGACAAGTTCCCTAAGATGCACGACAAAGTGCTTCTCAGCCTGCTTGGAGCCGCATTTTTTCTGGAGCAGCGGCACGCTGACTTTCCAGCACGGCTGTTTGCCGCAATGCTTGCGCGCGATCTCATAAAGGCGCCGGTCGATCGGCCGCCTGAGCCGGAAATACTCCCGGCTAATCGGCAGCACTTCGGCCGCGTCGATGGCGCGGAACAGCCAGTCCGACAGCTTGATATCGAGATATTTGAGCCGTTCGACGAAGCCGCTGGCCTTGCGATTGTAATCGTACCATTCGATGATGCCGAAATTCTGGGTAGAGATTTCTTCGCCGGTCGCCACATTGGTCTTAATGCGCGTGCCGGCCAGCCGGTCCAGCGAGTCTTCAAGACGCTCATAGCTGATGCCGCCGGTGTTGCGGTTGGTCGAAACCAAAAGGTCGTGCGTCGTGATGCGCACGACCGGACCGATAGCCTCGCCGTTATTCTTGCGGTGCATAAGCTTGCTGATGCAGTAGATCAGCACGTCCTTGTCGTAGATGGTGGCAAGCCCCTTCGCAGAAGGGTGGATCTCGACCATCGTGTCGTCCTGCTGATACCGCAGTATTTTCGTCTCAGCCTTGGTCGAGAGGGAGAAGATCGGATGCGCCATCGAGGCAATATCCGAACGCGGCGTCACATCCAAGACATCGAGGACGAAGAAGTCTTTAACGGGATGGCGTTCAGGGAGAAGATGCGACGTCATACCCAAAAGGCTAGACCTCGACATCTTACAGTTCAACTGATTCGTTCTTTCAGCGACTACTTCGTACTTTCGCCGACCGTGAAATAATTGACCGGGGCAGGAAGGTACACTTCGTACATCTGGCGACCGATTCGTTCTATCGGCATCTTCTCTGTACTATCAGCGACTTATTCGTACTTTCGGCAACCGGGCCGGTCATTCGGCGACCACTTCGTACATTTGCCGACCTATCTTCGTACATACGCCGACTTAGTTTCGTACATTCACCGACTGCACTTCGTACATTTGCCGACCAGCCTCAAAGAATTGTCATTATATATCATGGGGCTATGAATCATATCCACAGCCTTAACTTATCTAACTAAGAGTCTAACATATTTAACATCAGAGATTTTGAATTGAATTTGGAAGGATAAGCTAAATATCCGAGGCAACCCAGGCGCTCCACCATCTTCGATTGTCAACGCAGCAGGTTGTGGATAACCACATCTTCTCACAAATGTGACGGTATTTGTGACGGTACCGGCTCCTCTCCTGAATAGAAATATCGTTCTATATCATGCGCTTAAGTCGCCAGTGCGAAACCCCTACGGGGCGCCAAAATATATAGCTAAAAAAAACCGGCAAACCGCGGCAAGCCGGATACTTCGAGTCCCCACGCTGCTGACATCAAGATTGGCGCCCGCCAATCTTACGGATGCCTTAGGCAGACGCCCGCCACATACGCAGGAGTAGTGTGAGACGAAAACACGCTCTGGAACCTTAAGAGACGCCAGCCAATGCTCTCTCTCTGAGGCGTGGCCGCCGGCGCAGGCTTATGTCTGTTAAAAAGCCAGTGCAGCCGCAAATTGAACATGCACGTATATAAAGGCAATGCCGCAGTGGACGCCCGCGACGCTGGCGCCAATCGATGCCAGCGGACCATTCGATATTCCGAATGGCGTAACCTCGCGGATTGTAGCTCGTCATTCTCGCTGCCGGACGGCCCCCGCGCGCAATTGCGATGACTGAAGCCGGTATCGTCCGGTTCGATTGCTCAAAATGTTTGTTTCGTGGTTAGCGGCAATTTGCGCTCATGAGCAGCGCCCACCACAATCTCAAGCGATGCGATTAGATCG